>JAHCLE010000003.1 GCA_026125445.1 Burkholderiales bacterium
GGCCGACGCCCGCAAGGCGGTGGCGGACAAGGTGAAGTTCCCGCCGGGCTACTACATCGCCTGGAGCGGGCAGTTCGAATACATGGAGCGCGCCGTGCAGAAGCTCAAGATCGTGGTGCCGCTCACGATCCTCGTGATCATGGTCCTGCTCTACCTCAACTTCCGGCGCATGACAGAGACCCTCATCGTGATGCTCTCCGTTCCCTTCGCGCTCGTGGGCGGCGTGTGGCTCGTCTGGGCGCTGGGCTACAACGTGAGCGTGGCGGTGGCCGTGGGCTTCATCGCGCTCGCGGGCGTGGCGGCGGAGACGGGCGTGGTGATGCTCATCTACCTCGAGCACGCCTGGGAGCGCATCCGCGCCGAGCGCGGCACGCCCACGGCGGGCGACCTCTACGAGGCCGTGATGGAAGGCGCCGTGGAGCGCGTGCGGCCCAAGATGATGACGGTCGTCGCGATCATGGCGGGGTTGCTTCCCATCATGTGGAGCTCGGGGACGGGCTCCGAGGTCATGAGGCGCATCGCCGCTCCCATGGTGGGCGGCATGGTCTCGTCCACCATCCTCACGCTCGCCGTCATTCCGGCGATCTATGCGCTGGTAAAGGGCCGCGGACTCCCCGCGGAATCCATCGAACCACAAGGAGAATCGAAGTGAAGACTGGAGCACTGCTGTTTGCCGGGGCGATGTCCGTCGCGGGTGCCGCGCTCGCTGCCGGACCGGTGATCGAGATATACCAGCGCGAGGGCTGCGGATGCTGCGGCCTTTGGGCGGGGCATCTCGAAAGCAACGGATTGAAGACGCGGTCCAACGTGGTTGAGGAGGTGAGCATTGTCCGGGGAAGCTCGGGAATCCCCGAGTCGTTGGGGAGCTGCCACGTGGCCTTCATCGGCGGCTACGCCATCGAGGGGCACGTTCCGGCCTCCGCCATCAAGCGTCTCTTGAAGGAGAAGCCGGACGCCGCGGGCGTTGCCGTGGCCGGCATGCCCGCCGGCTCGCCGGGCATGGAGAGCGCGGGAAAGGTCCCCTACGAAGTGCTGCTCGTGCTCAAGGACGGATCGACGCGGGTGTACAGCCGGCATTAGCCGTGTGGCCGACATGAACGCTCCCGGAACCGGGGCCCGGGCACCGTTGGCCGCCGGCGCCTCCGACGGCGCGTGGCTCCTCGTCTTCGCCTGCTGGCTGGTCGCCACCGCCGCCACGCTGGGAGCGCTCTTCTTCAGCGAGGTGATGGAGCTTGCGCCCTGCGTCCTGTGCTGGTACCAGCGCGTCGCGATGTTCCCGCTGGTGGCCCTGCTGCCGATGGGGCTCTTCCCCTTCGACCGTCGGGTCGTCCGCTACGCGGCACCGCTCGTCCTCGCCGGATGGGGCATCTCGGTCTTCCAGGTGCTGCTCGTCGCGGGCGTGATTCCCGAGGCGATCCGGCCCTGCACGAGGGGTGTGCCGTGCTCCGAAGTCCAGATCGAATGGCTGGGCTTCGTGAACATCCCGCTGCTGTCCTTCCTCGCCTTCACCACCATGGCCGCGCTTCTCGCCGCGGCGCACATCCGGAGTCCAAGATGAGCCGCAAGAGCAGAAGAAACGAACCGACCCGCAATCCCCCGTCCCCGGTCCCCGCGAAGTCGCGAGGCGGCATCGGACGCGGAGCGATCTTCGCGATCGCAGGTGCCGTCCTGGTCCTGCTCTTCGTCTCGGGGGTGCTCGCCTACCGCAGCACGCAAGAGGAGGCCGCCCGCCAGGCCGCGGCGAAGAGTGCCGCCCACATCGCCTCGTCGCACGCGCCCGCGATGGGCAAGCCGGACGCGAAGGTGCACATCGTCGAGTTCCTCGACCCGGCCTGCGAGACCTGTGCCGTGATGTACCCGCACGTGAAGAAGCTCATGGCCGACAACCCGGGGCGCATCCGGCTGTCGCTCCGGCACGTGCCGTTCCACCACGGCTCCGAGCACGTGGTCCGGCTCCTCGAATCGGCGCGCGCCCAGGACAGGTACCGCGAGACGCTGGAGGCGCTCTTCGCCAGCCAGGACCGCTGGGTGGTGAACCACCGCGTGTATCCCGAGCGGGTCTGGCCCTTGCTCGAAGGCATCGGGCTCGATCTCGAGCGCGTGCGCCGGGAGATGAACGCGGCCGACGTCGCGGCGCGCATGGACAAGGATATGGCAGACGCGCAGGCGCTCAAGGTCACCAAGACGCCCGAGTACTTCGTCAACGGACGGCCGCTGCCGCGGTTCGGACTGGAGGAGCTCCAGGCCTTGGTGAGGGAGGAGCTGCGCGCCGCCTATCCGTGAGTCGGCGGCCTCGCGGCCACCGGCTGCACGGGATGCCCCGTCAGCCGCCGCGCCGGGTGCTCACGAGTTGCGGGTCGCCACACGCTCCGCGGGCTTCGCGCAATCGGAGACATTCACATAGACGCGGTCACCTATCCCGATGGCCGAATTCCCGATCCATGGAACCGTTCGGCGAATCCGGTGGCCACCGTTCCGATAGCTGACGGTTACGTACCGCGCGTTCGGCGCGGCGGCCGGGAACGTCGCCCTGCAGTCGAGCGCCAGCTCTCGGGCCATGCCGTCTCCGGTCCCGATCGCCACGACGGTGGCCTTTCGCCATCCGTCGATCCAGAGCAGCCTGCCTTCGTATGCCTCGGTCGCGCAGCCGGGGGCAAGCACCGCAAGGGTGATGCCAAGTCCGGCCATGGAGCGGCGAATGGCGATCATGAATGGGCAGGAGCCCTCCGCGCAGGCGCGGCGCCGGAGGGGGGAGCCGGTCAGCCGGTATCGATGGCCCGCGGGCGAAGGAGTCCGCAGGCCACCGAAGTCAGTTGAACTTCGGGTTGAGCGTTCCGGACTGGCGGATGCGCTTCCAGTTCAGGTCCTCCTTCATGGTGAACTTCCGGCCATCGCGCGTTTCCATCGCGACGCCGTCGTTCATGTGCAGGCGCTGGCCTTCGGCGGTGAACATTCGCATCCGGCCGTTTTCGGCGACGAAGAGGGTCGTGCCGTCCTTCAACGCGTAGGTGCCCGGGGCCGGTGCGCTGGTGGCGACCGGGGAGGCGACGGCGGCGGTGGCGGCGAGGGCGATGGCCGCGGCGAAAGCGCCGATCGCGTGGTTGTTTCCGGCCTTCATGGAGATTCTCCGTTTGCGTACGCGATTCGTACGCTGCCATCCTGCGCCTGCGTCACTGTCCGGGCGCTGACCGATGGATTACATCGGGGAGAGGACGGCACCGCTGCCTGCCGGCAGCGACATCTCGAAGCGCGTGAGACCGTCCTTCGAGGTGACGGCGATGGAACCCCCATGGGCGGTGACGATGGACCGCGTGATGGCGAGGCCCAGGCCCGCCCCCCCGGTCGATCGCTGGCGTGCCGGATCGGCGCGGTAGAAGCGGTCGAAGAGGCGCGGCAGGTGCTCGGGCGGGATCGTCTTGCCCGGGTTCTCGACGGCGAGGCGAACCGTGCCATCGTGGCTCGCGGCGATGGACACCGTCACGCGGCCCCCGCGTGCGGTGTGCGCGATGGCATTCGACAGGAGATTGCCGATGGCCCGTCGCAGCATCAGCCGGTCGCCGTCCACGCTGCCTTCGCCGGCGGCGTCGAGGGCGACCCTGCGCTCCTCCACGAAGGCGTCGTAGAACTCGAAGAGCTCGCGAACCTCGCGGGCGAGGTCGATCCTCTCCCGCGTCGGGATGACCTGGCCGTGGTCGGCCTTGGCGAGGAAGAGCATGTCGGAGACGGTACGCGCCAGCCGGTCGCATTCCTCGAGGCTCGAATAGAGGACCTCGCGGTACTCGTCCGGCGAGCGCGAGCGCGAGAGCGCCACCTCGGTCTGCGTCATGACATTGCTGAGCGGCGTCTTGAACTCGTGCGCGAGGTCCGAGGAGAAGTCGGACAGCCGGCGGAAGGAATCCTCCAGGCGCGCGAGCATCTCGTTGAAGGCGGTGGCGAGCGGCGTCAGCTCCGGCGGCAGCGTCTCGACGCGCAACCGGTCGTGCAGCCGGCTCGCGCTGATGCTTCGTGCCACCGCAGTCATCTCGCGAACGGGCAGCAGGCCGCGGCGCGCGGCGACCCAGCCCAGCGCTGCCGTGAGGAGGGCGCCGGCCGCGATCGAGATCCACAGGCTGCGGGCGAAGGCCTCGAAGAAGGCGACGTGGTGGTCGATGCTCACCGCCACCGCCAGGTTGGCGCGCGGCATCCCGGCGTAGCCGGTGGGCACGCTCGTCATGGTGCCGCGAAAGGAGTGCCTTCCGTGGCGCCAGGTGGCGATGGCCGGAGAGGTGGGCAGGCCCTCGGCGAGCCGCAGCGGGAATTCCTCGGCCGGGAAGGTGGCATCCGCCGAGGCATAGAGGAGCGTGCCGTCCGACGCCGAAAGCCGCACGCCGAGGTGCGGGTGCCCGATGAGGGCGTCGTCCATCCGGCCCGGCATGGAGGCGAAGTCCTCGGCCGTGCGCAACTTCGCGAGCGTGTGCCTTACGAGCTCGACTTTTCCCCGGAGCTCGTCGCCGTCGATCTCCGCGAAGTGCCCCTGCACGGCAATTCCCACCAGGTAGCCCAGCACCACCAGCACCGCGGTCGAGGCGGTGCCGAACAGCAGCGTGAGCCGCAGGGTGAGGGACGGGCGGCGCATCAGCGCGTTTCCGGCGTCTCGAGGACGTATCCCATGCCGCGCACGGTCTGGATGAGCTTGGGCTCGTAGCCGTCGTCGATCTTTGCGCGCAAGCGCCGCACGGCGACTTCGATGACGTTCGTGTCGCTGTCGAAGTTCATATCCCACACCTGGGAGGCGATGAGCGAGCGCGGCAGCACCTCGTCGTGGCGACGCATCAAGAGCTCCAGCAGGAGGAATTCCTTGGCGGTGAGGTCGATGCGCTTGCCGCCCCGGTGCACGCGCCGGCGCAGGAGGTCGAGCTCCACGTCCGCGACGCGCAGGATGTCCGGCTCCGTGGCACGTCCCCGGCGAAGCAGCGTGCGCACGCGCGCGAGCAATTCCGAGAAGGCGAACGGCTTCACGAGGTAGTCGTCGGCGCCGAGCTCGAGGCCCTTCACGCGGTCCTCGATCTGGCCGCGCGCGGTGAGGAAGAGGACGGGCATCATGCGGCCTTCCTTGCGCAGGCTGCGGATCACTCCCCAGCCGTCCAAGCCGGGAAGCATCACGTCGAGGATGACGAGGTCGTAGTCCTCGCTGGAGGCCTGGTGCAGGCCGTCGGTGCCGTTGCGGGCAAGGTCCACGACGAAACCCGCCTCCGCCAGGCCCTGGCGGAGGTAATCGCCGGTTTTCGGTTCGTCCTCGACTACGAGAATTTTCATGGCGCGTGCACTGTTGTCGAATGCCTGATGCAATTGTGGCGCCGCCCGGCACACCGCATTCCGATCATGTCGGAATTGTAATGTCGATGTCAGCTTCGGGTCGGCCTGGGCGAACCAATATGCCTTCCAGCCGCCCGAGGACCTCTGCCGGCGACACCCGCCGACCGCTAGCCATATGCCATCCATGAAGATTCCTGCCACCATCGCACTCCTCGCGCTGCCCTCGCTCGGGCTGGCATCGGACCCGTCCGACCGCGTGGCGTCCGCGAAGGACCCGACGGACCCTGCCGCGGCGGTCGCGCCCCTGCGGCATCCATCGCCGTTCGTCCGATACCGGCCGTTCTCCGAGAAAGGGGTCGGGTCGTGGAGGGAAGCGAACGACGAGGTGGCGCGAATCGGGGGCTGGAAAGCCTACGCCCGCGAGGTTTTCGAGGCGAACGAGGCGGCCAGGGCGGCCGAGTCGGCCAAGGACCGCACCGGATCGCCTTCCGCGGGCTCCCGGGAAGGGAAGTAGGTCGTGGCGAGTCACTACGGGGCGGCCATTTCGCGACTGGTACCGGTGGCGCTTGCCCTCGTGCTCGGCGGCTGCGCCTCGTTCTCCCCGGACGGTGGCTTCGGCCCGGTCGCGGACGCCGTAAAGGCGGAATCAGGCAAGGACGCATTCTGGGCCCGGAGCGACGAGGATCGCGCCGCACGGGACGCGCGGGTCGCGGAGCTTGTCGGCAAGGGCCCCCTTTCCGTCGACGACGCGGTCCAGGTGGCCTTGCTGAACAACCGCGGCTTGCAGGCGGAGCTCGCAGAGCTGGGCATTGCCGAAGCCGACCTCGTCCAGGCGGGACGGCTGCCGAATCCCCGATTCAGCGTCCACCGGGTGTCCGGTGACCACCATTACGCGCTGGAGCGTGCGATCTCCTTCAACATCTTCTCGCTCGTGACGATGCCGCTCGCCACGGAAGTGGAGAAGCGCCGCTTCGCCGGCGCGCAACAACGGGCGATCCTCGAGGTGCTGCGCACGGCCGCCGAGACGCGCAAGGCCTGGCTCGAAGCCGTGGCCGCCGAGGAGTCGCTGCGTTACTTGCGACAGGTGAGCGCGGCGGCGGAGGCAGGCGCCGAACTCGCTTCGCGAATGGCCAGGGCCGGCAATTGGAGCGCCTTGGCCCGAGCCCGGGAGCAGGGCTTCTATGCCGACGCCGCGCTTGGCGTCGCCCGAGCCGAGCAGATGGCGGGCAGCGCCCGGGAGCGCCTCACCCGCCTTCTCGGGCTGTGGGGAGATCAGGCCACGACGCTGGCGCTGCCGGAGCGCCTGCCCGGCCTTCCGCCGCAGGCCGAGGATCGTCCCGCGATCGAGCGCGAAGCCATGATGCGGCGGCTCGATGTCCGGGCGGCGGTCTCCGAGACGCGGGCACTCGCCGCCAATCTCGATCTCAGCCGGGCCACGCGCTTCGTGAGCGTGGTCGAGCTCGGGGCCAGCCGCGAGAAGGAAGCCAAGGACGAGCCCTACGTGAAAGGTTACGACATCTCCCTCGAGCTGCCCATCTTCGACTGGGGCACGGCGCGCGTGGCCAGGGCGGAGACCCTCTACCGCCAGGCGCTCGACAGGGCCGCCGACACCGCCATCAATGCCCGGTCCGAGGTGCGCGAAGCCTATCGCCACTACCGCCTGAGCCACGACATCGCGCGCCATTACCGCGACGAGATCGTGCCGCTTCGCAAGCGCATCGCCGAAGAAAACCTGCTCATGTACAACGGCATGCTGATCGGCGTCTTCGACCTCCTGGCCGACGCGCGCTCGCAGGTGCTGAGCGTCACGGGCTACGTCGACGCCTTGCGCGCCTTCTGGATCGCCGAGGCCGACCTCGACATGGCGATGATCGGGCGCACGGCCCCGCCGGCCGTGTCCCGTGCCTCGGTGCCGCAGGCCGAGTCCGGCGGCGGGCACTGAGGGAAGGAAACGGGATGGCCTCGAGACGCGATTTCTTCCGGGGCGCCGGCGTTGCCGGCGCGGCGCTTGCCGCCTCCGCGGTGAGTCGGGTGGCGCTGGCGGCGCTGCCCGAGCCCGTGACCATGGACAAGGCCACGACCCAGCCACCGCTGGCGCCCCCGAACGGCCGCCCCTACAACCCCGTCGTCACGCTCAACGGCTGGACGCTGCCCTGGCGAATGAACCAGGGCGTGAAGGAATTCCACCTCGTGGCCGAGCCCGTGATCCGCGAGATCGCGCCGGGCATGAAGGCGCACCTGTGGGGCTACAACGGGCAGAGCCCGGGGCCGACGATCGAGGTGGTCGAGGGAGACCGCGTGCGCATCTTCGTCACCAACAGGCTGCCGGAGCACACCACCATCCACTGGCACGGCCAGCGCATCCCCAACGGCATGGACGGCGTGGGCGGCCTCAACCAGCCGCAGATCCCGGTGGGCAAGACCTTTGTCTACGAGTTCGTCGCGCGCCGGCCCGGCACCTTCATGTACCACCCCCACGCCGACGAGATGACGCAGATGGCCATGGGGATGATGGGCTTCTGGGTCACGCACCCGAGGGGCGCGCACCCGCTCATCGAGGCCGTGGACCGCGACTTCTGCTTCCTGCTGAACGCCTTCGACATCGACCCTGGCAGCTTCACGCCGAAGGTCAACACGATGCTCGAATTCAACCTGTGGACGTGGAACAGCCGCGCCTTCCCGGGCATCGACTCGCTCAACGTCCGCCTCGGCGACAAGGTGAGGATCCGCATCGGCAACCTCACGATGACCAACCACCCCATCCACCTTCACGGCCACGAGTTCCTCGTGACCGGCACGGACGGCGGGCCCACGCCGAAGTCGACCCGCTGGTACGAGGTGACGACCGACGTGGCCGTGGGGCAGATGCGCCAGATCGAATTCCTGGCCGACGAGGAGGGCGACTGGGCCTTCCACTGCCACAAGTCGCACCACACGATGAATGCCATGGGGCACGGCGTGCCCACGATGATCGGGGTGGACCACCGCGAGGTCGTGAAGCAGATCACCTCGCTCATCCCGGACTACATGGTGATGGGCGAGCGCGGCATGGCCGACATGGGCGAGATGGAGATGCCCCTGCCGGAGAACACCCTGCCGATGATGACGGGCACGGGTCCCTACGGCCCGGTCGAAATGGGCGGCATGTTCTCGGTGGTGAAGGTGCGCCGCGGGCAGAGGCCCGGCGACTACCGCGATCCCGGCTGGTACAGGCAGCCCCCCGGCACGCAGGCCCACGAATGGACGGGACCGCTCGCGCAGCCGGCCCGATTCAAGTCGGAAGGCGGGCAGTCGATGCCCGCCTCCGGAAAGCCCGCCGCCGCCGAGGTCAAGGTGCGAAAGCCCGACGGACATTCCGGCCACCACTGATCACCACCCTGAGGAGATTCCCCTTGAAGATGATTGCCGCCGCCGTCCTGTCCCTCGCGTCCTTCGGCGTCCTGGCCCACGGGCCGGAAAGGCACGGCACCTCGCCGAAGCCGATCTCGGCCGAGGAGCACGCCTGGGGCCGGCAGGGCGACCCGAAGAAGGCCACCCGCACCATCGCCATCGGCATGAGCGACGCCATGCGCTTCACGCCGTCGGAGGTGCGCGTGAAGCAGGGCGAGACCGTGCGCTTCGTCGTGAAGAACGGCGGCAAGGCGATGCACGAGATGGTGATCGGCACCCTCGAGGAGCTCAAGGCGCACGGCGAGATGATGAAGAAGCACCCGAACATGGAGCACGACGAGCCATACATGGCGCACGTGGGCCCCGGAAAGACGTACGAGATGGTGTGGAACTTCACGAAGGCGGGCGAGTTCCACTTCGGCTGCCTGGTGCCGGGCCACTTCGACGCCGGGATGATCGGCAGGATCGTCGTCGCCGAGAGATGAACATTCCCATTCCCCTCCGACGCAAGGAGCAGACCATGAAGGCAATCACCCTCGTCGCGGCCCTTGCCGCCTTCGCCGCGGGCGGCACCGCGGCGCAGATGCACAACCACGGCCATGCCGCGGCCGAGCCCGCCACCCTGTCGCAGGCTGCCGCCGTCCCCATGGCCGACGGCGAGGTGCGCAAGATCGACAAGGGCGCCGGCAAGATCACCCTCAAGCACGGCCCCATCAAGAGCATCGACATGCCGCCGATGACGATGGTCTTCCAGGTGAGGGATCGCGCCCTCCTCGACAAGGTTAAGGAGGGCGACAAGGTGCGCTTTGCGGCCGAGGAGAAGGCCGGGGCGTACGTCGTGACTGCCATCGAGGCGGCGAAGTAGCGGTCGCATCACCGCCGCCCGGGTTGCCCCTCCGGCATGCGCCCCGCGCGTGCCGGGCCGGGGCCATGGCATCCGGGCGCGAAAGGAGGTCGGGCCATGAACGGACACGACCCGCATCACCATCACCACCACGCCGCAGGCGCGCAGGAGGCGGCCGCCCCTGCGGCGCCCGGGACCGTCTACACCTGTCCCATGCACCCCGAGGTGCGCCGGAGCGAGCCCGGGGCCTGCCCGAAGTGCGGCATGGCCCTGGAGCCCGTGCTGCCGGCCCTGGACTACGAGGAGAATCCGGAGCTCGCCGATTTCCGGCGGCGCTTCCGCTGGACGCTCCCGCTCACGGTCCTCGTCACCGCCACCGCCATGTTCGGGCACCGGGCCGGCCTGGTGTCGCTGGCGCTGCAGGGCTGGATCGAGCTCGCGCTCGCGACCCCGATCGTGCTGTGGGCCGGGTGGCCTTTCTTCGTCCGCGGCGCGCAGTCGGTCGCCCACCGCAGCCCGAACATGTGGACCCTCATCGGGCTGGGGACCTCCGCCGCGTACGTCTACAGCGTGGCCGCCGTCGTGGCGCCGGGCGCCTTTCCCGCGGCCTTCGTGGTCGACGGTCGTGTCGGCGTCTACTTCGAGGCGGCGGCCGTCATCATCTCGCTCACGCTCCTGGGCCAGGTCCTCGAGCTGAAGGCGCGGTCACGCACCTCCGCGGCCATCAAGTCGCTGCTGGGCCTCGCGCCGAAGACGGCGCGGCGGGTGAACGCGGACGGCAGCGAGGAGGACGTGCCGCTCGCCCACGTGCACGTCGGCGACCTCCTGCGCGTGCGGCCGGGGGAGAAGATGCCGGTCGACGGGACGGTGACCGACGGCTCGAGCGCGGTCGACGAGTCGATGCTCACGGGCGAGCCCATTCCCGTGACCAAGCGCGCCGGCGACAAGGTGATCGGCGCGACGATGAACACCTCCGGGGCGCTTGTCGTGCGCTCCGAGAAGGTGGGCTCGCAGACGGTCCTCGCGCAGATCGTGCAGATGGTGGCGCAGGCCCAGCGCTCGCGCGCGCCCATGCAACGCCTGGCGGACAGCGTCGCGGGCTGGTTCGTCATCGCCGTCGTGGGCGTCGCCGCCGCGACCTTCCTCGGCTGGGGCTTCTTCGGGCCGCAGCCGAGCTGGGTCTACGGCCTCATCAACGCGCTGGCCGTCCTCATCATCGCGTGCCCCTGCGCGCTGGGGCTCGCCACGCCGATGTCGATCATGGTCGCCTCCGGCCGGGGCGCGACGAAGGGCGTGCTGTTCCGGGACGCGGCGGCCATCGAGAACCTGCGCAAGGTGGACACGCTGATCGTGGACAAGACCGGCACGCTCACGGAGGGCCGGCCCGCGTTCCTGCGGGCGATCGCGGCGCCCGGGTTCGACGAGGACGAGGTTCTTCGCCTCGCCGCGAGCCTGGACCAGGGAAGCGAGCACCCGCTGGCGGCGGCCATCGTGGCGGCCGCGGGCGAAAGGGGGATCGCCCTGGCAAGGGCGGAGGATTTCGAATCGGGAAGCGGCGTGGGCGTGCACGGGCGCGTCGGCGGGAAGCGCCTCGCCCTGGGCAACACGGTCCTGATGGAATCGGAGGGCGTGGCGGTCGCGCCTCTGGCGGCGCAGGCGGAGGCGCTCCGCCGCGAGGGCGCGAGCGTGATTCACCTGGCCGCCGACGGAGCGCTCGCCGGTCTTCTCGCGGTCGCCGATCCCGTGAAGGCGAGCACGCCGGAGGCCCTCGCGAGCCTGAAGGCCGCCGGCATCCGCGTGGTCATGGCGACCGGCGACGGGCACACCACCGCGGGCGCGGTCGCATCGCGCCTCGGGATCGACGAAGTGCACGGGGAAGTGAAGCCCGCGGACAAGCTTGCGCTGGTGGAGCGCCTCCAGGCACAGGGCCGCGTGGTGGCAATGGCGGGCGACGGCATCAACGACGCGCCGGCGCTGGCGCGCGCCGACGTGGGCATCGCGATGGGAACCGGAACCGACGTCGCCATGAACAGCGCGCAGGTCACACTCGTGAAGGGCGACCTGCGCGGAATCTCGCGCGCCCGGGCGCTTTCGATGGCCACGGTGCGCAACATGCGGGAGAACCTCGCCTTCGCGTTCGTCTACAACGCCCTCGGCGTCCCGCTGGCGGCCGGCGTGCTCTTTCCGTTCACCGGCTGGCTCCTTTCGCCGCTCGTCGCGGCGCTCGCGATGAGCCTGAGTTCCGTCTCGGTCATCGCGAATGCGCTGCGCCTGAGAGCGGCGGCGGACTGAGCGCTCAGCCTCCCCCGGAGCGTTCGCGGGCGATGCGCTCCTGCGCGGTCATGGGGCTCGTGTCGGCCATGCGGTGCATGTGGCCGACGGGATCGTCGACGTGAATCATGCGGCCGTGCTCCAGGCGGTTCTGCCTCGGCCGGAGTTGCCAGCCGTTGCTCTCGCCAACCGGGCGCGATCGAAGCGGATTTCAGGTTTGTAAGGTTGCGGCAAGCTTGCCGTCTCCACGCTGCGGGCATCGTCGCAGGAATCGCGGTTTCCTTCGCGAACATTGCTCTATCTCAACAAGTCGACGCATGCAGGCTGGAGCATGCTGAATCGAGCGGCGCCTCGGAACGGGCCGTGGGGCCGCAGTGACAATTCCCCCGATTTCGGACAACACTTCGAGGAGCGAACCATGAAGGTCGCATTCGCCGTTCTCCTGACACTGACCCTGGCACCCGCAGTCGCGCTCGCCCAGCACCACTCGCATTCGAGCCATGGCTCCGGAGACGTGATGCCCATGATGGCCGCCGACACGGATGCAACGGACGGGGTGGTGCAGAAGATCGACCAGGGTGCAGGCAAGATCACCCTCAAGCATGGCGAGATCAAGAACCTCGGGATGCCGCCCATGACCATGGTATTCCGGGTGAAGGACAAGATCCTGCTCGAAAAGGTGAGCGTCGGCGAAAAGGTGAAGTTCCGCGCCGAGCAGCCCGATGGCACCTACACGGTGACGGCGATCGATTCCGTGAAGTAGAGCGGTGCGCGATCACTCGAGTGCCGCCAGGCTCGCCACGAATGCGGCGTGGCTCCCGTCGCTGGCCGCATTGGTGGCCGGAACGGTGATGCGCCAATGCGCCCTTCTGTCGGCAGCTGGGCCCCTGGCGCTGGCCGCCTTTTACGTGACGATGGACCTGAACGCGCCGCAGGATGGATTTCGGGTCGCCGTGCGATGCGCCGTGGCTGGCCTCGTCTCGATGCTGGGGGCACTCGGGCTCGCCGCGGTTGCGGCGGCGGCGATCTTCGGCGTGTGGCATCCGGACCATGACCGGACGATGGCCGCGATCGCCGTGGTGGCGGGCGCGACCGCATTCCTGGTGATGGCGATGGGCTCCGGCGAGCTGCGCGCGGAAGCGCGGAATGTCACGCAGCTCGCATCGGTCGCGGTGCCGCTTGGATTGATCGCGGCGTGGTTGTACGACGCGTCGGAGTGGAGCCAGTGCGGGCTACTCGTCGCATCGGCGATTCTCATGGCGGGAGCCGGATGGCGGCTGCTTCGGGACGTCGCTTCCGAGCTTCTCGCGGCGGGCGTTCGCCGCTGATCGGGCTCCGGCGATGCGTACCACGGGCGATTCGAGAATCATCCCGGCGCTGGGCTTCGAACGGCTCACGGGCGCCTACGACCTTGCCGTCGCGCTTTTCACGAGGGAACGAAGGTTTCGCGATTCCCTCCTGGACCAGGCTGCGATCGAGGCCGGCCACGACGTGCTCGATATCGGGTGCGGGACGGGGACTTTCGCCGTGTTGATGGGCTCGCGGTCCCCTGCGGCGTCGATCGTGGGCCTCGACGCCGATGCCGCGGTTCTCGCGATCGCGACGCGCAAGTCGCGGCATGCCGGCACGCGACTTCTGCTCGTCCGGGGAAATGCCTCGCGCCTTCCCTTCGCACGAGCGTCATTCGATCGCGTCGTCTCCAGCCTGCTCTTCCATCATCTGTCGGCGAAGGCGAAGCGCGATGCGGCCGCCGAGATCCTGCGTGTCCTGCGTCCGGGCGGCGAGCTTCACTTGGCAGACTGGGGTCGGGCATCGAGCGGCCTCATGCGGACGCTGTTCCTGGCCGTTCAGATGCTGGACGGGTTCGAGACGACGGAGGAGAACGTGACGACAGGGCTCGTTCCCATCCTGGTGGAAGCGGGGTTCGCCGACGTATGTTGCATTCAGGCGCTTCCGACGTTCCTGGGAACACTCGAACTCGTGCGAGCGACGAGGCCCGGGCAAGGGTGGCATCCGGCGACGGCGGCCGAAAATTCGCATGGAGGGCGGAGATGAAAGCACGGACGAATCGTCGGAAGCGTGGTTGCTGGCGGCTGGCAGTCGTCGCACTCGTCTGGTGGGCGACGCCCGGCCATGCGCGGATCGTGGACATCGAGTGGGACGGCGGCGGGCGATTCGAACGGCGCATGGACGTCGCGCCGGGCCGCTTCGCGGAAGTCTGCGGCAGGCTCGCGGCGGGAAACGTCGTTCGCTGGAGTTTCGAGGCCGCCGCATCGCTGGACTTCAACATTCACTTCCACGAAGGAAGCAAGGCGCGCTACCCGGCCCGCGAGGACGGCGCCCGCGCACTGTCGGGAGTCCTGCCAGTGGACGCGGACCGGGATTACTGCTGGATGTGGACCAACAAGTCTCCGGCGCCGGTTTCCCTGGTCATCAACCTGGCGAGATGACGCTTGGCGAAGGCGGCTCGAAGTAGCGCGTCGTGATCTCCTCGAGCATCGTGCCGAGTTTCGCCACGGACGCCGCGCGGACGCGAAAGGCGACCGGTGCCACGATGCAGCGGAAAGCCGCGACCACCTCGGGGTCGAAATGCCGGGCCGACTCGTGCTCTATCGTGGCGAGTGCCTCGTCGGTCGTGAGGGGACGCCGGTAGGCGCGCTCGGAGGTGAGCGCATCGAAGACGTCGGCCACCGCGAACACGCGCGCCCCGCGGGAGATGGCGGCGCCTCGAAGGCCCAGCGGATATCCCGACCCGTCGTACCGCTCGTGGTGCTGGGCGATCGTGAGCGCGGCCCCGGCGAGCCAGCGGTTGCCAGAGGTGATTTCGAGGCCGTGGCGGACATGGGTCTTCATGATCTCGAACTCGTCCTGCGTCAGGGAGCCGGGCTTCAGGAGGATCCGGTCGGGAATGCCGATCTTTCCGATGTCGTGGAGAAAGGCGCCCCGGATGAGATCCGCGATCTCGCCGCGCGACAGCAGCATCGCCTCGGCGATGGCGACGGCATAGAGGGTCACGCGGTAGTTGTGCGAGTCCGTGCCCGCATCTCGCTTGGCGACGGCGCTTCCGAGCGACCGGAGCAGCGACAGGTTCGAGTCGCAGAGCTCGCGCGAGAGCCGCTCGGAGCGCCGAAGGAGCGCCGATGCGAGCGGGTAGATCACGAGCGCCGCCACCAGGACGGAGACCGCCGAGACGAGGGCGGCCAGCCGCGCGCGCTCGCGCTGCGCGAGAAGGGCGGCGCGATCCACGCGAGTGACGGCCTCGACATAGCCGACGGGCACGTCCGTGCCGCCGCCCAGCGCCACCAGCACCCTGATCAGCCATTCGCCGTCGATCGAGGTTCGAACGCGGTGCGCGGCTCCCGGCGCGGGCCACTCGTGCGGCGGCACTGTCGCGGCCGGACCCGCCTCGGCGTCGACCCAGTATTCGGAGGCGAGCCGCCGGCGTGCGTCGTACACGCGGACGCCGATGAAGCTAGAGTGGTCGAGGAGCCGCTTCAGCCCGTCGTGCATCGAGCCGTCGCTCCCGAGCAACGCCCGCATGGCCGGGCTCTCGAAGTGCCTGGTTCCGGCGAGCGCGTGATCCATGGCGAGAGCCTCGAACCGTCGCTCCTCCAGGAGGAGCACGGTGGCGGCGGAGAACGCGCCGACGAGGGCGGCTGCGGCGAGCACCCGCCACGCGAGCGCCCGGCGCAATCGGCCAGGGCTCCGGGGAATCGAGGTGTCCGGGGGCAACGCGACTCCCCGCGGCGCGGACGGGCCCCGACTGGCGGGGCCCGTTGGGGATTTCAGCTACCGGAGGAGCGCTCGAGGGCGATGCGCTGTTGCTCCGTGAGCGGACGCGAGTCGGCCTGGCGATGCATGTGGCCCACGGGGTCGTCGACGTGCACGAACCGGCCATTCTCGAAGCGGTAGGACATCGGCCTCAGCTCCCAGCCGCCTTCGCCACCGACGAACACGTACTGGCGATCGGCGGAAAGGTCACCCGCCTGAAGCGGTTTCGACGCGGGTTGGACGGAAGCGGCGGGCGCGCTTCCGGAGGCGGTCTGGACGATGCGCGTGCCGGCCTCGTCATTGGTGGTGATCCACGTGATGTCGGCCATCGAAACGATCGGAGCGGTGAGCCCGACGGTAATGGCACCAAGGGTGATCAGGGCTTTGCGGGTGTTCATGTCCTTCTCCTGTGAGGTTGCGCCGATCTTCGGCGGGGCCGGCAATTGCCGGTACGGTTTCCACTTTACGGCGCCCGCGCTGACCGCTCCTCGACGCGACGGTGACATTGTTGTAGGGAAGCGCCGGGCCGCTTTCGAGGCCGGTGAGAAAAAAATCGGGAGTAACCGGCTTCGACTTCCTCCTGCTCGGAAGTCAGCCCGATCGCTCCCGACGGCCTCAACCGCGGGGGTGGCTGGCCGACGTCGCGTGGCGATCGCGCGAGAACAGCCCCCGTTCCTTCAGAACCGGTAGCGAATGCCCAGCGCGAGGCCCTGCGGGTCGGCACCAACGCCGGCCGCCGGGGCGCCCGAGACGCCGAAGTTGTACGCGGCCGCCTCCTCGTTCCTGATCTGGGTCCAGAACGCGTACAGCCAGGTATTCGGGTCCAAGTCGAAGACGTAGCCGAGCGCCCATTGCTCGGCGCCCATTCCGCTGGTGGAGCAGGCGGCGCCCGTGGCGAGGCTGCAACTTCCCTGGTCGGCCTTGCTGTAGCTCAGGATCGCGTGATGCCTTCCGATGCGGTGGTTGACGGAACCCACCCAGGCGTCGCGCTCGAACTTGCGCGCGGCGCCGGTGCTCGTCGTGTACCTGAGGTTCTCCCACACCAGGAGCAGCTCCGTGGTGGAGAGGATGCGGTAGCCGAGGCCGAGCTTGTTGGCACTGTCCTTCGAGCTCGCACCGGGGGGCGGAACGAACAAGGTGCCCGTCGAGCCCGTTCCGGGCACGAACGTCAGCAGCGAATTCAGCCCGAACACGTCTTCGCGCTCCTCGTACGCGTAGGCCGCGAACCACGGGCCCTTCTCGTACCTGGCTTGTGCCGAAATCACCGTCGGATTGATCCCGCCCGCGGCCTTCTGTTCGTTCATCCCGTAGGCGATTTCTCCGGAGAAGCCGGAAAGGACGGGACTGCGGTAGATGACCACGTTGTTCAGGCGCGCGTCGAAGCCGGCATTCTGCTGCTGGGAACCCGCGGCGTTGCCGCCCACGGTCGAGCCGGCGACGGCATTCACGCTGGTTACGTTGAACCCGGGACTGCCGAGGATCCCCTTCTGCGTCGCGATGCCGGTGGCGAAGAACGGATCCTTGCCCTGGACGCTTCGCTTGTACGGGCTGTCGATGTTGCCTCCATAGAGCAACGTGCCGTAGCTCCCCTCGAGACCGATGAAGGTGTCGCGCCCGGCCAGGGTGCCCGCGCCGCCGTCCGAGCTGAAGCCGGATTCGACCTGGAAGACGGCGCTCAGGCCGCGGGTGATTTCGCGTTTGCCGCGGATGCCGAAGTTCGAGGAGTTGGAGCGCAGCACGGACCGCGATGCCGAGTTCGTGGGCGTGAGCCCGGGCGCTCCCACCAGGCTGTTGAGCGCGCTGGAGCTTGCGGTGGCGCCCGTGCGCTCCACCGTGCCGGCGTCGGCGTTGAGCGTGCCATAGAGCGTTACCGTGGCGCCCAGGACCGTGGTGCTGAGTCCCGGCATGCTCGCGGACGGTTGTGGCGACGTGGCGGGAGCCGCCGTTGGCGGTCGCCGCTGAGCGTCTCGAAGTTCTCGAATCTCCTTCTTCAGTGCCTCGATCTCGGATCGCAGGCTTTGCAGGTCGTCAGCGGCAAGGGCGAGCGATGGTCCGAAAGCGGCCATCGCGCCAATGACCGCGGCGCACACGCGATTCACGGCAGGTCTCTTCATGGTCCTCCCAGTCGTAATTGACGCCGCGAGCGGCAAATGCCGCGATTGACCACGGCACCTTTCATCTTGCGAACGGAAACATGACGGACCGGAAGCAATCGCGTTACAAATGCGTTGGCCTTGCGCAAGGTGCGCGTGAGGGGCTCAGCCTCCCCCGGACAGGGCGAGCGCCTTTCTCTCCTGCTCTGTAAGGGGCCGCGTGTCCGCGAGTCGCTCCATGTGCCCCACTGGATCGTCGACGTGAACCAGGCGCCCGTTCTCGTAGCGGTATTCCATCGGGCGCAGTTGCCAGCCCACCTCCTCGCCCAAGAACACGTACTGGCGTTCCGGAGACAGGTCACCGGGCTTCAGCGCCTTCGCGTCCGCGTCCGCGACGCGGCGGGTGGCGGAGCCGTCATCGGTAATGATGATGCGCGTACCGGCTTCGTCGTTCGTGGTGATCCAGACGATGTCCGCCATCGACGCGAGCGGCGAGCCGAGACCGACGGCGAATGCTACAAGAGACGTGAAAGGTTTGCGGATTGTCATGTCAACCTCCTGCGTGGTCACGCCGCGATGGGGCGGGAACCGGCGACGGCCGGTTCAGCTGCGACTGTATGAGCGCAGTGCTGACCAGAGGGACACTTCGCGATTACAAGTCCGTCCCGGGAATGGCAGAATCGTTCGCGGACTGGCGCGCGGCCAAATGGCGTCGAGTTGTCCGCAGGATGCGGAATGACGCCGGAACATTACGAGAAAGCAATCGTGGCGACAGCCGGAGGCGCGCGAGCTTTCGCGCCGGATCATGGTGCAGGAATCGAAATCCGTGCGCCACGGATGTGCACCGATGGTGATGTTGCCAAGGGGCTTCCGCCTTGGATGCCGCTGGATGAAGTGTGGCGCGGCTCTTGCTTCTGTCGACGAAGGGCCGTACGGCATGGAACCAGCGTGGATGGAAGATCCCTCATGCCGATTTCTATGTGATGAAACCTGGAGAAAGGAAACGACAATGAAACAAGTTGGCGGGATTCTGGTCATGGTGGCATTGGGTCTCGGACTGGAGACCAGCGCAATGGCGCAGGGACGTCACGACGAGAAGCCGCACGGAATGCCCGCGGCCGCCGCGACTCCTGCGCAGCCGATCGACGGGGCGATCCCGCTCAAGGACGGCGGCCAGCTCGTGGTCAGGAAGGACGGAACCTCCTATCACGTCGACTCGGGCGGCAAGCGCGTGCGCATGCGGGACGACGTGATTATGGAGGGTGCCGACGGCGCGAAATACATGATGAAGAACGATGCGATCTGGAAGACGATCACCGAGAAGGGAACGCTGCATCCCTCGCATCAGTAGGAAAGTCTCCGCCTCGGCCACGCGCCCGGGCGGCATCGACAGATCGATGCAGGCGCGCGGCGGATTCTCCCGCCGGCGCGTAACCCTCGCCTTCGGCAACTTCGATTGCGATCGAGGATGACATCGCCGTAATCTTCCAGAAAGCCATCGTTCAGGTTCCTGCAAGGAACACGTCGAATATCCACGAACTAACGCGTCGACTTGTCGAAGATCAATAAGCGACGGCTGATGCTCCGCATCATCGAGGCCGTTCACTCCGGGACGTACTCGGAGACGGTTGCGGGATTCGAAAGGAGATAGACATGAAGAAATTCTGTGCCATCGCTTTGATGGCCTTCGCCGCGAGCGAGGCTTCCGGGCAAATGATGGGCGCCGCGCTGTCGACGACCAACTACTTCCCGATGGTCGACGGCGCGCATTACGAGTACATCCATTCCGGGGGACCGTGGTCCTCGAGTTCGATGACCGTGCGTGGCGGACAGTCGTGGGCGGGGCAGGTCGGGCTCTACGCGATGCACTTCACCTACACGTGCAACTCCGGCGCGAGCTGCGCCCCGGATGCGACCGACTTCTACGGCATGGGACCCGACGGCGCGCACTACTACGGCGGCACCGGCTTCGATCCGGCCGGCATGCGCTATTCGATGATGACGCTCACCAACCCGGAGTGGGTGCTGCGAAACCCCGCCTATCCGGGAACGATGATGGCAGGCGGCGGCTACGCCAACGCGGGCATGTGGACGGCCAGCGTCCAGGGAGCGGGCAGCATGATGGGCGCCCAGGGCTACATGAGCAGCTACTTCGCGCAGGGCCTCGAGACGGTGGTGACGCCCGCCGGCACGTTCGCGAACTGCCTGCACGTGCGCGAGCAGCGCGGCTCCGGCATCGTGCGCGACGTCTGGTACGCGAAGGACGTCGGCATCGTCATGGTGGACGACGGCACGCAGGTCATGCGGCTCGCCGGCTACTCGATCCCAGGGACGGCCTCGGCAGCGGCGGGCGGCCTGCCGTTCATGCCCTTCGACGGGCTCTGGTGGAATCCGGACGAATCGGGAACGGGATACGGGCTGCAGGTCCAGCGCGACGTGATGGTCATGACGATGTTCAGCTACACCCCGGCGGGCGAGCCGGTCTGGTACTACGCGCCCGGGCGCCTCACGGGCAATGGCACGGGCGTGACGGTGACGGGATCGCTCGAGCGCTACAGCGGCGGGCAGTGCGCCTCGTGCGGCTACATGCGGCCGCACGTCGCGGCGAGCGACGGCGCGTTCACTATCGTCTTCACCTCGCCCACCTCGGCGACGATCCGGCTGCCCGGCGGGCGAACGGCGAGGATCGAGCCGATGACCTGGTAGGCGGAGCGGAGAGCTCGCCATGAAGCGCCGCGAATTCCTCGGCATGGCCGTGGCGGGCGCGGGCTCGATCCTGCCCGGCTGCGGCGGTGGCGGGGGCGGGTCGGCCGGCATGCCGATGGTGGGCAGCCCCATCGCGTCGGGCGGCGCGGCGCTCACGCAAGGCCTGCCGCTCAAGTCGCTCGCGACGCTGGCGAACGCGGCCCCGGAGTCGGGAAGATTCGCGGCCTCGCTCGTCGCGGCGCCGGCGGGCCTCTCGCTCCTGGAGGGGCGGACCACGTCGCTGTGGCTCTACAACGGGCTGCTGCCCGGCCCCGTCGTCGACGTGCGCGAAGGCGACCGCGTGCGCATCGCCGTGGAGAACCGCCTGCCGCTGGACACGACGGTGCACTGGCACGGGCTGCCCGTTCCCGCCGACCAGGATGGCAGTCCCCTGGATCCGGTGCGGCCCGGGAGCACGCGCGTCTACGAGTTCGACCTGCCCTCGGGCACGGCCGGCACCTACTGGTACCACCCGCACGCGCACCAGACCACGGCGCAGCAGGTGTCGATGGGGCTAGCCGCACCGTTCATCGTGCGCGCGGGCGACGATCCGCTGGCCCACCTCCCGGAAGTGACGATGCTGGTGACGGGGATTCGCCTCGACGCCAACGGCCAGGTGTCGCCGGGCACGGCGATGGACTTCACGGTGGGGCGCCAGGGCGAGCAGCTGCTGGTGAACGGCGGCAGGCTTCCGGTGCACAGCGTGCGTCCGGGGTCCACGCAGCGCTGGCGCATCCTCAACGCGACAAGCGCCCGCTACCTGCGGCTCGCCCTCGACGGCCACGCGTTCACGCTGGTGGGCACCGACGGCGGCCTCCTCGGCGCGCCGGTGGGGCCGCTCTCCGAGGTCCTCGTCGCGCCCGCGCAGCGCGTGGAGATCGTCGTCACGGCGAGCGCCACGCCCGGCGCGCGCTTCACGCTGCGCGCGCAGCGCCACGCCATCGACACGATGGGCATGGGCAGCTATGCGGCGGAGGACCTGCTCACGCTGGCGACCACGGCCGAGTCCCCGGTTGCGCCGCTCGTCATTCCCGCCGCACTTCGGCCCGTGGCGAGCCTCGGCCCGGCGGTGGCGCGAAAGCGCGTGACGCTCACGCAATCGGGGATGGGCATGATGGCAGGAGCGGGAAGCTTCCTCATCGACGGACGCCCCTTCGACATGAACCGCGTCGACTACGTCTCCACGGTGGGCGACGTGGAGGACTGGGAGATCGTTAACCAGACGATGATGGACCATCCCATCCACATCCACGGCACGCAGTTCCAGCTCCTGAGCCGGGGCTCGGGCTCATTCGCGACGCCGGCCCCCTACGCCGCGTGGATCGACACCGTGGACGTTCCCTCGGGGACTGCCGCGACCATCCGCATGCGCCAGGACATGCCCGGAAAACGCATGGTCCACTGCCACATCCTGGAGCACGAGGACGAGGGGATGATGGCGGTGCTGGAGGTGCGTCCACGGTAAAATGGGGCCCCCATGGCCTCCCGAAAGCCCCGCGCGGTGGAGTTCTTCGGCGCCCAGTTCGAGCGCCAGATCGCCGCCCACGACTACCGACTGAACCCCTTCGAGGAGCGGGCCCTGCCGTATCTTTCCGGCAAGGTCCTCGACCTCGGCTGCGGGCTGGGCAACCTCGCGCTCGCCGCCGCCGCGCGCGGCGCCCACGTCACGGCCTTCGACGCCTGCGAGAATGCGGTGGAGGACCTCGCCGAGCGCGCGCTCGCCTCCGGGCTGGACGTCTGGGTGAGGACCGTGGACCTGAAGGGCTGGCGGCCCGAGGAGACGTACGACGCGGTCAACTGCATCGGGCTCCTCATGTTCTTCGCGCGCGAGGAGGCCCTCGCGGGCCTCGTGGCGGTGCGAGACGCGGTGAGGCCGGGCGGCGTGGCGGTGGTGAACGCGATGATCGCCGGCTCGACCTTCCTCGCGATGTTCGATCCCGACGAGCACTACCTCTTCGAGCCGGAGGAGATCGCGGCGCCGTTCGAGGGCTGGGAAGTCCTGCACGACAGCGTCGAGGATTTCCCGGCGCCCGGCGACAAGGTCAAGCGCTTCCGAACCTTCATCGCCCGCCGTCCCGGCTGAGCCGATCTACTTGCGCAGCCCCTGTCGGTAGGTCTCGATGCGCGAGACGAGCCCCGGCCGCGACGCCGAGCGGTCCAGGCTCGCGAGGTCTTCCGCGCGGTGGTCGGGGCGAGTGGCCTCCCGGATCAGCGCGAGCGTGGCGCGGTCGGCGACCGGCGGCGCGCAGCGCGCGGCAAGCCACGCCTCGACGTCGCCTTCCACAAGATCGGTGGCCAGCCCCGCGGCCAGCGCTCCCGACGCATCGACCGTCGCGCCCTCCGAGACGAGCGGGCGCGCGCGGTCCCAGCCGATGAGCTCCACCAGCCGGCGCGTGCCCAGCACGATGCCGAACGCGGAGCCGGGGAAGCGAAGCGTCGCATCGCCCGTGCACGCGCGGATGTCGCAGGAGGCGAAGAGATCCGCTCCCGCGCCCCACGCGCGCCCCGTGGCCACCGCCACCGTGCGCACCGGCGCGTGCCATACCGACTGCAGCAGCTTCTCGAGGGCGACGAAGCGGTCGCGCAGCGACGCGTCCGTTTCGGAGCCGAGGTCCGAGAGGTCGAAGCCGGTGCAGAAGTGCCGGCCCCGCCCCCGGATCACGAGCGTGTGCACGGAAGGGTCGGCGATTGCCGCGGCGACGGCGGCGGACAGCGCTTCCACCGCCGCGGCCGAGAAGGCGTTGCCCTTCTCCGGCCGGTCCATCCACGCGGTGGCGACTCCCCCGCTCATGCGATCCCGGCGCGGACGACCGCCGAGCGGTCCCACAGGTTCGGCACGGTGGCCAGCGAATAGCCGGAGACGAAGTCCTTCACCGCGCCGGTGGACGCGTCGAAGACGTGCCGGCGCACCGCCCCGATGTTGGCGCCGTAGACGTGGATGCTCACCGAAGGCGCGTCGGCTAGCGCGTTGGCCACCGTGTGGATGTCGCCCACGGTCGGCGAGACGGCCTCGATCTCGCCCGGTTTCAGCACCTGCTCCTCGCCCACCGCTTGCACCGTGCCGTCGGCGGCGCGCTCGTAGCGCCGGCAGCGCTCCGCGCCGCGCATCATCCCCACGAGCCCCCACACGGTGTGGTCGTGCACGGGAGTCTTCTGCCCCGGCCCCCACACGAAGCTCACCACGCAGAAGCGCTCCAGCGGGTCGCAGTGCAGCAGGTACTGGCGGTAGAACTGGGGATCGGGCCGGGCGCATTCCTCGGGAAGCCAGGCGTCGTTGGCGATGAGTCGCGCGAGCAGCGGTCTTGCGCCGGCGAGGAGGGCCGCCTCGTCATCGGTGCGCTCCACGAGGCGCGTCATGGCCTTCACGAATTCGCGCAGCGGCGCGATGCGGTCGGTGTCGTTCGTCATGGCTGCTCCTTCGGCTGCGCGCGCAGGGCGGCGGTGTGCTCGCCCAGCGCGGGAAAGGTCGTGTTCACGGCCACCGCCCCGCCATCGAGGCGGATGGGGCAGCCCACGGTGCGCGTGGCGTGGCCGCCGGGAAGGGTCGCGGGAACGACGAGCCCGAGCGCCTCGGCCTGCGGATCGGCCAGCGCTTCGGCGTAGCCGTTGATGGGCGCCGAGGGCACCCCCGCGGCACGGAAGCGCTCCAGCCACGCGTGCGAGGTGTCGCTCGCGAATCGCGCTTCGAGCATGTCCTTGAGAACGCCCTGGTTCGCCGCACGCAGCGTGGTCGAGGCGAAGCGCGGGTCGTCCGCCCATTCGGGCGCTCCCACCACCTCGCACACGGATTGCCACAGCTTGTTGTTCCCGGCGGCGATGGCGAACCAGCCGTCGGCGGCGCGGTAGGCCTGGTAGGGGGCGTTCCGGGGATGCGCGGAGCCGAGCTTGCGCGGGTTCTTTCCGGTGCCGAAGTACTCGCTCGTCTGCAGCGCCGCGATGGCGATGGTGGTGGCGAACATCGGCACGTCGATGGTGCCTCCGGGGCCGCCGGCCCGAACGCGCGCCACCATGGCCGAAATCGAGAATGCCGCGTAGAGGCCCGCCGCGAAGTCGGAGAGCGGGACGCCGCACTTCACCGGCGCGCCGTCGGGCTCCCCCGTCACGCTCATGACGCCCGTGGCCGCCTGGATGGTGAGGTCGAAGCCGCCCTCGGTCGAACGCGGTCCCACCTGGCCGAAGGCGGAGATCGAGCAGTAGACGAGCGCGGGCTTCCTCGGCCCGAACCAGTCCCAGCCCAGGCCGAGGCGCTGCATCACGCCCGGGCGGTTGTTCTCCACCAGCACGTCGGCCTCGAGCACCAGCGCGCGCGCGAAATCGCGGTCCGCGGGGTCCTTGAGGTCCAGCGCCACGCTCTTCTTGCCGCGGTTGATGGAGGCGAAGTTCTCGCTGTAGCCGCCGCTCACCGGCGGCCACTGGCGCATGGCGTCTCCCTCGGGCGGCTCCACCTTCACCACCTCGGCGCCGTAGTCCGCGAGGAGCATCCCGCAGAAGGGCCCGGCGGCGACCTGGCAGAACTCCACGACCTTGAGGCCGGCGAGCGGGGGGCGAGCGAGCATGGGCATCAGCTCTTCATTGGGGAGAGGGACGCTTGCGCGCCTGCCGCTTCGCGCGGGCGGGCTTCTCCGGCGGCCGTTCCGCCAGCCGGCCCGTCACGTACTTGTGCAGCACGCTGGCAATGAGCGTCTGGTAGGGAACGCCCTCTTCCATCGCCTTGACCTGGATGTCTCCGAGGTCGATGGAGGAAAGCCGGATGTTCACGCGCCGGTCCTTGATGGCCGTGGCGCGGGCGGCGGCCTTGAACTTCGCGAGCTCGGCCTTCGTCGCGACGGACTTGAGCTCGCCCTTCTCGAAGGCCCGGAGGATCTTCAGCTCTTCGCGGTCAATCTTGGACATCACGTTCGCCCTTCTTCAGGTAGTCCCGGGTCGCCTTCCGGCTGGGAATGATGGTCTTGAGGAAGAAGTGGTCCGCTTCCTCCACGAACGGCACGAGGTGCACGTAGTTCCCGCAGGCGACCACCAGCACCTGCTGCCTCGGATAACGCACCGGATTCGGGTGCTCCACGACGTCGAGCAGGCGCCCGGCTTCGATCGCCACCACGATGGCCTCGAAGGAGACGCCGCGCGTGACCTTCAGCGCCTCGTTCTTCTCCGGGTTCCACCGAAACGGCTTCATCCCGGGATACTAGCCCGATGTGTGCCTTTTGTCACCACAACGGGGAATCGAGGCCGGGGGAACTTGTTGAGCAAAGGGGTGTTGCGCTTTCCGGGGAACGCATAGTATCGGCGCCATCCCGTCCGGAGCGCCCCCATGAGCACGATCGCCGCCCCCGCCACCGCCCCCCGCTGGTCCTGGCTTCCCGCCACGGGAACCTGGAAATACCACGCGCTCCTCGTCTGCCTGGGCATCTTCGTGCTCGGCCCCCTGGGCGGCGTGACCGCCTCGTACATGAACTTCTCGCTGGGCTTCTTCGTGGGCGGCCAGGTGCTCGCGGGGATCCTCGGCTCCACGGTGACCTTCGGCTACGGCGCCGAGGGCAAGCACGGGGCCAACTACATGCAGACGGCCGCGGCCTCGGTGGCGGGGATGAGCGGCATGGGCGTGCTGGTGCAGGCGATGGTGTGGATGGGGCTGCCGCAGCCGCCGGCGTGGCAGCTCGTGCTTTACATGCTGTGCATCGGCATGTTCGGCGTGGGCGTGGGCATGCTCTACACGCCGATGCTCGTCGACCGCATGCAGCTCACCTACCCTTCGGGCCTGGCGGTGGCCAACATCCTGCGCGCGCTCACCGACCCGGTGCTGCTGCGCCGCTCGGTGGCCAAGCTCGGCAGCGGGATCGCCGCCGGCATCGTGGGCGGCATCGCGGCCGGCAAGGTGGCCTTCCTCGGCGCCATCGAGCTTTCCACCTCGACGCTGGGCGCGGGGATGCTCGTGGGGGCGAGGATCGGCATCCCCGCCATCACCTCGGGCCTCATCTTCTGGGCGCTGGTGCCGCACTTCGTCTCGGTCGGCTGGCTCAAGGAAGGCGAGCCCTTCCGCAAGATCGCCTTCCTCATCGCGCTCGGCCTCATCATGGGGGCGGCCCTCATCGACATCGCGATCGTGCTCAAGGAGGCCGCGGCGCGGCTTCGCGGGCAGGCGCCGGCGCCCGAGGCGCAGGCCGAGTGGAAGCGCGTCAACACGACGCGGCTGCTCCTCTGGGTCGCCTTCTGGGGCGCGGGCATCGTGGTCACCGGCCACCTCGTGCTGGGCGCGCCCGTGGGCTTCCTCGCCTTCGCCATCGCGCTGGTGTTCGTGTTCGTGATGGTGAACGGCATCTCGGTGGGCGTGAGCGACTCCAACCCCATCTCGTCCGCCTTCGTGGTGAGCGTGGTCCTCATGGCCGCGCTCGGCCTCAAGGATCCGGTGGTGGGCCTGGTCGCGGGCATGGTGCTCCTCATCTCCACCAGCATCGGCTGCGACATGCAGCAGGACCGCTCCACGGGCTGGCGCCTGGGCACCAACCGCGTGCTGCAGTTCCGCTACCAGGTGGTGGGCGTGCTCATGGGCGCGATCATGGCGGTGGTGTTCGCCACGCTCTTCATGAAGGCTACCCGGTGCTGCAGCTCGACCAGACGGTGATGAAGGCGGGCGAGCAGCCGGCGGAGTGGAGCGCGGCGATGACCTACAAGTTCGTGGGCGTGCTGCGCTCGCTCACCAACGACCAGCCGCACCAGCGCACGGCCATCTGGCTGGGCGTGGCCATCGGGTTCGCCTTCCAGCTCGCGAGGAAGCTCGTGAAGGCGAACGCGGCCTACAAGCGCTTCGCGGCGAGCGGCAGGGCGGGCTTCGCGACGGACTTCGTGGTGGACGCGATCCTGCTGCCCTCGCCCTACGCCTCCTCGTTCGGCGGATTCGTGAACCTGCACACGTCGCTCTGGTTCGGCGGCGGCGGCATCCTCTCGAGCTTCGTGAACACGGTCAAGAAGAGGAAGCCGGTGCCCGGGGAGAAGGAGATGCCCGAGGACATGAGCACCACCTCGCTCGTGGGCGGCGGCCTCATCGCGGGCGACTCGCTCGCGGCGCTGGGGCTGGGCATCGTCGGCCTCGCCACGACCGTCCTTTCCTGACCGGCCCTCCCGGCCGGCGGCAGTTGACAAGAAATGACTACGAATTCATCATGCCCCGAATCGTGGTCCCTGCTCCCCCTTGGAAGCCGGTGACTATGTATTCACCCGCGCTGCTCCCGAGGGCGCCGGGCTCCCAGAGGAGGCGAAAGGCGATGGACGACGCGAAGGGCGGCAGGCGCCGCAGTTTCTACGGCTGGGGTTACGAGGACGACGTCGTTTCCGCCGAGGAGCTCGGCTGGTTCGAGAAGACCTGGTCGAACCTCTTCAAGGTGGACCGCTTCGAGCCGGCGCCGATGCCCGTCGAGTCCGAGATCGCGTTGCGCCCGTCCCGCGTGGCCATCCCCGCGACGCTGCGCGACTTCTGCACGGACGGCCGCCACGAGCGCCTCTTCCACACCTGGGGCCGCTCGGTGCACGACATCGCGAAGATGATCCACCGCCGCGACTTCTCCAACCCGCCCGACGTCGTGGCCCTTCCGCGAGACGAGGCCGACATCGCCGCGGTGCTCGACTGGTGCGGCTCGAACGGCTACGCGGCGGTGCCCTTCGGGGGCGGCTCCTCCGTCACCGGCGGCGTGAACCACACCCGCGACGAGCGCTACAGGGGCCTCGTCACCATCGACCTGCGGCACCTGGACAAGGTGCTCGAAGTGGATGCGACCTCGCAGGCCGCGCGCATCCAGGCGGGCGTGCTGGGCCCGCACATGGAGCGCCAGCTCAAGCCCACGGGCCTCACCATGCGCTTCTTCCTGCAGGCGTGGGAGTTCTCCTCGCTGGGCGGCTGGATCGCGACGCGCGCCGCGGGCCACTACGCCACCAACTACACGCAGATCGACGACCACATCGAGAGCCTTCGCGTGGTGACGCCCGCGGGCACCCTCGCCTCGCATCGCTGGCCCACCTCCGGCGCCGGCCCCAACCCCGACCGCCTCTTCCTCGGCTCCGAGGGCGCGCTCGGCGTCATCACGGAGGCCTGGGTGCGCCTGCACAAGAAGCCCACGTTCCGCTCGGCGACGACCGTGCGCTTCGACGACTACGAGAAGGCGGTGAACGCCACGCGCGTCATCAGCCAGGCCGGGCTCTTCCCCGCCAACGCGCGCCTGCTCGAGCGCGGAGAGGCGCTCTTCACCGAGGCCGGCGACGGCACGAAGGACGTGCTGGTGCTCACCTTCGAGTCTGGCGACCATCCGCTCGACGCCTGGATGGCGCGAGCGCTCGAGATCTGCGCCGACTTCGGCGGCGAGTGGGACCGGGATGCGCTCGAGGACGAGGAATCCCAGAAGAAGGGAGCCGCCGGGAACTGGCGCAACAAGTTCCTCAGGGGACCGTACCTGCGTCCCCACGCCATCGCGCGTGGCGTGATGCGCGACACGATGGAGAGCTGCGTCACCTGGGACCGCTACCTGCAGTTCCAGGCGAGCGTGAAGGAGCGCACCCTGAAGGCGATCCGCGAGATCACCGGCCGCCCCGGCACCTGCACGGTGCGCTTCACGCACGTCTACCCGGACGGCCCGGCGCCCTACTTCACCTGGCACGCCTTCGGCGACAAGTCGAGGCTGGTCGAGCAGTTCTGGGCCATCAAGTCGGCGGCCTCGGACGCGATGTGCGACGCGGGCGGGACGATCACGCACCACCATTCCCTGGGACCGGACCACCGCAAGTGGTACGACGCGGAAGTGCCGCCGCTCTTCCGCGAGGTGATCCGGGCCGGCAAGAACACCCTGGACCCGAAGTGGGTCCTGAACCCCGGCATCCTGCTCGACAAGTGAGCGCACCGCTCGCCGGCGTCCGCGTCCTCGACCTCTCGCGAATCCTCGCGGGCCCGTGGTGCACGCAGGTGCTCGCGGACCTGGGCGCCGAGGTGATCAAGGTCGAGCGGCCCGGCACGGGCGACGACACGCGCGCCTGGGGCCCGCCCTTCCTGCGCGCGAAGGACGGCGGCGAGACCACCGACTCCGCCTACTTCGCCTCCACCAACCGGGGAAAGCAGTCGATCACCCTCGACATCGCCAGGCCCGAGGGCCAGGAGATCGCGCGCGCACTCGCCGAGAGGTGCGACGTGTTCGTCGAGAACTACAAGGTCGGCGACATGAAGCGCTACGGCCTGGACTACGAGTCGCTCGCCACGGCGAACCCCCGCCTCGTCTACTGCTCGATCACCGGGTTCGGCCAGACCGGGCCCTACCGCGCGCGGGCCGGCTACGACTTCATGATCCAGGCCATGGGGGGGCTCATGAGCATCACCGGCGAGCGCGACGACCTGCCCGGCGGCGGCCCGCAGAAGGCGGGCGTTCCCATCGCCGACATCATGACCGGCATGTACGCGGCAGTGGCGATCCTCGGGGCGCTGCGGGAGCGCGACGCGAGCGGCCGGGGCCAGTACGTGGACATGGCGCTCCTCGACGCGCAGGTCGCCTGGCTCATGAACCACAACCTCAACTACCTCGTCTCGGGCGCCGTGCCGAAGCGCTGGGGCAACGCCCACCCGAACCTCACGCCCTACCAGGCCTTTCCCACGAAGGACGGCAACCTCATCCTCGCCATCGGCAACGACGGCCAGTTCCGCAAGTTCTGCGCGGTGGCGGGGCTCGACATCGCGACGCAGCCGCGCTTCGCGAACAACCGCTCCCGCCTCGCGAACCGCGACGCGCTCGTGGCGATCATCGCGCGGGCGATGCGGGCGAGGACGACGGCCGAGTGGATGGCCGTGCTCGAGGCCGAGGGCGTGCCCTGCGGCCCCATCAACACCATCGACCAGGTGTTCGCCGATCCGCAGGTGGCGCACCGCGGGCTGCGCCTGGACTTGCCGCACTCCGCGGCGGGCACGGTGCCGCAGGTGGCGAGCCCCATCCGCTACTCGCGCACGCCGCTGGAGTACCGGGCGGGGCCGCCGGTCCTGGGAGAACACACCGAGCGCGTATTGACGAAGGAACTCGGCCTCGACGCCGGGCGCATTGCCGAGCTGAAACGCAAGGGCGTTCTCTAGGGCGCCGACCCAAGGGCAACACAATACGGAAGGAGGAGAACCATGAAATTCGCCACGACCCTCGCCAGGCTCGTCCTGGCCTTCTGCGCCTGCCTCGCCCTGCCGCTCGCGGCGAACGCGCAGGGCTGGCCCACCCGGCAGGCCATCAAGTTCATCGTCGTCTACCCGCCCGGGGGCGCATCCGACGTGACGGCGCGACTCATCGCCGCGAAGCTGAACGACATCCTCGGCCAGTCGGTCGTCGTCGAGAACAAGCCGGGAGCCAACGGCATCATCGCCACCGAGTTCGTCGCGAAGAGCGCGCCGGACGGCTACACGATGCTCATGGCGAACCTGGGACCCAACGCCCTGAACCCGGTCGTCTACAAGAAGCTGCCGTACGACGCCATCAAGGACTTCCAGGGCGTCACCCTCACCACGATCGTGCCGCAGGTCGTGGTGGTGAACCCGAGCCTGCCCGTGAAGTCGATCGCCGAGCTCATCGCCTACGCGAAGGCCAACCCGGGCAAGGTGAGCTTCGGCTCGGCGGGCCAGGGCGCCTCGAACCACCTCTCGGGCGAGCTCCTCAACGCCCTGGGCGGCATCAAAATGCAGCACGTGCCCTACAAGGGCGACGCGCCCTCCATCGTCGACCTGATCGGCGGTTCGATCCAGGTGGCGCTGCCCACCACCGTGGCGGGCCTGCCGCACGTGAGGAGCGGCAAGCTTCGTGCCATCGCCGTCACGGGCACGAAGCGCCTGGACTCTATGCCGGACCTGCCCACGGTGGCCGAGACGCTGCCGGGCTACGAGGCGGTCTCCTGGGGCGGCATCATGGTCCCCGCGGGCACGCCGCCGGAGATCGTGAAACGCCTGAACACCGAGATCAACCGCATCCTGAAGATGCCCGACGTGGCGGAGAAGCTCCAGGGCCTGGGCGCGATCATCGTCGGCAGCACGCCCGAGGAGTTCGACAAGTACGTGAAGGACGAGATCGCCAAGTGGGGCAAGGTCGCCCGCGACAACAACATCGCGCTCGACTAGCATGGCCCGGGCCAGGGGGGCGAAGCCGAGCGGCTCGGTGACGAGCCACGACGTCGCCCGCCTTGCCAGGGTCTCGCAGGCGACGGTTTCGCGCGTCCTGCGCGACGACCCGAACGTGAGGCCGCAGACGCGCGAGCGCGTCCTCAAGGTCCTCGCCGAGACGCGCTACGAGCCCAACGCCGCCGCGCGGGCATTCCGGGCCGGCCGCGCGGACTCCATCGGCGTGGTCGTCGCGCGCCTGTCGTACCAGCTCTATCCCGCGATGCTCGAGGCGATCGGCGCGCAGCTCGCCCGGCTGGGCCGGCGCATGATCGTGTGGGACTCGGACCACGGCGGCGACGCGCCCGCCATCCGCGCGCTCCGCCAGGGCGTCGTCGACGGCGTCATCCTCACCGCGGCCACGGCCGAGTCCGAGTTCCTGCGCGAGGTGAGCGCCGAGGGCTCGGCGGTGGTGCTCCTGAACCGGACCGTCGCCGACTACGCGAGCGACCAGGTCTCCAGCGACAACCTCGACGGCGGCCGGCGCGTGGCCGATTACCTCGTCGCCTGCGGGCGCGAGCGCATCGCGCTGATCGGCGGCATCCCGCGCGCGAGCACCATCCGCGACCGCGAGCGCGGCTTCCGGAAGAGCCTGGAGCGGCTGGGCCGGGAGCTGCCCCCGCACTACTACTTCCGCTCGGAGACTTTTTCGCACGCGAGCGGAGAACAGGCCGTCACGCGCCTGATGGAGCTCGCCTCGCCGCCCGACGCCATCTTCTGCGTGAACGACGTGCTGGCGATGGGCGCCATGGACGGCGCCCGCGCGCGCGGCGCGCGCGTGCCCGACGACCTCTGGATCGTGGGCTACGACGATATCGAGATCGCCTCCTGGGGCGCCTACGACCTCACGACGGTGCGCCAGCCCATGGAGCTGATGGTGGCGCAGGCGATCGACCTCCTCCTCGCGCGCATCGACCGCCGCGACGCGCCCGTCCATCACAAGTGCCTGCCCAACGAGCTGGTGATCCGCGGCTCGACGGCGAGGCAGACGCCGCCCGCGTCGCAACCCGCGAGGAAGCCGCGCCCATGAGCTCCCCGAAGCGTCCGCTGCGAAGCAACTTCGCCCCCGGCACGCCCCGCTGGGCCGTGCGCCGCGCCCAGTGGAAGGCGCTCGGCCTCACCGACGCCGACCTCGAGAAGCCCAAGGTCGCGGTGATCAACACCTCCTCGGAGCTCTCCTCGTGCTTCAGCCACCTGGACGGCGTCGCGGCGTGCGTGAAGGAGGCCGTCCGCGCGGCCGGCGGGCTGGCCTTCGAGGTGCGCACCGCCGCACCCAGCGACTTCATCACGAGCGCGGGGCGGCAGGGGCGCTACATCCTGCCCAGCCGCGACCTCCTGGTGAACGACATCGAGGTGCAGGTCGAGGGCGCGATGCTCGACGCCATGGTGTGCCTCGCCTCCTGCGACAAGACGGGGCCCGGCCAGCTCATGGCGGCGGCGCGCCTGGACATCCCGACCCTCGTCGTCGCCTGCGGCTACCAGCCCCACGGCGAGCTCGACGGCCGGGCCGTGGACATCGAGGAGGTGTACGAGAGCGTCGGCAAGGTGGGCGCCGGCCACATCCCGATCGAGCGCCTGGAGGCGATGTGCGACGTCGCGATCCGGGGCCCGGGCGTGTGCGCCGGCATGGGCACGGCCAACACGATGCACATCGCGGCCGAGGCCCTCGGCCTCGCACTGCCGGGCAGCACGCCGGTGCTCGCGAACGGCGAGCGCATGTTCGCGTTCGCGCGGGCGGCAGGCCGGCGCATCGTGGAGATGGTGCAGGAGGACCTCAGGCCGCGCGCGATCCTCACGCCGAAGGCATTCGAGAACGCGGTGATGGCGGGCCTCGCGCTTTCGGCCTCCATCAACCTCGTGCGCCACCTGCAGGCCATCGCCTCCGAGGCGCGCTGCCCGGTGGACATCTACGAGCTCTACGACCGCCTCGGGCCGATGGTTCCCCTCCTCGCGGCCGTGCGCCCCAACGGGGAGACGCGCATCGAGGAGCTGGAGGCGGCCGGCGGGACGCTCGGCGTGATGAAGCGCCTGGCCGGCCTCGTGCATCGCGACGCGCTCACCGTGTCGGGCCGCGCGTGGGGCGAGGAGATCGACGCCGCCCCGCAGCCGGGCCCGGTGATCCGCCCGGTCGACGATCCGGTCTCGCGCAAGCCCTCGGTCATCGTGATGCGGGGCAACCTCGCCCCGGAGGGCTCGATCCTGAAGCTCGGCGACGCGAGCGCGAAGCAGGAGGCGTTCGAGGGCCGGGCGCTGGTGTTCGGCTCGCAGGAGGCGGCGCTCGAGGCGCTGCGCGCGGGACGGCTGGTCCCGGGCACGGTGGCCGTGCTCGCGGGCATGGGATGCCGCGGCGGCCCCGGCATGGCGCTCGCCTCCGGCTTCGTCGCGGCCGTCGACGGCGCGGGACTCAGCACGACGGTCGCGGTCGTCACGGACGGGCAGCTCTCGGGCCTGAACCGCGGAATCGCCATCGGGCAGGTCGCGCCCGAGGCGGCGCTCGGCGGGCCGCTGGGCCTGGTGCGCGACGGCGACCGGATCACCATCGACATGGCGGCGCACCGGGTGACGCTGGAGGTGGGCGAGGCGGAGCTCGAGTCTCGCCGAACGGCGGCGCCACCGCACCGCCCGGCCGACGAGCGCGGCTGGCTGCACATCTACGAGCGGGTGGTGCAGCCCATCACGGCAGGCGCGGTGTTGGTCGCGCGGGAGAAGGACGGCGCGCCTTGAACGGCCGCGCGATCCGCGAGCCGGCGCGCGAGGTCCCGGTGATCGCCGAGCCCGACGTGCTGGTCGTGGGCGGTGGGCCCGCGGGCCTCGCCGCCGCGTGCGCGGCTTCGCGGGCCGGCGCCCGGACGCTGCTCGTGGAGAGCTACGGCTGCCTGGGCGGCACGCTCACGATCGTGACCCTGGGCGGCCTCTGCGGCATCCACGCCGTCGTCGACGACGGCCGGCTCGGCCGCGTGGTCGGCGGCCTGTGCCTCGAGCTGGAGGAGCGGCTCGCGAGGGTCGACGCCCTTCGCCCGCCCGCGCGCCACGGCCGCATCGTGGGCGTGCCCTACGACTCGGTCCGCCTCAAGGGCGTGGCCGACGAGATGGCCGAGGCGCACGGCGTGGCCGTCATGCTGCACACGAACGCCGTCGCGGTCGCGAAGGAAGGCTCGCGCGTGACGGCGGTGATCGTCGAGAACAAGGGGGGGCGCGGCGCCATCGCCGCGCGCGTGGTCGTCGACTGCTCGGGCGACGGCGACGTGGCGGCGCGCGCCGGCGCGGGGTTCGAGATCGGCCGCGACGGCCAGACGCAGTACGGCTCGGCGATGTTCCGCCTCGGCGGCGTCGATGTCGTGCGCGCCGGGCAGCTCACGCGGGCGGAGATCCGCGAATGCCTCGAGCGCGCGGTGGCGGACGGATACGCGCTTCCGCGCACCGCGACCGGCGTGCACCTCAACCCCATCGAGGGCGTGGCGCACCTCAACGTGACGAAGCTCGGGCGCCCGGACGGCTCGCCCTTCGACCTCGTCGAACCGGGCGACCTCGCGCAGGCCGAGCGCGAGGGCCGGCGCCAGGTGCGCCTGTACGAGGAGGTGTTCCGCAGGTACGTCCCCGGCTTCGGCAACGCGCGCGTCATCGACATCGGGGCGCGGGTGGGCGTGCGCGAGACGCGCCTGGTGCACGGCGAGGCAGTGCTCTCCGAGGCGCAGGTGCGCGGCTGCGTCAAGCCCGCCGACCGCATCGCGTGCTCGTCCTGGCCGCTGGAGGAGCACGGCCGCGGCCGTGCCACGGCCTGGGAGTTCCTGCCCGACGGCGAGTGGTATGGCATCCCCTGGGGATGCCTCGTCGTGAGGGGCTTCGACAACCTGCTCGTCGCGGGGCGCAACCTCTCCGCCGAGCACGCCGCGCAGGCCTCGGTTCGCGTCGCGGGGCCGTGCATGGCCCTGGGCGAGGCGGCCGGCGCAGGCGCCGCGGCGAGCCTCGCGAGGGGGGGCCGCGCGCGGGCGGTCGACGTCGAGTCGCTCCAGCGCGCGCTCGAGCGCGAGGGCGCGATCCTCACGCCCGACTTCCGTCCCCCGGGCTGACGCGCAGGCTCCTCGCCACGAACTTGCGCAGTTCCTCCAGCAGGCCGATGCCGAGCGCGAGCGCGATCATCGCGAGCCACGTCCCGGCGTCCAGGGGCCGCGTGCCGAAGGCGGCGTTGCCCGCCGGCGTGTAGACGATCGCGAGGATGAGGGCGAGCTCGAAGGCGATGCCGGCCAGGAGGAGGGGATTGTCGGCCGGCCGGAAGCGCGTCGCGGGCTCCTCGGGGTGGCGGCAGAGGAAGGCGTTCACGACCTGGGCGACCACGATGGCGGCCAGGCACGCGGTCGTCGCCGCGAGGTAGAGCGGGTCGGACTTCGCGAGCGCCTCGCCCCACGCCCAGCCTCCCTCCTGCAGCACCGCGAAGTACGCGGCCAGCGCGGCCGCGGCCTGCAGCATCCCCAGCCACAGGTAGGACCGGGCCAGGAGCGGCCAGGCGAGGAGCCGCTCCCGCGCCTGCCGGGGCGGCCTGCCCATCACCCCGGCGTGCGGCCTTTCGGCGCCGAGCGCCAGCGCCGGCAGCATGTCGGTGCCCAGGTCCACGGCGAGGATCTGGATGATCGTGAGGGGCAGCGGGATGCGCAGCAGCACGTACGCGAGGTAGGGGACGAGCTCCGGGACGTTCGAGGTGAGGATGTAGGTGAGGAACTTGCGGATGTTCTCGAAGACCGCGCGCCCCTCCTCGATCGCGTTCACGATGCTCGCGAAGTTGTCGTCGAGCAGGATCATGTCCGAGGCTTCCTTGGCCACGTCGGTGCCCGCGATGCCCATGGCGATCCCGATGTGCGCGGTGCGAAGCGCCGGGGCGTCGTTCACGCCGTCGCCGGTGGCGGCCACCACGTGCCCCTTGGCCTTGAGCCCCTCGACGACCAGCATCTTCTGCTCGGCGGAGACGCGCGTGAAGAGGATCTCGGGCGCGGCGAGCGCGATCTGCAGCTGCGCGGGCGTCATCCGGCGAAGGGAGTCCCCCTGCACGACCACGGGAGACGGCGACTGCACGAGGCCGATGTCGCGCGCGATGGCGAGCGCCGTGTGCGGATGGTCGCCGGTCACCATGATCACCTGGATGCCGGCCGTGCGGCAGCGCGCGATGGCCTCGGGAACCTCGGGGCGCGGGGGATCGTGCAGGCCCACCAGCCCCGAAAGGCACAGGCCCGCCTCCTGCGGATCCTCGCCCTCGGCGAGGTCCTTCCAGGCGAAGCCGAGGACGCGAAGCCCCTCCTCGGCCATGGCGAGCTGGGCCCGTGTCGCGCGGCCGCGGTCCGCCTCGCCCAGGGGCCGCGCCGCGTCGCCTTCCTCGATACGGTCGCACAGGCGCAGCACGACCTCGGGCGCGCCCTTGCAGTAGAGCCTGAGCCCGCCCGCGTGGCGCACCACCACCGACATGCGGCGGCGCTCGCTGTCGAAGGGAATCTCGTCCACGACCCGGGCGCCTTCGAATCCCGGGGGCTCGCCCGCGAAGCGCACGAGAGCGACCTCCATGGGATCGCCCAGCCAATCCTGGCCGTTGCTGTTCCTGCTGCGCTTGAGGTTGTGGCACAGGCGGGCGTTGAGGCGCAGCTGCCGCTCGCCCGCCGCCTCGGCCAGGTCGCGCGTGGGCGCGGCCATGCGGGCCGTGAACACCTGCGCCGCGGCCATGCGGTTCTGCGTGAGGGTGCCCGTCTTGTCGCTGCAGATCACGGTGGCCGAGCCCAGCGTCTCCACGGACGGCAGGTGGCGCACGAGAGCGTTTCGCTTCGCCATGCGTTGCGTGGCCATGGCGAGCGAGAGGGTCACGGTGGGCAGCAGCCCCTCGGGGACGTTGGCCACGATGATCCCGATGGCGAACATCGCGTTGTCCCAGAACGGCAGGCCGATCGCGGTGCCGACGGCGAAGAAGACGAGCCCCAGCACGGAGGCGAAGACGGCCACGAGGCGCGAAAGGCGCGCGATCTCGCGCTGCAGCGGCGAGCCCGCCTCGCCGACCGTCTGCGTGAGGTGGGCGATGCGGCCGAACTCGGTTCGCATCCCCGTTGCGTAGGCGACCGCGCGGCACTCGCCGGAGATGACGGAAGTGCCCGCGAGCAGGAGGTTCCTCGCCTCCAGCGCGCGGCCGTCGGCGATGCCGTCGGCCGAACGGGCCTTGGCGAGCGACTCCCCGGTGAGGGTGGAGAGGTTCACGCGCAGGCGCGAGGACTCGATGATGCGGCAGTCGGCGGGGATGTTGTCGCCTTCCTGCAGCAGGAGCACGTCGCCGGGCACGAGGAGCTCCGCGGCGATCTCGCGCAGGTCCCCCTCGCGCAGCACCTTGGACTTCCTCGGCAGCAATTGGCGAAGGGCCGCGAGCGCGCGCTCCGCCCGGTACTCCTGCCAGAAGGAGAACGCGCCGTTCACGACGATGACGGCGAGGATGGCCGCGCCCAGGGTGCCCATGCCCTCGCCGGGATTGCGCCACTCCGCGAGGAAGGCGAGTCCGGCGGCGACCCAGAGGATGAAGGCGAAGAAGTGGGTGAACTCGCGGAGGAAGCGCAGCCACAGCGGCCTTCCCCGGACCTCCTCGATGCGGTTCGGGCCGAACTCGCGCAGGCGGCGGCCGGCCTCGCCGTCGTCCAGGCCGCGCTCCGACGTCTTGAGGCTGGTCAGAACGTCGGCGATCGGGAGGTTGACAATGTCCATGGGGCCGCCGGTTCAAGCGGGCGACCCTGTCACTATGAGCCAACCCCATCCCGCTTCGCCAGTGACCCGACGGGCAAGCCGCTGGGCGTGGGCCCTTGCCGCCCTCGCCATGGTCTTCGCCGCCTGGCTCGCCCTGCCCGGCCCGGCGCGCGCCGAGCGGGCGCCGCAGGCCGCCGCCGAGGCGGTGGAGATCGAGGTCTTCGTCCGCGAAGGCTGCCCGCACTGCGCCGACGCGAAGATCTTCCTCGAGAAGCTGCGCCAGGAACGGCCTGGCCTCGTGGTCACCGTCCGCGACGTCATGCGCGAGCCCGGGTCCCTGCGCCGGCTCGAGGAGCTCATGTCGCGCACGCCCGGGGGCGCGGTCTCCGTGCCGGCATTCGTGATCCGCGGCGAGCTGCTCGTGGGCTTCGTGGACGAGGCCACCACGGGCGAGCGCATCCGGACACTGGTATCGGGCTCCGCCCCCGCAGCGCCCGGCGGCGCCGGCGGCAAGTGCCCCATCGGCGAGGAGCTGCCGTGCGCGGATGCGAGCGTGACGCCGGAGGCCGGCACGATCACGCTGCCGTGGATCGGCGCGACCCTGCGCGTCGAGGACGTCGGCCTGCCCGTCTTCACCATCGCGATCGGCCTCGTCGACGGCTTCAACCCCTGCTCGATGTGGGTGCTGGTCCTCATGATCTCGATGCTCGCCTCCGTGGGGGACCGGCGGCGCATGCTCGCCATCGCCGGCACCTTCGTGCTGGTCGAGGGGATCGCCTACTACGCCTTCATGGCGGCGTGGCTGAACCTCTTCCTCCTCATCGGCATCTCGCGCACCTCGGAAGTCGTTCTCGGCCTCATCGCCCTCGCGGCCGGCCTCGTCCACGTGAAGGACTTCTTCGCCTTCGGGCGCGGCATCTCGCTCTCGATCCCGGCGGCGGCCAAGCCCGGCATCTACCAGCGCATGCGCCGGCTGCTGCACGAGCAGAGCCTCGCCATGGCGGTGGCCGGGACGGTGGTCCTCGCGGTCCTCGTGCAGCTGGTGGAGCTGCTGTGCACCTCGGGCCTGCCGGCGCTCTTCACGCGCATCCTCACGCTGCGGCAGCTGGATCCGTGGACCTACTACGGCTACCTCCTGCTCTACAACGCGATGTACATGCTCGACGACGTGATCATCCTCGCGATCGGCGTCGCCACCCTGAGCCAGAAGCGCCTGCAGGAGAAGGAGGGGCGGCTGCTGAAGCTCGTCTCGGGCCTCGTCATGGTGGCCCTGGGGGTCTACCTCGTCGTCTAGGCGCGCCGGGCGCGCGCGGCGGGGAGCGGTATCCTGATGCCGCCATGGACCCCCGCCCGTTCCGATCCGCCTTGATCGCCGCCGTCCTCGCCGCGGCCGCGACGGGCATGGCCGGCGCCGAGCCGCTGCGCGTGGGCTCCAAGCGCTTCACCGAGTCCTACGTGCTGGGCGAGATCCTCGCGCAGTCGGCCGGGCGCGCCGGGGCGGCGGCGAGGCACCTGCCGGGCATGGGCAACACCGCCATCCTCTTCGAGGCGCTTTCGCGCGGCGCCATCGACGCCTATCCCGAGTACACCGGCACCATCGCGCGCGAGATCCTGAAGGAATCCGCGCCCCTGGACCTCGCGGGACTGAACCGCCGGCTCGCACCCCTCGGGCTCGCGGCGAGCGTTCCCCTGGGGTTCTCCAACGGCTACGCGCTGGGCATCCGCGAGAGCGTGGCCACTTCGAGCGGGATCGCCCGCGTCTCCGACCTCGCCCGCCACCCGGAGCTGGTCCTGGGCCTTTCGCACGAGTTCCTGCGGCGCGAAGACGGCTGGCCGGGGCTCAGGTCCGCCTATGGCCTGCCGCAGGCGAATCCGCGCGGGCTGGACCACGGGCTCGCCTACGAGGCGATCGCGGCCGGCCAGGTCGACGTGATCGACATCTACACCACGGACGCGAAGATCGCGCGCTTCGGCGTGAAGGCGCTCGCCGACGACCGCGGCTACTTCCCGCGCTACGACGCCGTGGTGCTGCATCGGCTCGACGCGCCCGCCCGCCACCCGGCCGCCTTCGCCGCGTGGAAATCCCTCGAGGGCCGGATCGACGAGCGCACGATGACCGGCCTCAACGCGCGCGCGGAACTCGACCGCGTGCCCTTCGAGCGCGTGGCCTCCGAATTCCTGGGCGAACGGGCGGACGGCGAATCGAGGGGGCTGTGGTCGGCCCTCTTCGCGCCCGACTTCGCGCGTCTCGCGCTCGAGCACGCGACGCTGGTGTTCGCCTCCCTCGCGGCGGCGGTGGCCCTGGGCGTGCCGATGGGCATGGTCGCGGCGCGCGTTCGCGCGTTCGCGCAGCCGCTCCTCGCGCTGGCCGGGCTCGTGCAGACGGTGCCGTCGCTCGCGCTCCTCGCCTTCCTCATCCCGCTCACCGGGATCGGTGCCCTTCCCGCCCTCGCGGCGCTCTTCCTCTACGCGCTGCTGCCCATCGCGCGCAACACGCACGCGGGGCTCGAGGGCGTGCCCGCGGGGCTTCGCGACGCGGCGATGGCGCTCGGGCTCACGCCGGCGCAGACGCTCGCGAGGATCGAGCTGCCACTCGCCGCTCCCGTGATCCTAGCGGGGGTGAAGACCGCGGCCGTGGTCAACGTAGGCACGGCAACGCTCGCGGCGTTCGTGGGCGCGGGCGGCTTCGGCGAGCGCATCGCGCAGGGGCTCGCCGTCAACGACCACCGGCTGCTCCTCGCGGGCGCCATTCCCGCGGCCGCGCTGGCGCTCGTGGTGCACGCCGCGTTCGAGCTCGCGGAGCGGACGCTCGTCCGCCGGCGGGGCCGCTAGGGCACGAGGGCGAGGAAGAGGAAGGCCGCGAAGATCACCAGGTGCACGGCGCCCTGCATGATGTTGGTGCGCCCGGTGCCCAGGGTGATGGTGCCCACGACGAAGGTGAGCGCGAGCATCACCAGGTCCTTGGACTCGAGTCCCAGGACGAGTTTCTTGTCGAACGCCACCGAGGCCGCCGCCACCACGGGAATGGTCAGGCCGATGCAGGCGAGCGCCGAGCCGATGGCGAGGTTCATGCTCGTCTGCAGGCGATTGGCGCGCGCGGCGCGCACGGCAGCCCACGTCTCGGGCAGCAGCACGATCGCAGCGATGGCGATGCCGATGACGGTGCGCGGGGCGCCCGCGGCCGTCACCCCGCGCTCGATCGCGGGCGAGAGGACCTTCGCGAGCCCCACCACCGCGACGAGCGACACGAGGAGGAGCCCGAAGCTCGCCCAGGCCATCCCGACCGTTGGTGGCGTGGCGTGGACCTCGGGGTTGGCCGCGTCAACTGCGGGCAGGAAGTAGTCGCGGTGGCGCACGGTCTGCACGAAGACGAAGACTCCCCAGAGCGTGGCCGAGGCGATGGCGGCGAAGGCGAGCTGCGAGGTGCTGTACGTGTTGCCCGTGGTGGTGGTCGTGAAGGCGGGCAGGACGAGCGTAAGGGTGGAGAGCGCCACGAGGGCGGCGAGCCCGGCGCCGGCGCCCTCGACGCGAAAGGACTGCTCCCCGTGCTTGAGGCCGCCGACGAGCAGGCAGAGGCCCACGACGCCGTTGCAGATGAGCATGACGGCCGCGTACACCGCATCCCGCGCGAGCGCGGCTTGCGCCTCGCCGCCCATGAGCATCATCGAGAGGATGAGCGAGGCCTCGATGATGGTCACGGCGAGCGCGAGGACGAGCGTGCCGAAGGGCTCGCCCACGCGGTGCGCCACGACCTCCGCGTGGTGGACCGCCGCGACGACCGAGCCCACGAGCGCCATGCCGCTCGCCGTGGCCAGCCACGGGCCGGCGCCCGTCGCGAAGGCCGTGGCGAGCACGGCCAGCGCGATCGCGGGAACGGCCCAGGCCCAGGCGGGCACGAACGCCGCCTACCGGGCGTTGCGGCGGACGAAGTCCGCCAGGCGAGCCACGCCCTTCTCGATCGCCTCGCTGGAGGCGGCGTAGCTGAAGCGGATGTGCTGGCCCTCGTCCGGCACGCGCGGCCCGAAGTGGATGTCGGCGAGGACGGCCACGCCCGACTCGTTGAGCAGGCGCACGCGGAACTCCTCGGAATCCTTCGCGCCGACCATCCGGCAGGCCTCGGTCACGTTGGGCCAGGCGTAGAACGCGCCGCCGGGGCTCTGGCAGGTGATGCCCGGAACCTGGTTGAGCAGCCCCACGATGAGGTCGCGTCGGGCGAGGAAGCTCGCGCGCATGCGCTCGGCGGCGTCCTGCGGGCCGTTGAGCGCCTCCACCGTGGCCCACTGGCTGATCTGCGAGGCGCAGGAGTCCGTGTTGGTGACCCAGCGCGTGAACACGGGCGCGAGCGCCTTGTTCACGGCGTAGCCCAGGCGCCAGCCCGTCATCGCCCAGGTCTTGGAGGCGCCGTCGGAGATGATGGTGCGCTCGAGCATGCCGGGGATGGAGGCGAGCGAGGCGAACTCGCCGTCGTAGACGAGGCGCGAGTAGATCTCGTCGGCGTACACCCACACCTGCGGGTGCCTCGCGAGGATGGCGGCGATCGCTTCCATGTCCTTGCGCGACACGATGCCGCCCGTCGGGTTCTGCGGCGAATTGAGGATGAGGAGCCTGGTCCTCGGCGTGATCTTCGCCTCGAGCTCGGCGGGGTCGAAATTGAAGGCGCGCGACTCGCGCAGGTAGATGGGCACGGGCACGGCACCCATGGCACGGATCTGCGACTCGTAGATCGGAAAGCCCGGGTTGGGGAAGATCACCTCGTCGCCGGCGCCGTGGTCCGTGGTCGACAGGATCGCGTAGGCGATGAAGGGCTTCGCGCCCGCGCCCACGACGACGTCGTCGGCCGACACGGAGACCCCGCGCGTGCGCGAGACGTACTTCGCGATGGCCTCGCGCAGCTCCGCGATGCCGGCCGAGGGCGTGTAGCCGTGCTTGCCGCCGCGAATGGCGGCCACCGCCGCGTCCTGGATGTTGACCGGCGTCGGGAAGTCGGGCTGGCCGATGCAGAAGGAGATGATGTCCTTGCCGGCGGCCTGGAGCTTGGCCACCTCGGCGAGGACGACGAAGGCGTTTTCGGTGCCGAGCTGGTCGGACCGGCGGCTGATGGCGGGCATGGTTCGGGGCGTGGGTGGGGAGCCGAAGGCGGGCTCCCCGATATGGTACGTCACAACGCGCGTCCCGCCCGGGAGGGACGGCGCGATCCGCGATTGCGGCTGCGATCGGAACCGGGCGACAATCGGCCCCGCCTTCGCGCCGCGCGACCCGACGCCGTCGCGCCCTTCCACGAACCCCGATCCGGCCGGTCTTGAGCGCCCAACCCAAAGCCGTCTTCCTCAGCTACGCCTCGCAGGACGCGCAGGCGGCGAAGGCGCTTTGCGACGCCCTGAGGGCGGCCGGGATCGAGGTGTGGTTCGACCAGAGCGAGCTGCGTGGCGGCGACGCCTGGGACGCCTCCATCCGCCGGCAGATCAAGGAGTGCGCGCTCTTCGTGCCGATCGTCTCTGCCAGCACGCAGGAACGCACGGAAGGCTACTTCCGCCTCGAGTGGCGGCTCGCGGAGCAGCGCTCGCACCTCATGGCCCGGGGCCGGCCTTTCCTGCTGCCGGTCGCGATCGACGGCACGTCCGAGCGCGAGGCGCACGTGCCGGAGACCTTCCTGGAAGTGCAATGGTCGCGGATTCCCGGAGGGCGCTGCGACGAGGCCTTCGTCGCGCGGGTCCGCAAGCTGCTCGCCGGCGAGATCGCGCCGCCGGCGTCCTCGATACCCGCCAGGGGGCCGGGGCTGGCAGCGACCGGCTTCCCGTCGTGGGCGCTCTGGTTCGCGGCCGTCGTGGTGATCGCGGTCGCGGGCATCGTCGCGACGTGGCTCGCGCCGCGCCCTTCCGCGCCGGTGGCGGGCACCGCGACGGCACCGGGCTCGGCCGCCGAATTGGTGGGCAAGGCGCGCGGGCTGCTCGACGACGACCCGCTCATCACGCGCCGCAACGTCGAGCTCGCGGAGCAGTTCGCCCTCCAGGCGATCGCGAAGGACCCCTCGAGCGCGGAGGCGTTCGCCGCGGCGGCGTGGGCCAACTTCCGTTTCATCCAGGCGAATTACGAGGACACGCCCAAGCGGCGGGCGGACCTGAGGAGCCATTCCGAGAAGGCGAAGCTCCTCGACCCGGAGTCCATCAACGCCGAGCTCTCGGCCTGCGGGTTGCTCGTCGTGAACCGGGACTGGGCCGAAGCGGGCAGGCGCCTGGAGAAGCTGGTCGCCCGCGCGCCGACGAGCATCACGGTGCTGCGCGAAGCGGCCTGGGCCGCTGCCCGAAGCGCTCCCGATGCCGAGTTGGCGGCGCCGGAGGGCAAGATGGGCTTCCTCGACCGCCTGCGCGCCGTCTCGCCGCTCGGGCGCAGCTACGCGGACTCGAGCCTGGCCGCCGTGCATTGGCGCCGGGGAAACTACCGGCAATCGGACCGTCTCCTGGATGGCGTCTTCGCGTCCGGCCAGCCCGAGCGGACGAGCTACCTTCTGCGCCTGCTCGTGCTCCTCTACGGCTGGGGCGACCTGGCCGCGGCGCGGGACTTCGCCGCGACGATCCCCTCCAAGCTCCTGCTGGAGGACGTGTTCATCGCCCACGTGAGCTGGCTCTGGCTGCGCTCCGGGGAATACGAGAAGGCGCTCGAGACGCTCGGCCGCAGCCAGCGGGACATGCTCCAGGAGGCCCTCGTCGAGATTCCGACCGCCGCGCTGCGGGGAGACGTCCATGCTGCCGCGGGACGGCCGGCCGCCGCCGAGCTGCAATGGCGCGAAGCGGTCAAGACCTACGATCGGCTGCTGGAGACCAAGCCGGACAGCGCCAGCCTGCGGGAAGGGAAGGCCACTTCGCTCGCCAAGCTGGGGGAGCGAAAGGCCGCCGCCGCCGAGTACGCCCTCGCCCGCGAGTTGAAGAGGAACCCCGCAGCCGGCACGATCGCGTGGGCGCAAACCTACGACTACCAGCTCGCGGCGGGCGATCGCGAGGGCGCCATCGTGCGCCTGGACCGGCTGGTGCAGCGCGACTACGGACGCTGGCCCAACATCTACACCCGGCTGCGCGACGAACCGTCCTACCGGGCGCTGCACTCCGACCGGCGCGTGAAGGCGATGCTGGAGCGCGGCGCGCGGTGGCTCGCGGAGATGAAGTCGGGAACGGGGACCGCGCCGGGCGCTGCGGACGACGAGGGGCCCGCCGCCGCCCGCTAGCGGCGCGCCACCTGCTCCAGCGCGATCTCGTTTCGTACCTGGGCGACGGTCGCCGTGCGCCGGAATTCCGGCGCGAGCCCGTCGACGAGTTGCGCGGCCTCGGCGAGCCGCGCCTGCGCCTCGCCCGGGCTGGCGAGCGCCTGCGCGAGGCGCGCACTTGCGATCCGGAAGCGGACCCAGTCCGCCTCGCGGGTATCCGGGAGCTTCGCGTAGTAGGCGAGCACCGGCGCGAGGGCCTCGCGCGCCTCCGCGAGCCGTCCCAGCCGCGCCAGGGTCTGCGCGTGGAGCGTGCGGGTCTCGGCGAGGAAGAGCTCCTCGATCCGGTTCACCGGAGGGAAGCGCATCCGCTGCTCGACGGCGCGCCGCGCCGACTGCTCCGCCAGCGCGTAGTCCTTCAGCCAGTAGGCGGCGCTCGCCTGAACCAGGAGGGCGTCGGTGAGGAAGTTGGCGTGGCCGCGCTTCTGGCCGTCCGTGGCTGGCTGCACGGGCTCGAGGAGCCGCACGGCCACGGCGGCCTTCTCGCTCGCGGCGGGAAAGTCCCCGAGGATGAGCAGGCGCCCCGACTCCTGCATCGGGAGCCACGCCGCCTGGAGCTTGCGCGGGAAGGCGTCCTTCGGCGTGTCGCGGACCCAGATGTCGGTGAGCCGTGCGCCCTCCGCGAGGGCCTCTTTCGAGGCCTCGGGGTTGCCCAGCTCCGCTTCCAGGCGCGAGACGTGGGCCCAGGTGAAGGCGAGGTTCCGGGCGCGGACGGCGGTCAACACTCCCCCACGGCCGGTCTTCGCGGCGCTGCGCAGCAGCTGCAATCCTTCGCGCGGGCGGCCCGCGCCCTCGGCGTAGAGGCCCTGCGCCTGGAGGTTGGCCATGAGGTTGTTCCAGGAGATCGTGTTGCCGGAATCCACCTTGAGGAACGACTCGTAGTCCCGGGCCGCCGCCGCATAGAAGGGCAGGGCCGCCCTGAAGCGCAACTGCTGCGCCTCGAGGTCCCCGAAGTTGGACAGGAGCAGGCCCCTTGCCCGCAGCGCCAGCATGTGCCCGGGCTGCCTTTCGAGGATCCCGCCGGCCACGGGCCTCGCCTCCTCGCCGTTCCTGCGCGTCTCGTCGACGCGGCCCAGCGCCATGAGGGCGTCCATCTGCCAGGCGGTGGCCTCGACGAAGAGCGCGGCGGAAGACAGGTCGCCGAGCTGCAGCCCGTCGATGGAGCGCAACGCGGCCCGGGCCTTCTCGTGCACGCGCACCGATTCCTCGAAGTTGCCGTCCTGCATCAGGTTGAACCCGTGCGACACCGCGATTTCGCCGTACGCCCGCCGCGCCGCGACCGAGGAACCGGCCGCCGAGGCCACGGGACTGATCAGGTCGAAGGCGCGCGCGCCTTCCTTCAGGCTCTCGGGAAGGCGGTTCTGCTGGCTGAGGATACGGGCGTTGGCGCTGGCGGCCATGGCGAGGCCGATGGCCGTGGGCTCCGAGGCGTCGCCCTTCGCCTTCAGCTCCTCCAGGGTCGCGAAGGCCGCCGTGGCGGCCTTCGCGGCTTCGTCCAGCTTGCCGAGGTTGCGAAGCGAGATCGCGTAGCGTACCTGCGCCAGCGCGCGGTTGCGCTCCGTGGCGGGCGTGCGCAGCGCGGCCGGCAATCCGGCGTAGTAATCGAGCGCGCGCTTCGAAAGGCTCGCCACGATGTCCAGGCGCCCGATGGGCTCGAGCTCGAGCTGGAAGTCCTCGAGCAGGTAGACCACGAGCTTCTCCGCCTCGCCGCGCGCGCCCTCGGCGAGCTTGCGGGTCTCCAGCGCTGCGGCCTCCGCTTCGCGCGCCCGGTTCATGTTCACCCAGCCGAAGATCGCGCCCACCACGGCGACGACCGCCAGCGTGGCGGCGCCCGCCGCAATCTGCCGGGCGCGGACGAGCGCCCTTCGCGTGGCCTCCTCGCGCGCGCGCTGCGCCGCGAGCTGGCGCTCCGCCTCCTCCTTGGCCTCGCGCTCCAGGCGCAGCTCGCGGCTCGCCTTCACCACGCCGCAGAGCACGTCGTGGGTGAGCTCCACGCGGCGCACGTCCAGGCGCTCCTCGATTCGCAGCAGCCTGCGGTTCACGAGGGTCGCGAGCGCGTCCGGCGCGGCGCCGGCCGCCGTGAAGGCCTTCACGAGCCGCTCCTCCGCGAGGCTCTCGCGGAAGCCCGACTCGGTGAGGAGCTGGTCCTCGATCACCTTTCGCACCGCGGGGGGCTGGTCGGCGAGCGCGCGCTCGTAGAATTCCGCCAGGATCGTGTCGTGCGAGCCCGCCAGCAGGTCGGCGGAGATCTCGGCGCGGCCCTGGGCGATGCGCGCGTTGTTGAGCTCGCGGCAGATGAGCGACAGGAGGGAGGGCTCCACCTCCGCGTTGCGAAGCTCCGAGCCGCCGGCGATGAAGCGCACGATCGCCTCGGCCACTTCCTCGGTGACGAGGCGGCCGCCCGGCTTCATGACGGCGGCGAGAGCCTGCTGCCCCGTCATGCGCGCAAGGCGCATGCGGTTCTGCGTGATCGAGGGCATCGCGCCCTTGAGGCTCTCGAGGTGCGCGAGGTAGTCCTCGCGAAGGGCGATCAGGATGCGGTAGTCGGCGCGCCCGAAGTCGAAGCGCTCGGTGATCGTGTCGTCGTGCTCGATCCTCGCTTCCAGCTCCCGGGGAGGCCGGTTCTCCACGAGGTCGGCGAGCTCCTCGACGAACTGCGCGGCCCTCGCGCGACCCGCGTCGTCGGCCTGCGCCAGCGTGAAGATCTCCTCGAACTGGTCGAAGATGAGGAGCGGGATCACGGTCTTCCCGGCGGCGTCCTTCAGGATGTCGTCGCGGTGGTGCAGGAACTCCCACAACGACTCGCCCTGCGAGGCCACCCCCGACTGCGTCCAGGTGCCCGAGGCCTCGGTCGCGCGGAAGATGGCCTGCTTGATCTGCTCGGCGGGCGCCGGCGACTCCGGCGAGTAGTCGATGCGCACGTACACCGGGCAATAGCCCTCGGGCCGCAGGCGCGGCACGATGCCCGCGCGCAGGATCGAGGTCTTGCCCAGGCCCGACTGCCCGAAGAGGATGGTGAGGAGCTTTCGCTGCACGCGGCGGCCGAGCTCGGCCACCTCCTCCTCGCGGCCGTGGAAGAAGCCGCGCGTCTCCTCGGTGAAGGAGGCGAGGCCCAGCCAGGGGTGCTGCTCGTCGACGACGGCCTGCGCGGCCGTCCCCGCAGCGGCGTGCCCGGCGTCGTTCATGGCGCGCTCCCGCCGCCGCGGGCGGCGAGGAGGTCGGCCAGGCGCCGCACGAACTCCGGCGACGGCTCGCCGCCGGGCAGTGGCGTCACGTGCACCGCCTTGAACTTGTCCGGGATGCGCGCGGCGCGCACGTCCACCGGATCGACGCACACGGGCAGCACGAAGACCGCGTCGTCGTCCATGTTGCGCGTGCGGTCGATGGCGTAGCTCCACTCGCGCCGGAAGAAGCCCTCGAGGCGCCGCTCCGTGTTCGCGGAGACGACCGGGATGAAGTACGAGCAGCGCGCGATGTTCTTCTGGATCTTGCGGTCGTAGTCGTCGCCGCCCTCGAGGCGGTCCATGTCGAACCAGGTGCGGATGCCGGCGGCGTCCAGCCCCGCCTTGAGCCGCTGCACGGCGGCGAGGTCCTCGCGCGCGTAGCTGATGAAGACCGCGTTCTCGGGCATCTCGCGCTCGGGGGGCAGCACGCGCTGCGCCGCGGGCAGCGGGATCACCTCGGCCGGGCGCCGGCGCGCGGTCCAGCGCCGGTGCAGCTCGTCCACGAACTGCTCGGCGCCGGCGTAGACGCGCGTTCGCACGCTCACCTGCTGCAGGAAGGCCATGAGGCGCTCGTCGCTGCCGGTGTGGTCGTCGGCCAGCACCTCGCCCACGTCGCGCGGGTCCGACAGGCGCCGGCGCTTGGCCATGCGCAGGAAGAGCCGCGCCAGCCAGTTGGAGAAGTTGCTGCCGATGAGGAGCAGGTGGTTGTGCTCGAGCTCGTAGAAGAGCTTCTCCGGCGTGAGGTGCTCGCTCTGCAGCGCGCACACGAACTCCAGCATGTCCTCGTCGGAGATCACGTAGGTGGGCGAGGCCGAGCAGCGGCCCAGCAGGTGGTAGACCACGGGGCGCTGCAGGTGCTCGCGCTCGGACGGCAGGTCGGCCACGCGGTTGGGCGTGTAGCCGATCACCTCCGCCGTCTGCGCGCCCGCGAAGCGCACGTCGTTGATCGCGGCCTCGAGGAGCGAGTCGAAGGTCGTGGTGACGAAGAGGTCGAAGTCGGTGATCTCGGCGAGCTGGCGCAGCGCCTTGGGGGGCGCGAAGGCGGTCTCGCGCAGGATGCTGCGCATGCGCGTGTAGGTGTCCTCGCGCCGGCCGCGCGAGGCGAGGAACCAGCACACGACGTCGTTCAGCGTGTAGGGCGAGGGAAGCCGCGCGGTGTCCACGCCCAGCTTCGCGGCGAGCTTCTCGGCCATCCAGTCGTGCAGCAGGCGCGGCCCGCCGTCGGTCTCCACCTTGAGGAGCTCGGGCCCCACGATCGGGATGACGCGCTTCTCCTCGATGAAGTTGAGGAGGTCCTCCCAGGCGTCCTCGTCCAGGCGTGCGGAGGGCGCTTCCAGCGGATGCACGTTGCTCATGGCCCGTGTTCCCTTCTTGTCGTCGGGGCTTCCCGCCCCGCGCGTCGGTGGCAAAGCGTAGGGCATTCCGCGCCCGTTGGATAGCGGGGCTATCATCGGGCCCCTGTGCCCGCAGAAGCCGCACCCATGCCCGAACCCGCCACCCCGCAGTCCGCCGTCGAGGCCGCCGAGCGGATGCTGCACCGCGGCGAGCCCCTGCTCGCGTTCAACGCGGCGCAGGAGGCCTTGCGCGCCTTCCCCGGCCACCTGCGCCTGCGGCAGCTCCAGGCCCTGGCGCTGGCCCGCAGCGGCGATGCGGCGCGCGCCGGGGCCTTCCTGCGCGCGCTCGTCGACGAGGGCCACGGCGACGCCGAGACGCTCGGCATGCTCGCCCGCACGCACAAGGACCTCGCGCAGGCCGCGACCGAAGCCGACGAGCGTTCCCGCCACCTCGAGGCCGCGATGCGCCTCTGCGAGCGGGCCTGGCGCGATGCGGTGGGGCGCGGGGCGGGCGACGATGCGCTCTATGCCGGCATCAACGCGGCGGCGGCCGCGGCGCTCTCGGGCGACCTCGCCCGGGCGAGGGCCATCGCCGCCGAGGTCCGCGACCTGGGCCGTCGCGGGGACGCGCCGGGAGCGGACGCGTCGGCGCGCTACTGGCGCGAGGCCACGCTCGGGGAAGCGGCCTTCATCCTCGGCGAGAACGCGGCCGCCGCCGCCCACTACGCAGCCGCGGCGAAGCTCGCCGAGGGCCGCGCGGGCGACCTCGGCTCGACGCGCCGCCAGGCGCGCCTTCTCGCCGCCTGCCTGCCTGGCGCCGATCCGTCCGTGTATTCGGCGCTCGCCGCCGCCCCCGTCCTCGTCTTCACCGGCCACATGGTCGACGCGCCCGGCCGGGCGCAGGCGCGTTTCCCCGCCGCCCTCGAGCCCGCGGTGCGGGAGGCCCTGCGCAGCCAAATCGCGGCGATCCGCCCGGTGGCCGCCTACGGATCGGCGGCGTGCGGGGCGGACCTGCTGTGCCTGGAGCTCGTGCGCGAGATGGGCGGCGAGACGCACGTCGTGCTGCCGTTTCCGGCGCGGGAGTTCCGCGACGCCAGCGTCGACTTCGCCGGCGGCGACTGGGGGGAGCGCTTCGAGCGCGCGCTCGCGGCCGCCGACAGCGTTACCGTCACGAGCGACCACCGCGCGAGCGGCAGCACCGCCACCTACGAGTACTCGAACCTCGTCGTGACGGGCATGGGACGGCTGCGCGCGCGCCTGCTCGATGCGCCCCTGCGCGGCCTCGCGGCGTGGGACCCGGCGGCGGCCGGCGCGGCCGGCGGCGCGGCTTCCCTCGTCTCGCTCTGGGAAGCGCGCGGGATCGCCACCGATCGTGTCGACATAGGGGAGCTGCGCGGCGCGAAGTCCGTGCCCCAGGCGACACCCGTGCCCGCCCCGCCGGCGCCCGCCGTGCGCCACGAGATGCGCGCCATGCTCTTCGCCGACGCGGTGGGCTACAGCCAGCTCGCCGAGGACCAGATCCCCGGCTACATCACCGGATTCCTGGGGGCCGTGGCGCGGCTCAACGCGCGCACGGCGCATCGGTTCGAGCACGTCGAGACCGCGGGCGACGGCCTCTACATGGTCTTTCGCGACGCTGCCGAGGCGGGCCGCTATGCCCTCGAGCTGAACGCGATGGTCGCCGCCTTCGACCACGCGGCCTGCGGCCTGCCGCCCGATTTCAGCCTGCGCATCGCGCTGCACTGCGGCCCCGTGCACTGCGCGCGCGACCCGATCACGGGATTGCCGATCTACACCGGCCCGCACACGAGCCGGGCGGCGCGCATCGAGCCCATCACGCCCCCGGGCCAGGTGTACGCGAGCAGCGCCTTCGCCGCCGTGGCCGCCGCCGGCGGCGCCGACGGGCTGCAGATGAACTACGTGGGGCGCATCCCGCTCGCCAAGGGATACGGTACGCTGGGCCTGTATCACGTCCTGCCCGCCCACTGAATTGCCGCTCCTCCAGCTCTCCGACGTCTGCCTCGCCTACGGGCACGCCGCGCTCCTCGACCACGCGAGCCTCGTGATCGAGGCGGGCGAGCACGTCGGCCTCATCGGGCGCAATGGCACGGGAAAGTCGAGCCTGCTGCGGATCCTCGAAGGCAGCGCGCGCGCCGACGACGGCAAGGTGTGGCTCGCGCCCGGCCTGAAGCTCGCCTTCGTGGCCCAGGAGCCGGCGTTCCGGCCGGGGCACACGGTGTTCGAGGCGGTGGCCGAGGGGCTGGGCGAGGACACGCGGCTGCTGCTGGCCTACCACGAGTCGGCGCACGCGCTCGCGGCCCACCCGGGCGGCGAGGCGGAGGCGGCCCTGATGGCGCGCCTGCACGAATGCCAGGAGGCTCTGGAGGCGGCCGGCGGCTGGACGGCCGCGCACCGCGTCGAGGCCACGCTCGGCCGCCTGGCGCTTCCGGAGGACACGCCGGTGGAGGCGCTCTCCGGCGGGCTGCGCAAGCGCGTGGCGCTCGCGCGCGCGCTGGTGCGCGAGCCCGACCTGCTGCTCCTCGACGAGCCGACGAACCACCTCGACATCGCCGCCATCGAGTGGCTCGAGGAGACGCTCGCGGCCTTCCCCGGCGCCGTGCTCTTCGTGACCCACGACCGCCGCTTCCTCGACCGCGTCGCGGCGCGCATCGTCGAGCTCGACCGCGGGCGGCTCTCGGACTTCCCCGGCAACTTCAGCGCCTACGTCGAGCGCAAGGCGGAGATGCTCGCCATCGAGGCGGTCGTCAGCCGCAAGGCGGACAAGCTGCTGGCCCAGGAGGAGGCCTGGATCCGCAAGGGCGTCGAGGCGAGGCGCACGCGAAACGAAGGGCGCGTGCGCCGCCTGGAGGCGCTGCGGCTGGAGCGCGCCGCGCGCCGCGACCGCCTGGGCCGCGTGGACCTCGCGCTCTCCGCGGGCGAGCGCTCCGGCAAGCTCGTGGCGGAGCTCGAGGCCGTCACCAAGCGCTACGGCGACAAGCGCGTCGTGGAGGGCTTCTCCACCCGGATCATGCGGGGAGACAGGATCGGCCTCATCGGGCCCAACGGCTGCGGCAAGTCGACGCTGCTCAAGCTCATCCTAGGGGAGATCGCGCCGGACTCCGGGACCGTGCGGCTGGGGACCAGGGTCGCGGTCGCCTACTTCGACCAGCTGCGCGCGGCCCTCGACGACGAGGCCACGCTCGCCGACACCATCTCGCCGGGCGCCGACTTCGTCGAGATCGACGGCACGCGCAAGCACGTCATCAGCTACCTCGGCGACTTCCTCTTCCCGCCGGAGCGCGCGGGCGCTCCGGTGAAGACGCTCTCCGGCGGCGAGAGGAACCGCCTGCTCCTCGCGCGGCTCTTCAGCCGCCCTGCCAACGTGCTGGTGCTCGACGAACCCACCAACGACCTCGACATCGAGACGCTCGAGCTCCTGGAGGCGCTGCTGCAGGACTATCCGGGGACGCTCTTCCTCGTGAGCCACGACCGCGCCTTCCTCGACAACGTGGTCACGCAGACGATCGCCTTCGAGGGCGACGGCCGCTGGAAGGAATACGCGGGCGGCTACGCCGACTGGCAGCGCGCGCGCTCCGGCGCGGCGTCCGCCGCCGCGCGGGTCGAGGAGCCGCGCGCGTCCCGGGCCGACACGCGCGCCCCGCGTCGCAAGACGAAGCTCTCCTTCAACGAGGCGCGCGAGCTGGAGGCGCTGCCGGGCCGCATCGAGGAGCTCGAGCGCGAGCAGGCGCAGCTCGCGGCGCGCCTGGCCGACCCCGCGCTCTACCAGGACCGCGGCGTGGACCTGAAGGCCCTGAACGCGCGCCACGCCGCGATCGAGGAGGAGCTGCTGGCGCTCCTCTCGCGCTGGGAGGAGCTGGAGTCGGCCAAGGCCGCGTTGTCCTGAGGGAACTCGCGGCGCGGCCGCGGTCTCGAAAGGGTTTGCCGACCCGCGGAAAGGATGTCCATGGAGCCGAACCGGATCGCATTCGTCGTCGCAGCGGGTGTCGGCGTGGCCGCCGCGGCCTGGTACTTCCTGCGCTCCCCGGAGCCGGCGCCCGTGCCGCCGCCCGCCGCGAAGCTCGCGCCGGCGCCGGCCCCCGAGCCGGGCGGGCCCGAGCACTACCCGGCGCCGACGACGCAGGCGGAGCCCGCCGAGAAGCCCCTGCCCGCGCTCGACGACAGCGACGGCGTGCTGCTCGCCGCGCTGGCCTCGGTGCTGGGCCGCGACGCGACGGGCCGATTCCTCGTCCCCGAGCGCCTCGTTCGCAACATCGTGGTCACCGTCGACAACCTGCCGCGCAGGAGCTTCGCGATGCGGCTCTCGCCGCTCAAGCCCGTGGGCGGCATGCTCGCCACCACGGGCAAGGACGCGAGCCTCGCCCTCGCGCCGGAGAACGCCGCGCGCTACGCGCCGTGGGTGTCCCTCCTGGAAAAGGTGGACGTGAAGCGCCTGGTGGCGATCTACGCGCGCGCCTATCCCCTCTTCCAGCAGGCCTACGTGGAGCTGGGCTACCCCGACGGTCACTTCAACACGCGCCTGGTGCAGGTGATCGACCACCTGCTGGCGGCACCCGAGCCGGCCGAGCCGCTTCGCCTCACGGTGCCGCACGTGCTCGCCGAGTACGCCGACCCGAAGCTCGAGGCGGAATCCGCCGGCCGCAAGGTGCTCTTCCGCATGGGCAACGCCAACGCCGCGAAGGTGAAGGCGAAGCTGCGCGAGATCCGGCGCGCCCTAGTGGACGCGGGCTGAGCGGACGCGCCGCAGCTCGGCGGCGTAGCGGTCGTATTCCTCGCGCGTGGTGGCGGTTTCGGCCGCGCGCGCCAGGTGGCGGCCCGCTTCCTCCGTCTCGCCCAGCTTCGCGAGGGCGAGCGCCAGCCAGAAGTGGAACTCGTGGTAGTCGGGGGCGCGCGCGACCTCCTTCTCGAACAGGTCGCGGGCGGCCCTGTAGTCGCCGCGCTGCATCGCCGCAACGCCCTGGTTGAACCAGGCGAAGGCCGGCTCCGGGTCGAGGCGGGCGATTCGCTCCCGCAGCCTGGCGGCCTCGGCGGCGCGGCCCAGGTCCGCCCAGGCGTTGGCGAGGTTGTTCATGATGCTCGTGTTGCGGGGCTCGCGCTCCAGGGCCCAGGCGAGCACGCGCGCGGCTTCCGCGAAATGCCCGCGGCGCTGGTAGATCACGCCCAGCGTGTTGTAGGCGGCGACGAACGCGGGGTCGCGGACCATGGCCTCGCGCGCGAACCAGTAGGCGTCGTCCAGGCGCCCTTCCGCGAAGGTCTCGGCCGCGCGGTTGTTGAGGTACATCGCGAGGACGGTCTTCTCCTCGATCTCCTGCCAGCGGCCGTAGGGCACGAAGGCCGGCGGAGGCTGGAAGTCCACCGTGAAGCGCTCGGAATCGTCGAAGCGCGCCGTCATCGCGCCCACGCGCCGGCCAAGGGTGATGTTGACGTGCCCGACGGAGAAGTAGATGTCGCCGCGGCGGGCCCAGGTCTCCTCCTCGTTCACGACCCGGTAGCGCGCCTCCACGCCCAGCTCGCGCGCGAAGGCGCCGGTCATGATCACCAGCGACAGGCAGTTGCCGGTGCGCGCCTCGAAGGCCTCGGCGGCGTTGCGCGTGTAGGCGGCGTCGTACTCGAGCTTGAGCTCGTCCTTGGCGCGCAGGGCCTCGACGAGGGCGCGCTGGCGGCTCCTCGTGCCCTGCAGCGGCTCGATCCGCTCCACGATGTAGCGGCGCATGGGCTCGCTCACCGCGAAGACCCGGTCGGCGGCGATGGGGCGCGAGGGCGGCGCGAAGAGCGCATCCGCGGCGAAGCGTGTGGCGTCGGCCGTCGTGGGCGCGACGGCGCAGCCGGCGAGCGTGAGCGCCAGCGCGAGGATCGTTGCGAGCGGGGCCTTGGCCATGCGTGTCCCGGAAGTTCCTCGGACCATTCTGCACCGCCGGCCCGGGCGGCGCGTTACCGAATATGGCTCCCCTCAGTCCAGCTTCACGCCCAGCGTGCGCGCGATGAGCGCCTTGTTCTCCCGGCTGTCCCACTCGCGCGCGCCGTAGTGCTTGGCGAGCACCTTGCCCTTCGCGTCCACCAGCACGGTGAGCGGGATCCGGTTGGCGCCCAGCATGTTCTCGAGCACCAGGTCGCGGTCGATGTAGTTGTCGAAGGACACGCGCGCGCCCACCACGAAGGCCTGCGCCTTCTCGGGGTAGTCGTCGGTCGAGATGCCGATCACGTTGAACTGCCTGCCGTTGTGGCCGCGCGCCAGGCGGTCGAGCGAGCCCATCTCCGCGCGGCAGGGCGCGCACCAGCTCGCCCAGACGTTGATGACCAGCGGCTTGCCGCGCAGGTCGGAGAGCTTGCGGAAATCTAGGGTGAGGCCGTAGAGCGGCGCCTCGCGCAGCGTCCCGCCGACCGGGACTTCGCCGGGCGTGGCGGCGAGGGCCGCGGGCAGGAACGCGGCGAGCAAGGCCGCGGCCGCGAGCGCCTTCACGCCGGCCGCCGCGCGAGGACCTGCACCACCGCGCCCTCGCCGTGATGCAGCCGCCCCTCGACGACCGTCCTCACGGTCTCCACGCCGTGCTCGATCACGAGTCCTGAAAGCTCGGCGCGAAGCCCCGCGAGGGTCATCATGAGCTCGGCCGCGGGCGGGCCTCCGGTCTTGAGAGCGAGCTGGTCCGGCGTGTAGGCCTCGAGCAGGAAGACGCCTCCGGGCCGCAGCCAGTGCGCGATGCGCCCATGGACCCGCGCCCGGACGGCCGGCGGCAGGTGGCAGAAGATCGACACGATCGCGTCCCACTCGCCCGCGCCCGCCTCGTGGGTCGCGAGGTCGGCGACGAGGGTCCGCACGACGACGCCGCGCGCGTGCGCGAGCCGGCGGGCCTTCTCGAGTCCGACGGCCGAGGCGTCCAGGGCGTGGACCTCGAAGCCCTGCTGGGCGAGCCAGGCGGCGTTGCGCCCCTCGCCCTCGCCGAGGCAGAGCACGCGGCCCCGTGGCAGGGCCGCCACGCGCGAGACGAGGAAGTCGTTGGGCAGCGTGCCGTAGACGTACTCGTCCGCGGCATAGCGCTGGTCCCACATGCCGCCGCGCTCCCTACCTGGCGAGCTTCGCGTCCTCGATGAGGACGGCGTAGGAATAGCCGGAGCCGAGGTTCACGTCGGTTCGCACCGTTCCCTTGGCCTTGACCACGTCGCCTACCGCGACCTTGTCCTGGGTGGTGACGATCACGTCGTGGGTGCCGTCGGCCGCCTTGCCGGATCCGTCCTGCAGGTGGACCCAGTTCTTGCCCATGATGTCGTTGTTCACCTTCACGACCTGGGCGTTGACCAGGACCGGCTTGTCCTTGAGGGCGGCCTTGCCCTTCACCACCTCCTCGACCGTGCGGGCGTCGGGGCCGGTGGCCTTGGGCAGCTTCTTGACGGTCGCGGCCGGGGCGCCGCCGTGCGGGGAGGGCGCGGTGCCGCTGGCGCCGGGCATGGCATTGGCCGCGAACGCGATGGCGATGGCGAGGGGGGCGAGCAGGGGGGTGGCTCTCATGGCGGAATCGCTCCTATCGGGATCGGGCGCCATCATCGCCCATCCCGGCCAGGGGTGTTTGAGGGCCGTCAAGCGGGCCTGCGGGCGCCCTCAGAATTGCTTCGCCGCTTCCCGCGCGCATTCGATGAACACCCGCACGGCGGGAGTCAGGGACCGGTTCTTCAGCGTCACGATGGCAAGGGGCGAGGAGCGCGGCGAAGACAATGCGATGGGGAGTTCCTTCAATCCGTAGCGTTCCGCGCTCAGCCGCAGCGCCGACCGCGGCAGGACGGAGATGTAGTCGCCGCGGACCGGCAGGGTGTTGCGCAGGAGGATCGAGAAGGTCTCGATGTGCGGCTCGGGCGCCTTCAATCCCCGGGCACGGAACGCGTCCTGGAGTATGAGTCCGGCCAGGACATCCAGCGACGGGAGGATCCAGCGCTCCTTCGCGAGTTCCGACAGATCGATCCGCCGCCGCCGGGCCCACTTGCTCCGGCTGCCGACCACGGCGGAGAAGGGGTCGTCGAACAGGACCTCGGCGTCGAAGTTCTCGCCGAGCCGCCCTTGCAGCGGCGCGGACACGAGCCGGGCGAGCACGAGGTCGCTGTCCCGGCTCAGCAGCTCCGGGAACTCCACCGTCGGCGCACGGACCTGCCGCGTGACGAACCGCATGCGCGGGTACCGCCGCGATACCTGCTCGATCACGAAGACGAGGAATGCCGCGGCGGACTCCGGGCATCCGATGCGCACTTCGCCGCTCCCGGGATCGGCGATCGACTCGATGTCGCGCATCCCCTGGCGCAGCTCGTCGAAGGCCGCCTGCCCGCGCAACCGGAGGGCTTCGCCGAACGGCGTGGCGACAACTCCCCTGTTGCTTCGATCCAGGAGGCGCACGCCGACCGCATGCTCGAGGTCGGCGACGAGCTCGGAGACGGAGGGGGTCGAGACCCCGAGCCGGGCGGCCGCCCTCGACATGCTGCCGCACTCGATGACCGTGAGGAAGACGAAGAGGTCGCGAAGGCGGATGCGCCCGCCTATCGCCCGCTCCCACTGGGTGACCTTTGGCATAAGGCGTACGCTTAACACACTTGAGGCCGATTGGGAATTCCACCTGACCCAAAAACCGGGGAGGATCGGGCCGACCAACGACACGGGAGGCAAGAACGCCATGAACCCCTTGACCCGCATCCTCGGCCTCTCGGCCCTGACTTTCCTCTCGTTCGCCGCCCTGGCGCAGTCTCCGGGCCGCCCGCTGAAGATCGTGATGCCGTTCGCGGCCGGGGGCGCCTCGGACGCCGTCGCCCGCGTGGTGGCTCCCGCGCTCGCGGCACGAATCGGCGCGCCCGTCGTCGTGGAAAACCAGCCCGGCGCGCAAGGAGCGATCGCGGGCCAGGCCGTGGCGGCCGCTCCCGCCGACGGCCACACCATCCTCTATGCCGTCAGCGCCACCGCCGCGCTTCCGGTCGTGACCAGGACCCCCTACGACATGGCCAGGGACTTCGCGCCCGTCAGCACGATGGGAACCTACGAGTTCGGGATGTTCGTCAGCGCAAGGCTGCCGGTGAAGACGGTGCAGGAGTTCGTGGCGTACGCGAAGGCCCGTCCCGGAACGTTGAACTACGCGACGCTGAACGTCGGGGAGCAATACGCCGCGGCCCGGTTCATGCAGGCCACGGGCATCCGGATGACGAGGGTGCCGTACCGCACCCTGGCGCAAATCGTTCCCGACCTGGCCGGCGGCGAGGTGCACGTGAATTTCGGGCCCATCGTCAACGGGATCGCGTTCGCGAAGGACGGCCGGACGCACATCCTCGCGACGCTCGGCCGCGGCCGCTCGGCGCTGCTGCCGGACGTGCCCACGATGGGCGAGGCGGGCTTTCCGGAGGTGGAGTTCGAGTCGGTGCAGATGCTGTTCGTCCCTTCGCGGACACCCCCCGGAGTGGTGGAGCGGCTGTCGCGCGAGGTGAACGCGGCTCTGGAGGACCCCGGGGTGCGCGCAAGGCTCGAGAAGCTGTCGCTGCGCGTGCAAGGCAGCTCGCCGGCCGCGCTCCACCAGGCGCAGGTGGCGGCCGACGCGGCCTGGTCCCGCCTCGCCCGAGATTACCCGCTGGGGGGCGAATGACCGGGCGCGGGCTGATCGACATCCACCACCATTTCGTTCCGCCCTTCTACCTGGAGGAAAACCGCGAGGCGATCGTCGAATCCTGGGGAGGCAAGCTGAGCCCGCCCTGGTCCTCGTGGACTCCCGAGAAGTCGATCGAAGCCATGGATCGCAACGGGATATCGAGAGCGATCCTCTCGCTCAGCTCTCCGGGCGTCTGGGTCGGGGACGCCTCCGGTGTGCGCAAGCTGGCGCGGCGGGTCAACGAATACGGGGCCGGCCTGGGAAGGGACCACCCCGGCCGTTACGGACTGTTCGCGTCGGTGCCGCTTCCGGACACCGAGGGCAGCCTGCGGGAGATCGAGCACGCCCTCGACGTCCTGAAGGCCGACGGCATCGCCTTGCTGACGAGCTACGAGGGCAAGTGGCTCGGCGACGAGTCTTACCGCCCCGTCCTGGACGAACTGGACCGGAGGGGGGCCGTCGTGTTCGTGCACCCCACGGTGCCCCGGAGCTGCCGGACTCTGCTGCCGGGCGTTCCTCCCGTGGTGACGGAGATTCCCCAGGACACTTCCCGCGCCATCGCGAACCTCCTCTATTCGGGCACGCTGTCACGCTGCCGCAAGATCCGCTTCATCTTCACCCATGCCGGCGGGGCGATGCCGATCACCTACGGGCGAATGGTCCAGTTCGCGCCCAAGGAACTTGCCCGGGACGCGCCGGAAGGAATCGCATTCGAGATCGGGCGCCACCACTACGACATCGCGGCCACGGCACATGCGCCGGCTATCGCCGCACTCAGGAGCCTGGTGCCGGCGTCGCAGGTGCTGTTCGGCACCGACAGCCCTTTCGCGCCCGCCGAGTCGACGGTTGCCGGTATGCGGAATGTGGGCTTCTCCGATCGGGAGCTGCGCGCGATCGGCCGGGGCAACTCGCTTTCGCTCCTGCGGCGGGCCGACCGTGAACCCGCGCCCTTCGGGGGTGCGATCACGGTCCCCGGGTAACCGTCCCCGAGTCAGCCCGGCAGGACGATGCGCGAGGCGCCCCCGCCCGGTCGGCCGGGGCAACTCGCTCAAGCGGCGTCGCGGGTGGCCCAGGACTCGCGGAAGGCCCCGGCCGGGAGGGGCCGGCCATGCAGGTATCCCTGGAGGGCGACGCAGCCGGCGTGGGCGAGGAACTCGGCCTGCGCCGGCGTCTCGACGCCTTCGGCGATGAGCTCCAGGCCGAGGCTGCGAGCCAGCGTCACGACGGTGCGGATTATCGCCTCGTCTCCGGGGCTGCGCCCGATGCCCGCGACGAACGCGCGGTCGATCTTGACCCGGCCGATGGGCAGCATCTTCAGGTACGAAAGCGACGAGTAACCCGTGCCGAAGTCGTCCACCGCGAGGCGGATGCCCATGCGGCGCAGCTTCTCGAGCACGGACAGGGTTTCGTCGACCGCCATGATCACCGATTCCGTGATCTCGAGCTCGAGGCGGTCGGCGGTGAGGCCCGTCTCCGCGAGGATGGCGCCGACCCGATCCAGGATGTCCGGGCGCTCGACCTGCCGCACGGAGACGTTGACCGAGACTTTCGGGAGCCGGAAGCCCTCGAGGTCCCACGCGGCCAGCTGCCGGCACGCCTCGCGCAGCACCCACTCGCCGAGGTCGACGATGATCCCCGTTTCCTCGGCGATCGGGATGAAGCGCGCCGGGGAGACCGGCCCGAGCTCCTCGCAGGTCCAGCGCGCCAGCGCCTCCGCGCCGATGAGCCGCCCGGTCGGCCCGTCCACCTGGGGCTGGTAGTCGAGCCGCAGCCCGCCTTCGACGATCGAGCGGCGAAGCTGGCGCTCGAGGCGCAGGCGCTCGGTGGCATAGGCCGTCATCTCGGGCTCGTAGAAGCGGCTCGCGTTGGGGCCGGCCGCCTTGGCCCGGTACATGGCGGTCTCGGCGTTTCGCACCAGCGCGTCGACCGTGCGGCCGTCGCCGGGGAAGAGGCTCGCGCCGACGGTCGCCGAGAGCATGAGGTCGTTGTCCCCGACCAGGAACGGCGGCCCGAACTGCGCGAGCATCTCCGCGACGATGGCCTGCGTCTCGGGGATGCCGTGCACGCCCTCCACCAGGCAGACGAATTCGTCGCCGCCGGGCCGGGCCACCACGTCCGCGGGTTGCATCTGCCGCGCGAGGCGCCCCGCCGCCAGCCGCAGGAGCTCGTCGCCGACCGCGTGCCCCAGGGAGTCGTTGATCGCCTTGAAGCGGTCCAGGTCGATGAAGAGCACGGCGAGCTGGCCGCCGCCCTGCTCCGCACGCCGGATCGCGGCGTCGAGCTTTTCGTCGAAGGCGAAGCGGTTGGGCAGGCCGGTGAGCGGATCGTGGCGCGCGAGATGGTCCAGGCGCGACTCCGCCGCGCGCCGCTCCGCGACCTCGCCCTCGAGGCTGCGGTTGGCTTCCTCGAGCTCGCGCGTGCGCAGCCGCACGCGCGCATCGAGGTCGCGGTTGGCATCCTGCAGCTCGGATTCCTGCCGGTCCAGGATGGCGTGCGCGCGGCGCACCACGGCGAACTGCGCGAGGTAGAGAAGACCCAGGATCGCGAGCACGCCGCCGGCGATCCACCACAGCGTCTGGCGCAGGTAGGCGAGGAAGGGCGTGACGTCCTGGTAGAGCTCGAAGACGCCCTCGATCGCGCCGCCCTCGCCGCGGATGGGTACGTAGCTGGAGATGAGATCGAGGTCCGAGAGCGCGCCCTCGAAGGCATCGAAGCTGTTGCGGTGCGTGAGCTCGGATGCGGCGTGGCCACCGAGGGCACGGCGGAACCCGGCGTTGGCGCCCTTGTCCTCGCCGATCTGCCGCGCGTCGCTCGAGTAGACCGTGAGGCCCGCGCGGTTGTAGACCTTGGCCTTGACGACTTCCGTGTCGCGCATCTGGGCCGTGACCTCGGCGTGGAGGCGGGCGGTCTCGGGGGCGTTTCGAAGCGACCCGGCGTCGCGCGCGCCCTCCCGGCGCAGGAACTCGCCGTACCGCGGCCAGAGCGTGTTGCGGAAGACCTGCGTCATCGCGACGTTGCGGTCTTCCGCCATGGCCACGAGCTGCGCCACCGACAGCGAGTAGTAGAAGTACCCCAGCACGCCGCCGGCCACGAGGATCAGCGCCAGGCTGAGGGTCGAGAAATAGCGCGAGAGGTTGAACATGGGGGCGGAGGCGGAGTGCCACCGGCGCGGCACGCGCGCACGCCCCCATTCTCGGGCCTGCCCGGCCGCCAGACTTGCTCGCGCTCAAGGAACCTTCCGGGAGGCGGGCCCCGGAAGGATCCCGCATCAGCCCGGCAGGACGATGCGCAAGGCGCCCCCGCCCAGGTCGAGCATGAGCGCGTTGATGCGGCGCACGAACGCGGCCGGATCGTCGAGGCTGCCGCCCTCGGCCAGCAGCGCCTGGTCGAAGAGCACGCTGGCCCAGTCGTCGAACTTCGCCTCCTCGCGCTTGAGGCGCTCGATCACCGGGTGCCCGGGATTGATCTCCAGGATGGGCTTCGAGGCCGGCGCGCCCTGCCCCGCCGCCTTGAGCAGGCGTGCGAGGTTGCCGCTGGGGTCGTGCTCGTCGGCCACGAGGCAGGCGGGGGACTCCGTGAGGCGGTGCGTGACGCGCACCTCCTTCACCCGCTCGGCGAGGCTCGCCTTGATGCGGTCGGTGAGCCCCTTGAGCTCGGCCGACTCGCGCTCGATCGCCTTCTTCTCGGCCTCGTCCTCGAGCTTGCCCAGGTCGAGGCCGCCGCGGGCGACGGACTCCAGCGGCTTGCCGCCGAATTCCGCGAGGTGGCTCACCACCCACTCGTCGACGCGGTCCGAGAGGAGCAGCACCTCGATGCCCTTCTTGCGGAACACCTCCAGGTGCGGGCTGTTCCTCGCCGCGTTGAAGGTGTCGGCCGTGACGTAGTAGATCGCCTCCTGGCCTTCCTTCATGCGCGCCACGTAGTCGGCGAGCGAGACCGCCTCTTCCGCGTTGTCCGCGTGGGTGGAGGCGAGGCGCAGCAGCCCCGCGATCCTCTCCTGGTTGGCGAAGTCCTCGCCCACGCCTTCCTTGAGCACGCGGCCGAAGGCCTTCCAGAAGGCGGCGTACTTCTCCTTGTCGTTCTCCGCCAGGCCCTCGAGGAGCCCCAGC
>JAHCLE010000030.1 GCA_026125445.1 Burkholderiales bacterium
GGCATCGACGTCTTCACGAGCGACGTGTTCCTGTCCTTCCTGCCCCTGTCGCACATGTTCGAGCGCACGGTGGGCTACTACCTCACGATGGTCTCGGGCTCCGAGGTGGCCTTCGCGCGCTCCATCCCGCAGCTCGCGGAGGACTTCCGGACGGTGCGGCCCACGGCCATCGTCTCGGTGCCCCGCATCTACGAGCGCCTGCACGCGGCGATCCACGCGCAGCTCGAGGAGGCGGGCGCGGGCAAGCGCCGCCTCTTCGAGTTCGCGCGGCGCACCGGCTGGGACCTCTTCGAGTGGCGGCAGGGGCGCGGCGCGTGGAAGGCGTCGTTCCTGCTGTGGCCCCTGCTTCGCGCGCTGGTGGCCTCGAAGCTCCTCGCGCGCCTCGGGGGGCGGCTTCGCATCGCGGTGAGCGGCGGCGCGGCCCTGAACCCGCAGATCGCGCAGACCTTCATCGGCCTGGGACTGCCCATCATGCAGGGCTACGGCCTCACCGAGGCTTCCCCGGTGGTCTCGGTCAACCGCCTGGAGAGGAACGACCCGGCCTCCATCGGAGCCGTGCTGCCCGGCATCGAGGTGGCCATCGGCGAGAACGGAGTGCTGCTCGTTCGCGGCCCCAGCGTGATGATGGGCTACTGGAATAGTCCCGAGGCGACCGCCAAGGTGCTCTCCGCGGACGGCTGGCTGGATACCGGCGACCAGGTGAGGATCCAGGACGGGCTGCTCTACATCACCGGGCGCCTCAAGGAGATCATCGTCATGGCCAACGGCGAGAAGGTGCCGCCGGTGGACATGGAGCTCGCGATCCAGCTCGACCCGCTGCTCGAGCAGGCGCTGGTGGTGGGGGAGGGCAAGCCCTACCTCGGGGCGCTGGTGGCCCTCAACATGGAGGAGTGGTGCAAGGTGGCCGAGTCGGCGGGCCTGCCGGCCGACCCCCACGGCGAGGCCCGCGAGCGCGCCGAGAAGCTGGTGCTCTCGCGCATCGCGAAGCAGGTGCACGCGTTCCCCGGCTACGCGCAGGTGCGCCGCGTGGCGCTGCTGCCGGAGAAGTGGACGGTGGACAACGGCCTGCTCACCCCGACCCTCAAGCCCAAGCGCGCCAAGATCCTGGAGCGCTACCGCGACCAGATGGCCCAGATCTACCGGGGCCACGGGGCGTGATGGAGTAGAATCAAACGCCCGTTTGAATGCGCCATGCAAGCCAGACTCCCGCAGGGCGAACAGCCCGTCCTTCGCATCATCCCCATGCCGGCGGACACCAACGCCCACGGGACCATTTTCGGCGGGTGGGTGATGGCGCAGGTCGACCTCGCGGGCAGCGTCCCGGCCTACGAGCGCGCCCAGGGGCCCATCGTGACCGTGGCCGTGAACTCCTTCCTCTTCAAGGAGCCCGTGTTCGTGGGCGACCTCGTGAGCTTCTACGCGCGCGTGGTGAAGGTCGGCCGCACCTCCATCACCGTGGACGTCGAGGTCTTCGCCCAGCGCGGCCGCGATGGCCGCACCGACGCCGTCAAGGTGACCGAGGCCCAGCTCACCTACGTCGCGATCGACGCCGACCGCAAGCCCCGCCCGATCCCGGGCGGCCCGCAATGGGCCTGAACCGACTTCGATAACCGGCCCGCGCAGGCGGGCACGCACCAGGAGAGACTCGTGTCGAAATTCCTCGTCCGCAAGGCCGCCGTCCTCGGCGCCGGCGTCATGGGCGCGCAGATCGCCGCCCACCTCGCGAATGCCGGCGTGCAGCCGGTCCTGTTCGACCTCGCCGCCGAGGGACGCGACAAGAACGGCATCGTGAAGAAGGCGCTCGACGGGCTGGCCAGGCTCGAACCCAGCCCGCTCGCCACGAAATCCGTCCTCGAGCGGATCACGGCCGCGAACTACGACGAGCACCTCGCGCTCCTCGCCGGCTGCGACCTCGTCGTCGAGGCGATCAGCGAGCGCATGGACTGGAAGAAGTCGCTCTTCGACAAGGTGGCGCCGCACCTCGCGCCGCACGCCATCTTCGCCTCCAACACCTCGGGGCTCTCGATCACCGAGCTCTCGAAGGTCCTCCCGGAGGCGATCCGCCCGCGCTTCTGCGGCATCCACTTCTTCAACCCGCCGCGCTACATGCGCCTGGTGGAGATCATCCCGACGGCCTCGACCGACCCGGCCATCGTCGACGCGCTCGAGGCCTTCCTCACCACGACGCTCGGCAAGGGCGTGGTGCGGGCGCGCGACACGCCCAACTTCGTGGCCAACCGCGTGGGCGTCTTCTCGATGCTCGCCACCATGCACCACACGCTCGCCTTCGGCCTGGGCTTCGACGAGGTGGACGCGCTCACCGGCCCGGCCATCGGGCGCGCCCGGAGCGCCACCTTCCGCACCGCGGACGTCGTGGGGCTGGACACGATGGCGCACGTGGTGAAGACGATGCACGACACGCTGCCCGGCGACCCGTGGCACTCCTACTACAACGCGCCCGAGTGGCTCTCCGGGCTCATCGCCAAGGGCGCCCTCGGGCAGAAGACGAAGGCCGGCATCTTCGTGAAGAAGGGCAAGGAGATCCACGTCCTCGACCTCGCGAAGAAGGACTACCGCCCCTCCGCCGGCGCCATCGCGGAGGACGTGCAGGCCATCCTCAAGGAGAAGGACCCGGCGCAGCAGTTCGCGAGGCTGCGCGCCTCGCAGCACCCGCAGGCGCAGTTCCTGTGGGCCATCTTCCGCGACCTCTTCCACTACTGCGCCGTGCACCTGGCGGACATCGCGCACTGCGCGCGCGACGTCGACTTCGCCATCCGCTGGGGCTTCGGCTGGAAGCTGGGGCCGTTCGAGCTGTGGCAGGCCGCGGGCTGGCAGCAGGTCGCCGGCTGGATCGCGGAGGACATCGCCGCGGGGAAGGCGATGGCGAAGGTGCCGTTGCCGGGCTGGGTGACGGACGGGCGCAAGGGCGTGCACGGTCCGCAGGGCTCGTTCTCCGCCTCCGACGACACGATGCACTCGCGCTCGACGCTCCCGGTCTACCGTCGCCAGCACTTCCCGGAGCTGGTGCTGGGCGAGAAGCCGGCCGACCGCGGCACCACCGTCTTCGAGGACGAGGGCGTGCGCCTCTGGCACCAGGGCGACGGCATCGCGATCGTCTCCTTCAAGAGCAAGATGCACTCGTTGGGCACCGAGGTCCTCGCGGGCCTGAACCGCGCCATCGACGAGGCCGAGGCCAACTACGACGCGCTGGTCATCTGGCACGAGGCGCCCTTCGCCGTCGGCGCCAACCTCAAGGCGGCGCTCGAGTCGCTGAAGGCCGGGAAGATCGACGAGTTCGAGCAGATGGTGGCGCTCTTCCAGCGCACCTCGCAGCGCCTCAAGTACAGCCTCGTGCCCACGGTCGCGGCCGTCGAGGGCATGGCCCTGGGCGGCGGTTGCGAGTTCGTGATGCACTCGCAGCGCGTGGTGGCGGCGCTGGAGAGCTACATCGGCCTCGTCGAGGTGGGCGTGGGACTGCTGCCGGCCGGCGGCGGCCTCAAGGAGCTGGCGCAGCGCGCCAACGCCTGGGCCAAGGGCGGCGACGCGTTCCCGGAGCTCGGGCGGCTGTTCCGCCAGGTGGCGATGGCCGACGTCTCGAAGAGCGCGGAGCACGCGCGCGAGCTGGGCTACCTGAAGCCGGCGGACGTGGTGGTGTTCCACCCGGCGGAGCTGCTCCACGTGGCGAAACAGCAGGCGCGGGCCATGGCCGAGTCGGGCCACCGCCCGCCGCTTGCGCCCACCCGCATTCCCGTCGCCGGCTCCACCGGCATCGCCACCCTCAAGATGATGCTCGTCAACATGAAGGAGGGCGGCTTCATCTCGGAGCACGACTACGAGATCGGCTCGAGGATCGCCACCGTGATGTGCGGCGGCGAGGTCGAGCCGGGAAGCGTCGTGGACGAGCAGTGGCTCCTGGACCTCGAGCGCCACCACTTCGTGGAGCTGGCGAAGACGGCGAAGACGCAGGAGCGCATCGAGCACATGCTCAAGACCGGCAAGCCGCTTCGCAACTGAGGCCCGTGGGAAAGCTCGGCTCCGCGCTGGCCTGCCTCCTCTTCGCCGTCCCCTTCGGCGGCGTGGGCGTGTTCGCGACCTGGGCCATCGGCTCGACGGTGCACGAGGCCTGGCGGGCGCGCGACTGGGTGCGGGTGAAGGCGACCGTGCTGGAGGCGGACCTGCGCAGCTCGAGCGGAAGCGACGGCGGCACGACGTACCAGGCCCTGGGCAGCTACCGCTACGACTTCGCCGGGAAGCAGTTCACGGGCAGCCGGCTGGGCATCTCGCAGGTGGGCGGCTCGGACAACATCGACGACTGGCACCACGAGGTGAGCGCGCGGCTCGCCGACGCGCGATCCGCCGGCAAGCCGGTCACCGTCTGGGTGAACCCCGACAACCCCGTCGAGTCGGTCCTCGACCGCGAGCTGCGCTGGGGCGAGATCCTCTTCCTGGTGCCCTTCTCGCTCGCCTTCGGCGGGGTGGGCGTGGGCGCCCTCGTGGCGATGGTCTTCGTCCTCAAGGGCAAGGGGGAGGGCGGGGCGAACGAGGCCGTCAACCGCGCCATCGGCGCGCGAGGCGGCAGCGCGCAGACCGTCGACAACGCCTCGCCGCGCTTCCTCTGGGTGTTCGCCTTCTTCTGGAACGCGATGTCCTGGCCCATCGCCTTCCTCGCCGTGCCCGACATCGTGGAAAGCGGGGAATGGCTGGGGCTGCTCGTGCTGCTCTTCCCGCTCGTCGGCCTGGGGCTGCTGTGGGCCGCGGTGTCGGCGACCTGGAACGCCATCGTCGGCAGGCGCCGAGGGCCGCAGGCGCCAGTCAGGGCGCCCGCCCGTTCGTCGCCGGGGGCGTTCGCGGCGCAGGCCGCGCGCGCGATGTTCGACCCCCAGGGCCGGGCGCAGGTCCGGGGCGGCTTCGGCGGAAGCGACACGCGCGAGCCGGACATTCCCCCGGCGGTGGTCGAGATCGAGGAGGGCGCGGGCGTGCTCACTCTGCGCTACTCGGGACGGCGCAACCTGGGCTGGGCCATCGGCCTCTTCGCCACCGGCGGCATCGTCACCGTCATCGGCGCCGGGATGTTCGCGGCGGGCGACACGCTCCTCGGCGCCATCGCGATGATCGCGATCGGCGTGCTGCTGGACCTGGGCGCGGTGGCGCTCGTGGTCGGAAGGCTCGCGGTCACCGTCAGGCCGGGCGAGCTCTCGGTCGAGAAGGCGGGGCTCTTCGGCCGCAAGGCCTGGGTCGTGCGCCGCGACTCCGTGCGGGCGCTCCTGCCCGTGGTCTCCTACACCGTCAACGGACTGCCCTATTTCTCGCTCTTCGCCGACACCCCGGGCGACCGGGTGCCCGTGGGCACCTCGCTCAAGGGCGCCGAGATCGCCGACGCCGTGGCGCGCCGGATCGCGCGCGCGCTGGGCGCGCCGCCCGTCCCCGTCGTCTCCGCTCGCAGCCTCCCCCTTCCCCAAACCGCCTGAAAGCGGCCCCGCCGCGAACCTTCCCAGGAGAACGCCATGACCCGCCAGATCCAGGACGCCTACATCGTCGCCGCCGTGCGCACCCCCGTCGGCAAGGCCCCCCGAGGGATGTTCCGCGCCGTGCGCCCGGACGACCTGCTCGCCCACGTGCTCAAGGGCGCGATCGCCAAGGTGCCGGGCCTGGACCCGCACGACATCGCCGACGTGATCGTCGGCTGCGCCATGCCCGAGGGCGAGCAGGGCATGAACGTCGCGCGCATCGGGGTGCTCCTCGCGGGGCTCCCGGACAGCGTGCCGGCGATGACGATCAACCGCTTCTGCTCCTCGGGCGTGCAGGCCATCGCGCTCGCGGCCGACCGCATCCGCACAGGAGACGACGACGTCGTCATCGCCGCGGGCACGGAGTCGATGTCGATGGTGCCGATGATGGGCAACAAGGTGGCCCTGAACGGCGCCGTCTTCGCCAGGGACGAGAACGTGGCCATCGCCTACGGCATGGGGATCACGGCGGAAAAGGTCGCCGCGCAGTGGAAGGTCACGCGCGACGAGCAGGACGCCTTCGCGGTCGAGAGCCACCGCAAGGCGGCCGCGGCCATCGCGGCGGGCCACTTCAAGGCGGAGATCCTGCCCTACGAGATCGCCTCCTCGGTCCCCGACCTGGCCACGGGCCGGGTGGTGCACCGCAGCAAGGTCGCCGACACCGACGAGGGCCCGCGCCCCGACTCCTCCCTCGAGAGCCTGGCGAAGCTCAGGCCCGCCTTCGCCGCGCGCGGATCGGTCACGGCCGGCAACAGCTCCCAGATGTCCGATGGCGCCGGGGCCGTGGTGCTCATGAGCGAGCGCGCCCTGAAGAAGTACGGCGTGCAGCCGCTCTCGCGCTTCGTGGGCTTCGCCGTGGCGGGCGTGCCGCCCGAGATCATGGGCATCGGCCCCATCAAGGCGATCCCGAAGGTGCTGAGGACGGCCGGCGTGAGCCAGGCGGACCTCGGCTGGATCGAGCTGAACGAGGCCTTCGCCGCCCAGGCGCTGGCGGTGGTGAAGGAGCTGGGGCTGGATCCGGCCCGGGTGAACCCGCAGGGCGGGGCCATCGCGCTGGGCCACCCCCTTGGCGCCACCGGCGCCATCCGGGCGGCCACCCTGGTGCACGGGATGCGCCGGGCGGGGGGGCGCTACGGCATGGTCACAATGTGCATCGGCACCGGGATGGGTGCCGCCGGGCTCTTCGAAGCGCTACACTAGCGTCGCGCCAAACCACGAACCGCCGCCGGGACCACCCGGCGCCCTTTAGGAGGAGTCATCCATGTCCCGCCTCGTTCCGCGAGCGTTGTCCGCCGCACTCGCCGTTGCCGCCGCCTTCGGCGCCGTCGACAGTTTCGCGCAGGTGAAGTACACGGCCGAGGTCAGGCGAACGTCGTACGGCATCGCGCACATCAAGGCCAGCGATTTCGGAAGCGTCGGCTACGGAGTGGGCTACGCCTTCGCGCAGGACAACTTCTGCACGATGGCCGACGAATTCCTCACCGTGCGCGGCGAGCGCTCGAAGTACCTCGGCGGAACGGGCTCCACGCCCTACGGCGTCAACAACGTCTTCAGCGACCTCTTCTACACCTACTTCAACGGCGACGCCGCGGCGCTCACGGCGGGACTCGCCAGGATGAAGCCCGAGGTGCAGGCCGCCTTCAAGGGCTGGGCGGCGGGCTTCAACCGCTACCTCAAGGACACGGGCGTCGCCAACCTGCCCGCCCCGTGCAAGGGCGCCCCCTTCATCAGCCCGGTCACCGACGTCGACATGATGCGGCTGGTGCGGCGCTACGCGCTGCAGGCCTCCTCGGGCAACTTCATCGCCGCCATGATGAACACCTTCCCGCCGTCGGCCGCCTCCGAGTCGAAGGCCTGGGACGGCGTCTACGACGAGCAGTTCTGGAAGGACTACCAGGCCCGCCGCGAGATGCTGGGCAGCAACGCGCTGGCGCTCGGGGCCGACGCCACCGACAACGGCCGCGGCATGCTGCTGGGCAACCCGCACTTCCCGTGGGTGGGGACGCTGCGCTTCTTCCAGTTCCACGTGACCGTGCCCGGGCAGATGGACGTGATGGGCGGCTCGCTCTCGGGCTTCCCGTTCATCAACATCGGCTTCAACAAGGACGTCGCCTGGAGCCACACGGTGGACAAGGCGAACCACTTCACGCTCTTCGAGCTGAAGCTCGACCCGACGAATCCGCGCAAGTACGTGGTCGACGGCGTCTCGAAGGACATGACCTCGAAGACGGTGACCGTCCAGGTGAGGCAGGCCGACGGCTCGCTCGCCCCGGTGTCCAGGGTCATCTACTCCTCGCAGTTCGGCCCGCTGCTCAACCTCTCGGCGCCGCTCGTCTGGGGCACCTCCAAGGCCTACGCCATCAAGGACGCCAACCTCGAGAACTGGCGCATGGGCGACCAGTGGTTCGACATCAACCGCGCCACGAGCACGCTCGACGTCGAGGCGGCGCTGGACAGGAACCTCGGCATCCCGTGGGTGAACACGATCGCGGCCGACCGCCTCGGCAATGCGTTCTACGCCGACATCAGCACGGCGCCCAACGTGGACCGCTTCCACCAGTCCGTCTGCACGCCCGACGTCACCATGGCCGGCGTCTTCGCCACCCTGGGCGTCCCGGTGCTCGACGGCTCGCGCTCCAGCTGCGACTGGGTGCAGGACCCCACGGCCCCGCAGGCGGGCCTCCTGCCCGGCACGCGCATGCCGCGCGTGTACCGCACCGACTTCGTCCAGAACTCGAACGACAACTACTGGATGACCAACCCGGCCGCGAACCTCTACAGCTTCTACGTGCCGGCCGTCGTGGGCATCGTTCCCCAGCAGCAGGGCAACCGCACGCGGCTCGGCGTCTCGCAAGCCATGGCGCAGCTCGCCACCGGCAAGTTCACGCTGCCCATCCTGCAGCAGATGGCGCTCTCCAACCGCAGCTACGCGGCCGACGCCTTCCTGCCGGACATGCTCGCGCTGTGCGACACGCAGACGGACGCGGCGGTGGTGGCGCTGTGCAGCGTGCTGAAGAACTGGGACCGCAAGTTCGAGCTCACGAGCCGGGGCGCGCACCTGTTCAAGGAGTTCTGGACGCGGGCCGCGGCGATCCCGAACGTCTACACCGTGCCGTTCGACTTCACCAAGCCGCTCACCACCCCGAGCGGGCTCGCCATCTCCAACCCGACCGTCGCGACGGCGCTGGTGGGCGCGCTCACGGCCGGCGGCAAGGCGATCACCGACGCGGGGCTCGCGGTGGACGCGCCGCTCGGCATGGTCCAGTTCGCCACGCAGACGGCGCTCACGGGCGGCCAGGTGATCATTCCCATGCACGGCGGCGACAGCGCCGGCGGCGGCGACCTCGTGGGCGTGTACAACAAGATCACCTCCTCGATCGTTCCGGGCATCGGCTACATCGTGAGCACGGGCACCAGCTACATCCAGACGGTGCAGTTCACCGACAGCGGCGTGAACGCGCAGGGCTTCCTTTCCTACTCGCAGTCCTCGAACCCCGCCTCGCCAAACTTCGCGGACCAGACGGCGAAGTTCTCGGCCAAGCAGTGGATCACGCTTCCGTTCACCGAGGCGGCGATCACCTCGGACCCGGGCTACCGGACCACGACGATCAGCGAATGACGAACAACAACGCCTCCAGGAGAAACGCTCCATGAAATCCGAATTCCGTCCGATGCTCAAGCCCATGGCCCTGGCCCTCGCCCTCGCGGGAGCCGGCCCGGCGCTCGCCTTCCAGTTCGACACCGACTACGGGGTGAAGGGCAGCCTCGACACCACCGTCTCCTACGGCATCTCGGTGCGCGCGAGCGACCCCGACAAGGGGCTCGTCGGCATCGTGAACGGCGGCACCATGCGCTCCGTGAACGAGGATGACGGCAACCTCAACTTCGAGAAGAACAAGCCCTTCGCCAACGTGATCAAGGCGACTTCCGACCTCGAGCTCAAGTGGAAGAACTTCGGCTTCTTCGGGCGTGGCACGGCCTACTACGACTGGACGATCATGCGCAAGGAGGGCCTCGGCGACACCGCCCTCGACCGCCTGGGCAAGGACTTCGTGGGCCTCGACGGCTTCATCTACGGCACCTTCGAGCCGGGCGGCAAGAACCTCAACATCCGCGTCGGCCGGCAGGTGATCAGCTGGGGCGAGAGCACCTTCATCCCCAACGGCATCAACGTGATCAACCCGGTGGACCTCTCCAAGCTGCGCATCCCGGGCTCGGAGCTCAAGGAGGCGTTCCTGCCCACGGCGGGCATCTGGGCCAACCAGCAGCTCACCAACAACCTGAGCGCCGAGGGCTTCTATCTCACGAACCACGACAAGATCCGCCTCGACCCCAAGGGCACCTACTTCTCGAACAACGACTTCGCCTCGGACGATTCCACGCGCGTGGTGATCGCCTTCGGCCGCCGCAACGACGAGAACAAGCCGCCGTCCAACCCGGTGCCGCCCCTGCCGGGCGCCGCGGCCGCGCTGAGCACCATCGCCTCGGCGCTCTACGGGCCGTACGACCCGGCCGCTTCCGTCTACGCCAACCGCTCGCCCGACAAGGAAGCGGACGACAACGGCCAGTACGGCATCGCACTGCGGCTGCTCACGCCCGAGCTCAACAACACCGAGTTCGGCCTGTACTTCATGAACTACCACAGCCGCATCCCGCTCTTCTCCGGGATCAAGGGCCGCGCGACGTCCGTCCTCACCGGCGGACCGCTCATCCCGTCGTTCTGCGGCAACGCCGCGCTCGCCGCGTTCTGCCACACGGGCACGGCGACCTACTACGCGGAGTACCCGGAGGACATCAAGCTCTACGGCCTGAGCTTCAACACCGCCGGCCCGGCGGGCGTGGCCCTCCAGGGCGAGGTCTCCTACCGCTCCAACCAGCCGATCCAGTACGCGACGCCCGAACTGCTGCTCGCCGCCCTCGGCGTGGGCAACCTGATCACCGGCTACACCCAGATCCCGGGGCAGGCGACGGGCGTCACCACGGCGGCGCTCGTGCCCGACGGCACCTACATCCAGGGCTACGCGCGCACCAAGATGACGCAGTTCCAGATGACCGGCACGAAGACCTTCCCGGCGGTCATGAACTCGGACCAGCTGGTCCTCGTGGGCGAAGTGGGCGTCACCTGGTTCAACGACCTGCCCGAGGGCGTGAAATTCAACGGCCCCGGCGTCCTGCTGCCCGCCACGCAGATCGGCGCCAACGGGATCGGCACCACGCCCGCGAGCCTGGGCGCGGTGCAACAGACCGGCTTCCTCACCACCACGTCGTGGGGCTACCGGCTCGCCGGGCGCATGGAGTACAACAACGCGCTGCTGGGCGGCAACCTCTCGCCGCGCATGGCGTGGTCGCACGACGTGAAGGGCGTGGGCCCGACCTTCAACGAGGGCGCGAAGTCGCTCTCGGTCGGCCTCGCCTGGGACTACCAGCGCCAGTGGCTGGTGGACGTGCAGTACACCGGCTACTTCGGCGGCCGCGACTACTGCGGCACGGACACGCCGCCCGCCGGCCAGGCCGTCCCGCCGGGCCAGAGCGCGAGCTACTGCTCCGCCGCGTTCCCCCTGCGCGACCGCGACTTCTACTCGGTCAGCGTGAGCTACTCGTTCTGAAAAACGGATAAGAGGAGAACCCCATGTTCGCAATCTCGAGGAAGGCCGCGGCGATGCTCGCCGTGGGCGCAGCCTTCGCCGTCCCGGCCGCCGCTGAGATGTCGGCCGCCGACGTCGCCAAGCTCGGCACGACGCTCACGCCGGTGGGCGCGGAGAAGGCCGGCAACGCCGCCGGCACCATCCCCGCCTGGGACGGCGGCATCACCAAGCCGGTCGCGGGCTACAAGCCCGGCGGCCAGTACCCGGACCCGTTCCCCAACGACAAGCCGCTCTTCACGATCGACGGCAAGAGCGCCGACAAGTACCGGGACCAGCTCACGCCGGGGCAGATGGCGATGCTGAAGAAGTACCCGGACTACAAGATGATCGTGTACCCGACGCGGCGCAGCGCCGCCTTCCCGCAGTGCCACTACAACGAGACGAAGGAGTGCGCCCCGAAGGCGAAGCTCGCCGCGGGCGGCAACGGCGTCACCGGCTGCACCGGCGGCATCCCGTTCCCGGTGCCGAAGGACGGCTACGAGGCGATCTGGAACTCGATGCTGCGCTACCGCGGCGACACCTTCGCCCAGAACTGGGCCCAGGCCGCCGTCACCCGCACGGGCGACTACGCCATCGTGAAGTTCGAGTACGAGTACGACTTCCAGTACGGCAACTGCTCCAAGCCCGTGGCGCAGCGCGAGAACAACAAGATCCTCAACTACCTGCAGGTGACGACCGCGCCGGCTCGCCTGGCGGGCCAGATCCTGCTCGTGCACGAGACGGTGGACCAGGCCAAGGAGCCGCGCTCGGCGTGGACGTACAACCCCGGCCAGCGCCGCGTGCGACTCGCCCCGAACGTCGCCTACGACAACCCCGGCACGGCGGCCGACGGCCTGCGCACCAACGACGACTTCGGCATGTTCAACGGCGCCACGGACCGCTACAACTGGCGGCTGGTGGGCAAGAAGGAGATGTACATGCCGTACAACTCCAACCGCATGACGGCGCCCAACCTGAAGTACGCCGACGTGCTCAAGGCCGGCCACCTGAACCAGGACCTCGCCCGCTACGAGCTGCACCGCGTGTGGGTGGTGGAGGCCACGCTCAAGCCCGGCACGAGCCACATCTACGCCAAGCGCGTCTTCTACATCGACGAGGACAGCTGGGCCATCCTCGCCACCGACAAGTACGACGGCCGCGGCGAGCTCTGGCGCTACTCGGAGCAGCACAACGAGAACTGGTACAACGTGCCGATGTTCTTCGGCACGATCGAGGTGCACAACGACCTGCAATCGGGACGCTACATCGCGATGGGCCTGCGCAACGAGGAGACGAAGATCTACGAGGCCATCAAGCGCAGCGGCGCCGACTACAACCCGAACAGCCTGCGCGCTCTCGGCACGCGCTAGCGCCGCGCCGGGAAACCGGCCGGCCGGGGGCAGTTTCGCGCGCCGCTCGCGCGGGGACTGCCCCCTTTGTTTTCCGCCCGCCGCCGCGCGGGCAGGGGAGAGGAGCGAAATGAGGAAGACCAGGCTAGCCGGGCTCGCCGCGGTGGCGGCGCTCGCCCTCGGCGCGGCACGCGCCGGCGCCGAGATCCTGCCCGAGTCCGGGCCGCTGCCGAAGGTGACGATGGAGCGGCTGCTCCTCGTCGACGCCACGCACCGCGGCAACCGCGTCATCGCGGTCGGCGACCGGGGCTACATCGTCCTGTCGGACGACAACGGCAAGACCTGGCGGCGGGCCAAGTCCCCGCCCGCACCCCTGCTCACCGCGGTCGAGTTCCTCGACGCCAGCAGGGGCTGGGCGGTCGGCCACGATTCCGTGATCCTCGCGACCACCGACGGCGGCGAGACCTGGACGCAGCAGTTCGCGGCCCCGGCCGAGCAGCGTCCCCTGCTCGACGTGACCTTCGTCGACGCCAACGTCGGCTACGCCATCGGCGCCTACGGCGCGTTCTACGAGACCGCCGACGGCGGCAAGACCTGGAACGAGCGCAAGGTGATCGCCGACGACAAGCACCTCAACGCCTTCGTGCGCCTGCCGCACGGGCGGATCATCATCCTGGGCGAGGCGGGCACGATCCTGCTGTCCAGGGACGACGGCAGGAACTGGGCGAGCGTGCCCTCGCCCTACAAGGGTTCGCTCTTCGGGGGCGTGGTCGCGGACGACGGCGCGGTGATCGCCTACGGCCTGCGCGGGCGGATCTTCCGCTCCACGGACGGGGGCCTCGCCTGGAAGGCGGTGGACAACCCCTCGGTCGCGACCCTCATGGGCGGCTCGAAGCTGCCCGACGGGGCGCTCGTCCTCGCCGGGAACGGCGGCACGGTGCTCGTCTCGCGCGACAACGGGCAATCGTTCGTGCCGCTCGCCACCGGCAGCACCAAGGCGTTCTCGCGCGCGATCCTGGGGCCGCCCAACGCGGTCATCCTCATCGGCGAGACGGGCGCCCGCGAGGCGGCGCTGCCGCTCGCGAAGCGATAGGGGCGCGGCGATGCTCGACAAGCTCATCCAGGCCGTCTCCAACTTCGTCTTCGGCAACCGCAAGGTCCTGCTGGTCGTCTTCGGCGCGGCCACGCTTCTCTTCGCCGCCTCCGCGTCGCGGCTCACGGTGGACGCCGGCTTCAACAAGATGGTGCCGCTCGAGCACCCCTACATGAAGGTCTACCGCGACTACGAGAAGGTGTTCGGCGGCGCCAACCGGGTGGCGGTGGCCATCGTCCAGACCGACGGCGACATCTTCAACAAGGAGTACATGGCCAAGCTCAAGGCCCTCACGGACGACGTCTTCCTGCTGAACGGCGTCGACCGGCCCTCGGTCAAGTCGCTCTTCACGCCCAACACCCGCTTCATCGAGGTGATCGAGGAGGGCTTCTCGGGCGGGAACGTCATTCCCGCGACCTTCCAGGGGACGGACGCCGACCTGAAGCAGGTGCGCGCCAACGTGCAGAAGTCTAGCGAGATCGGCCGCACCGTGGCCACCGACTTCACGGGCGCGCTCGTGGTCGCCGGCCTCCTGGAGATCGACCCGCAGACGGGCAAGCGCCTCAACTACTTCGAGGTCTCCTCGCGGCTCGAGGAGCTGCGCCAGAAGTACGAGGGGCCCCGCCACACGGTCCACATCATCGGGTTCGCCAAGGCCGTGGGCGACATCCGCGACGGCGCGCGCGGCGTGCTCGCCTTCTTCGGCGTGGCCTTCGTGATCACCGCCGGGCTGATGCTCTTCTTCGTGAAGGACCTGAAGCTCACCGGCGTGGCCCTGGTCGTCGCGATGATGCCGGTGCTGTGGCTGCTGGGCACCCTTCCCATCCTCGGCTACGGCATCGATCCCCTGTCGATCCTCGTGCCCTTCCTCATCTTCTCCATCGGAGTCTCGCACGCCGTGCAGATGGTGAAGACCTGGGAGCGCGAGGCGGTCTCGGGGGTCGACAGCCTCACGGCGGCCAAGCGCGCGTTCGCCCGGCTCTTCATCCCGGGCACCTTCGCGCTCCTCACCAACGTGCTGGGCTTCGCGGTGATCATGCTGATCCCCATCGACATCGTGCGCGAGCTCGGCGTCACGGCTTCGCTGGGCGTGGGCTGGATGATCGTGACGAACAAGATGCTGCTGCCGATCCTGCTCTCGCACCTGCAGATGTCCAAGGTCGCCGCCTCGAAGGACGCGTTCCAGGAAAGCCGCGTCGAGCGCGTCTGGCGCGCGGCCTCGGGATGCGTCGACCGCCGCAAGGCGAGCGCGATCGTCGCCGTGTCGGCCGTGGTGCTCGCGGCGGGTGTCATGGGCGCCCACAACCTGAAGGTGGGCGACTACGGCATCGGCGTGCCGGAGCTTCGGCCCGAGTCGCGCTACAACTCGGACAACGCGAAGATCATCGAGAAGTTCGCGATGGGCACCAACACGCTCGGCGTGGTCGCCCAGACGAAGGGCGTCCAGGGCGCCTGCACGAACTACGACATCATGACGGTGATCGAGAGGTTCGACTGGTTCATGCAGAACGCGCCCGGCACGCAGTCGGTGATCTCGCTGCCGGGCCTCGCCAAGGGCGTGAACGCGGGCTTCAACGAGGGCAACATCAAGTGGCGCCAGCTGCCGCGGGACCCGCAGGTGATGGCGCAGAGCGTCACCCCCATCGACACCGCCACGGGGCTCCTCAACCCGGACTGCAGCGCGATGCAGGTGCTCGTCTACACGACCGACCAGCAGGGCGAGACCCTCGCCTCGCTGGTGGCGAACGTGAAGGAGTTCGCGGCGAAGGCCAACAGCGACAAGCTCGAGTTCAAGCTGGCCACCGGCAACATGGGCGTGACGGCCGCGACCAACGAGGCGGTGGACGCCGCCCGCTGGGAGATGAACTTCGCCATCTTCGGCGCGCTCCTCGTCATGTGCATGATCACCTTCCAGAGCCTGCGCGCGACGCTGTGCATCCTCATCCCGCTCGCCATCGTCTCGGTGCTGTGCGAGGCGCTCATGCCGCTGCTGGGCATCGGCCTCAAGGTCTCGACGCTGCCGGTGATCGCCCTGGGCGTGGGCGTCGGCGTCGACTACGGCATCTACCTCTACGACCGCATCGAGGTGCACCTCGAGGAGGGGAAGACGCTCGCCGACTCCTTCTTCGATGCCCTGAAGGAGCGGGGCACGGCCATGGTGTTCACGGCCGTCACGATGACCCTCGGCGTGGGGACCTGGGCGATGTCGGCCCTCAAGTTCCAGGCCGACATGGGGATCCTGCTCGCCTTCATGTTCTTCCTGAACATGCTGGGCGCCATCTTCCTGCTGCCGGCGCTCGCGGCGTTCCTCATCCGGCAGCACCCGGCAGAGTGAGCGCGCCGCGGCTCGCGCGCGGGTTCGTCGCGGCCGGGTCCCTGGTCCTGGCCGCCGGCGTCGCGCTGGGCGCCGTCGCCTCCCACGCGGCCGGCCGGGCGCCGCACCCGGAGGCGGCGCGGCTGCTGCAGACCGCGGTGCTCTACCAGCTCGTGCACGGCCTCGCCCTCGTCCTGGCGGGCGTGCTTGCGCGCTTTGGCGTCACGCGCTGGCTGGTCCTCTCGGGTGCGGCCTTCGCGGCCGGCGTCCTCGCCTTCTGCGGGTCGCTCTACTGGCTCGCGTTCACCGCGACCTCGGCCGGCATCGTGGCGCCGCTGGGGGGCTCCGCCTTCATCGCCGGCTGGCTCCTCCTCGCCGTGCACGCGCTGGCCGAAAGGACTCCCTAGGCCGGGACGACCGCGTCTCCCACCCGGATGGCGCCGGGGGCGAGCGTCACCGCGTTCATGCCGAAGCGGGCTCCGAACTCCGGGCTCATGCGCCAGGCCGAGAGGGTCGCGAGGGGCTCCGGTCCCGTCACCTCGCCCGTGGCCTGGTCGGTCGTGGTGACCTGGCAGCGTCCGCAGGGCTTGGCCATGCGCAGCCGCGCCGCCCCGACCGAGAATTCGCCCCAGCCGTCCTCGGCGAAAGGCTCGCAGCCCCGCACCACGATGTTGGCGCGGAAGCGGTCCAGGGGCACGGGACGGTCGAGGCGGGCGTTGAGCGCCGCGAGGGACGCCTCGGAGACGACGAGGTGGGCGTAGCCGTCCGCGAAGCCGACCAGGCGGCCCGGGCCGGCATGGCGCGGGTTGGACGTGCGCCGGGTCGTGTCCGGCATGTAGGCCAGCCGGCAGGGGCGACCGAGGACCTCGGAGAGCCAGCGGTCCGCCTCGGGCGAGGGCGCGATCGCAGCGCACTCGCTCTCCCACACGGTCGCCTGCAGGGGCTCGCCCCCGGCCGGCTCGAGGGGAACGCGGATCTCGTCGAAGTCGGGCGCCGCGAGCAGCAGCGCGTCGCCCGCGATCTCGGTCCACACCGTCGCCATGACCGGCAGCTCCCGCTGGGAGAGGAAATGGCCCTCGCGGTCGACCACCACGAAGCGCCGGTCGCCGGCCAGCCCCCGCTCGGCGGCATGGGCGGCGTCGACCGCGATTCCCCGGAGCCCCTTCACGGGGTAGACGTTGAGCTGCGAGACGGTGATGGCCATGGCCCTTTCCGAGGATTGAATTGGGGGTCGAAGGGGGGTACTTTACCCGTCCCGGCCGGGGGACTTCCGGCAGCCATCCTTCCTGAAGGGGGACGCCATGGCGTTGTGGGACAAGTTGATGGGCGAGCTGGTCGACATCGTCGAGTGGCTCGACGACACCAACGACACGCTCGCCTACCGCTTCGAGCGCTACCAGAACGAGATCAAGTACGGCGCGAAGCTCGTGGTCCGCGAGGGCCAGGTGGCGGTGTTCATCAACGAGGGCAAGCTCGCCGACGTCTTCAGGCCGGGCACGCACGAGCTCACCACGCAGAACCTGCCGATCCTGGCCACCCTCAAGGGCTGGAAGTACGGCTTCAACAGCCCCTTCAAGGCGGAGGTCTACTTCTGCTCGACGCGCAAGTTCACCGACCTCAAGTGGGGAACCCCCGGGCCGGCGATGATGCGCGACCGCGACTTCGGGGTCGTGCGCGCCACCGCCTTCGGCCTCTACGCGATCCGGGTGAAGGACGCCGGCACGTTCGTGAAGGACCTGGTGGGCACCGACAACCGCTTCACCACGGCCGAGATCCAGGAGAACCTGCGGGGGAAGATCGGCCTTCGCATCAAGGAGGTCATGCCCGAGCTGGGCATCCCCGTGCTCGATCTCGAGGCCAAGGTCACCGAGCTGGGCTCGCGGCTTCGCGACCGGCTGGCCGGCGAGTTCGAGGGCATGGGACTCGAGCTGGTGGAGGTGCAGGTGCAGGACATCGGCCTTCCGGAGGAGGTCGAGAAGGCGATCGACAAGCGGGGCGCCATGGCCGCCATCGGCAACCTGCAGGCCTACACGCAATACGAGACGGCCTCGGCCATCCGCGATGCGGCCAACAACCCCGGCGGCGCGGCGGGTGCGGCCGTGGGCATCGGCGCCGGCGTGGCGATGGGCGCGCAGATGATGAACGCGATGACGGGAGGCGCGGCCGCGGCGCCCTTCGGCGCGGGCGCCGCGGCCCCTCCGCCCATTCCGGGCGCCGTCGCCTTCCACGTCGCCGTGAACGGCCAGCAGACCGGCCCCTTCGACCTGGCCGCGCTGCAGCAGCAGGCGGCGAGCGGCAACCTCACGCGCGCTTCCCTCGTGTGGAAGGCGGGCATGGCGCAGTGGGCGAAGGCGGGCGAGGTGCCCGAGCTCGCGCCGCTCTTCGCGAGCGTGCCGCCCCCGGTCCCGCCCGCCTCCTAGGCGATGGAACAGGCCGACCTCCAGCCCACCCGCCCCGAATCCGCCTTCGTCAAGACCTTCCCCTGCGCGGGTTGCGGGGCGAAGCTCACCTTCGCGCCCGGCACGCGGGAGCTGCGCTGCGAGTACTGCGGCACGGCCAACGCGATCGCGGAAAACGACGCGCGCGTCGAGGAGCTCGACTTCGACACCTACCTCAAGGCCCTCGAGGGCAAGATGGAGGTGCAGGAGGTCGAGGAGGTGCGCTGCGACAAGTGCGGCGCCGGGCAGACGCTGGCCGGCAGCCTCTTCGCCGGCCACTGCACCTTCTGCGGCGCGGCCATCGTCTCGAAGAGCTACGCGAGCCGCCGCATCAAGCCCAAGTCCCTGGTGCCGTTCCAGGTGAACCGCCAGCGCGCGGCGGAGGCCTTCCGGCGCTGGGTGAGGAGCCTGTGGCTCGCCCCCGGCGACCTCAAGCGCTATGCGCAGAGCGACGCCGGGCTCACGGGCGTGTACCTGCCGTACTGGACCTACGACTGCAACACGGCGAGCGACTACGCCGGCGAGCGCGGGGACGACTACTACACGACCGAGACCTACACGACGCAGGATTCCCAGGGCCGCTCTTCCACGCAGACCCGCCGCGTGAAGCACACGCGCTGGACGCCCGCCTCGGGGCACGTGGAGAAGTTCCACGACGACGTCCTGGTGATGGCCTCGAAGACGCTCCCGGCCGGCATCACCGACTCCGTGATGCGCTTCAACCTGAAGGGACTGGTGCCCTACCAGCCCGAGTTCGTGAGCGGCTACCAGGCCGAGGCCTACCAGGTGACGCTGCGCGAGGGGTTCCCGATCGCGAAGCAGTCGATCGACGAGGCCGTGCGCGCGCTCATCCGCCGCGACATCGGCGGCGACCAGCAGCGCATCCATTCCGTCTCCACCCGCTACGCCGACGTGAAGTTCAAGCACGTGCTGCTGCCGGCGTGGATCTCGGCCTACCGCTACCGCGACAAGGTCTACCGCTTCCTCATCAACGGCCAGACGGGCGAGGTCTCGGGCGAGAGCCCGAAGTCCTGGTGGAAGATCGCGCTCCTCGTCGCCGCGGTCCTCGTCGTCCTGTTCCTGGTGCTGCTGGCCGGCGGCAAGGGCTGAAGCGAAAGGGGACGGTTCCTGGACCCGTCCCCTTTAGCGAAAGGGGACGGGTCCAGGAACCGTCCCCTTTCGCTTCAGCCCACCTGGTTGAGCATCGTGGCGCCGTCGGAGACCTCGAACTTGCCCGGGCCCTCGACGTTGAGGGTCTTCACCACGCCGTCGACCACGTACATCGAGAAGCGCTGGCAGCGCGTGCCCATGCCGCGCGCGTTCAGGTCGAGCTCCAGCCCGAGCTGCTTCGTGTAGGCCGCCGAGCCGTCGGCCATGAAGCGGATCTTGCCGCCGGCCTTCTGGTCGCGCGCCCAGGCGCCCATCACGAAGGCGTCGTTCACGGCGAAGCACCAGATCTCGTCCACCCCCTTGGCCTTCAGGGCGGCGTGGTTGTCGAGGTAGCTCGGCACGTGCTTGGCCGAGCAGGTGGGCGTGTAGGCGCCGGGCAGGCCGAAGATCGCGATCTTCCTGCCCTTCACCAGGTCCTCGACCTTGAACGTGTTGGGGCCCAGCGTGCAGCCGCCACCCTCGACTTCGATGAACTCCTGGACCGTGCCCGCGGGCAGGTGGTCGCCGACCTTGATCGTCATGTTCGATGTCCCTCTCGTTGGTTGTGCGTTGCGAAGAAAGTCCTCAGTGCGCCCGGCGGAAGGCCGCGAGCGCGAGCCCGGCCCCGACGAAGGCGCCCCCCAGGATGCGATTGACCCAGCGCAGGTGCGACGGGTCCTTCATGACGGCCAGCACGCGCGCCGCGAGCCCGATGTAGCCCGCCATCACGACCATGTCGACCACGAGCGTGGTGAGGCCGAGGATGGCGTACTGGAGGAACTGCGGCCGCGCCACGTCGATGAACTGCGGCAGCACCGCGACGTAGAAGATGATGCCCTTGGGGTTCGTGATGTTCACGAGGAAGCCCTTGGCGAAGACCTCGCGGGAATTCCTGCCCCTGGGGGCGTCGGCGCGGGCGTCGAAGTGGTGCGGCTCGGAGCGCCAGGTCGCAATCCCGAGCCAGACGAGATAGGCCACGCCGCCCCACTTCACGGCGGTGAAAAGGGATTCGGAGGCGAGCAGGATCGCGCCCAGGCCGACCGACACGAGGATCATCAGCGCGAAGTTGGCGACCTGCATGCCCACCGCGTTCCACATCCCGCGGCGAAAGCCGTGGTTGAGCCCCGCGGCGAGGCTCGAGAACACCCCGGGTCCGGGAGACACGGACAGGATGACGGTGGCGACGAGGTAGGTGATCCAGACCGACAGGTCCATCGAAACGCTCGGGAGGCCGGGGTGGAGGCCGGCCCGTCATTGTACCCCCGGCTGGCGTATGCTCCCGGAAATGTCCCCACAAGGAGAACGACAATGAGAGCGCTCGCCCTCCTGGCGGCACTCGCCCTCGCGAGCCCGGTCCATGCCGCCCCGCTGCAGGTCCTCACCGAGAACAACCCGCCGTTCAATTTCGCCGAAGGAAAGGAGGTCAAGGGGACCTCCACGGAGGCCGTGCGCGCGCTTCTCGCCAAGGCGGGGGTCGAGGCGACGATCGCCGTGCGCGCCTGGGACGAGGCCTATGCCAGCGCCCAGCGCTCGGCCAATGTCTGCGTCTACGGGACCGCGCGGGTGGAGAACCGCGAGAAGCTCTTCAAGTGGTACGGGCCGATCGGGAGCAACGTGTGGGCGCTCTACGCGCTGCCTTCGTTCGACAAGAAGATCGAGACGGCCCGGGACGCGCGCTTCTTCCGGATCGGCGGCGTGAAGAACGACGCCAAGGTGGACTTCATGCGCGCGGAAGGCGCCTCGAGCATCCGCGAGGCGGACCGGGACTCGGACAACCCGGCGCGGCTCGCGAAGCCGAAGAACGATCCCGTCGCGATCGACCTGTGGATCACCTCGCAGGCCACGGCGAAGGCGATGGCCGCCACGGCGGGCGTGAAGGAACTCAAGGAGGTCCTGGTGGTGAAGACGCAGGACCTCTACCTCGCCTGCAACCCGCGCACGGAGAAGGCGATCCTCGACAAGCTCGAGGCCGCCTCGCGGAGGTAGCGGTCCCGCCGCCCGCCTAGCGGCCGGTCTCGATGGCGCGCCGGGCGATGCGGTCGACCAGGCCGGGCGCGACCACCTTCAGGAACTGCCCCAGCCTGCCGCGCAGCGTCATCACGAGCTCGCGCCGGCGGGCCGCGATCGCCTCGAGCGTGAGGCGGGCGCATTCCTCCACGCCCATCACCTCGCCCTCCTTCACGGGGCTCACCGCGATGGGCCGGCCGTCGGGACCGGTGGCGTTCTCGCGGATGCCGGTGGAGACGAAGCCCGGGTAGACCATGGTGACCGTCACGCCCGAGCCGGCGAGCTCGATGCGCAGGGAGTCGAAGAAGCCGCGCATCGCGTGCTTGGAGGCCGCGTAGCCCGAACGCGTCGGCACGCCCACGAGGGCCGTGAGGCTCGCGATCCCCACGAGGCGGCCGCGCGAGGCCTTCAGGTGGGGCAGGGCGCAATGGGTGCAGTGGACCGCACCCATGTAGTTCACCTGCATGATGCGCGCGAGGATGGACATGTCCTCGATGTCCTCGAAGCGCGCCCACATCGTCGCGCCCGCGTTGTTCACGAGGGTGTCGATGCGCCCGAAGGCCGCGACGGTGCGCTCCATGAGGCGGCGGCAGTCCTCCTCCTTCGCGACGTCCGTCACGACCACCTCGACGCGCGCGCCCAGCGCGACGCACTCGGCGGCGACCCGCTCGAGCGCCTCGCGGTCGCGCGCCGCGAGCGCCAGCATCGCTCCCTTCGCCGCGAGTTGCCTCGCGAGCTCCGCCCCGATCCCCTTCGAGGCACCGGTGATGACGACGACGTTGTCTTTCATATCCGTGTTCATCCGTGCTTATCCGTGTCCTCGCTCTTGGGTTGCGTCACTCCCCGGCGCTCACTTCTCCGTCTCCGGATCCGGTATGTGGTTGAAGGCGATGTGCATCCCGCCGCGATCCCTCGCCTTGTGCGCGCTCGCGAAGTAAACGGCCTGCCGCCCGAAGCGCGCGTTGAGCTTGTCGAGCGTCTCGTAGAGGCTCCTGGACTTCGACTCGCCCTCGAAGAGCGACCCGGTGTGCCTCGCCTGGGGGACGAGGTCGCCGAAGGCCATGCCCACCTGCAGGATGGTGCGCCGGTCGCGCGGCCGCCCGGCCCAGAGCCTGTCGAGCGCGTGCAGGAAGGTCATCGTGTCCTGCGTGTCCACCAGGCGCATGTCGGCGTCCCAGCGCGAGCCGTCGAGGTACTTCACCGCGAGCGAGAGCCGCGAGGCGTAGTACCCCGCCTTGCGAAGCCGCATCGCCGCCTTCTGCGTGAGGCGGTCCACGACCGCGAAGGCGTCCTCGGGGTTGCGCCGCTCGGGCGCGAGCACGCTCGAGTGCGAGATCGAATGCGTGTCGCCGTCGTGCCCGCCCACCTCCTCGCCGCGCAGGCGGTCGTGCATGATCTCGCCGCCCACGCCGCCCCAGATGGCGCGCATCTCCTCGCGCGAGCGCGCGCACAGCTCCTCCACCGTGCGGATGCCGTGGCCGGCGAGCCGCTTCTCCATCTGCCTGCCGATGCCCGAGAGGTCCCGCACCCCGAGGCCGAAGAGACGCTTCGGCAGCTCGTGCTTCTGGATCATGACGAGGCCGTCGGGCTTCATCATGTCGGAGGCCGTCTTGGCGATGAACACGTTGGGCCCGATGCCGATCGAGGTGCGCAGGCATTCGCCCACCCGCGCGCGCAGCGTCTCCTTCACCTTCCGGGCGAGGCCCAGCGCGCGCTCGGGCTCCCGCCAGCGCCCCGAGAGCTCGCAGTCCATCTCGTCGATGGAGAGCACCTGGCGCACCGGGACCACCGTGTCGACGGCCGCCACGGCGCGGTGGTGGAAGTCGATGTAGAGCGAGTGGCGCGCGATCACCAGCTCGATGCCGGGGCACAGGCGTTTCGCGTCCCCCACCTTCGTGCCCGTCTTCACGCCGAAGGTCTTGGCCTCGATGCTCGCGGCGATGCACACGGTGGTGTCGGCCATCATCGGCACCACGCCCACGGGCCGGCCGCGCAGCCGCGGCTCGACCTGCTGCTCCACGGAGGCGAAGTAGGAATTGAAGTCGACGAGGAGGGAACGCAGCGTCACGCGAGGAGCCTCGGGGGGTCGGCCCCCGCCCGTCACAGGTCCGTGGCCTCGACGAAGGCGCTTACGAGCGCCTCGAGCCCGCGCGCGTCCTCGTCGTCAAAGCGGGCGAGGCGCGGGCTGTCGAGGTCGAGCACGCCCAGCAGGCGACCGCCCTTGAGGACGGGCACGACGACCTCGCTTTCCGAGGCGCTGTCGCAGGCGATGTGGCCCGGAAAGGCGTGGACGTCCGGGACCACGACGGTGCGCCGGCCGGCCGCCGCGGTGCCGCAGACGCCCTTGCCCAGGGCGATTCGCACGCAGGCGGGCCTGCCCTGGAAGGGGCCCAGCACGAGTCCCCCGTCCTTCAGCCAGTAGAAGCCGGCCCAGTTGAGTTCCGGCAGCGTGTGGAAGAGGAGGGAGGCCAGGTTCGCGGCGTTGGCGGTCGCGTCCCGTTCGCCCTCGAGGAGCGATCGGGCTTGCGCGAGGAGGCTCGCGTAGGCGTCCGGCTTGGTGGCGGAGGCAGCGGGGGCGGCAGCGGCGAACATGGCGGCGGGACGGGAACGAGGCAGCTAGGTTACCACCGGGCGCCCGGGCCCGGCCTCAGGGTTACGGCTCGTTGCAGGCCGGCCGGGGAGGGGCGCCGGTTGGCTATAATCCGCCCTCCTTCGCCCGGGGTTTCCCCCATCCCGATGAAAGCGTTCGCCCCCCTCGTCGCCATGGCCATCGCCTCCGCCACTTCCGCCGCCGAACTGCCGCCGCCGCCCGTCGCGGCAAAGGTGCCCGTCACGATCACGAAGTTCGGCGACAAGCGCGTCGACGACTACTTCTGGCTGCGCGAGAAGGAGAGGCCGGAGGTGCTCGAGTACCTGAAGGCGGAGAACGCCTTCACCGAGGCGGCCACGAAGCACCTCGAGGGCTTCCGCGAGAAGCTCTACAAGGAGATGCTCGCGCGCATCAAGGAGACGGACGAGAGCGTTCCCTACCCGTACAAGGGCTGGTGGTACTACATGCGCGAGGTGGAGGGGCTCCAGTACCCCATCTACTGCCGTCGCAAGGGGTCGATGGAGTCGCCCGAAGAGGTGATGCTCGACGTGAACGAGCTCGCCCGGGGCAAGGCCTACACCGGCGTCGACTTCTTCGAGGTGAGCCCGGACGGCGCCTACCTCGCCTATGCCGCGGACTTCACCGGCTACCGCGAGTACACCGTGTACGTGAAGGACCTGCGCTCGGGCGAACTGCTCGCGGACCGCCTGGAGCGCGCCGACTCGATCGCCTGGGCGGCGGATGGCCGCACGCTCTTCTACACGCAGCAGAACGCCGCGAAGCGGCCCGACCGGATCTTCCGGCACCGGCTGGGCCAGGCGAAGGACGCGCTCGTGTGGGAGGAGAAGGACGAGCTCTTCAACCTCGGCGTCGGGACCACGAGGAGCGGGGAATGGGTCGTGGCGACCTCGGCCTCGAAGGACACGTCGGAAGTGCGCGTGATCCCCGCGATCCAGCCGGACGCGCCGGCGCGGCTCGTCGCGAAGCGCAGGACCGGGCACGAGTACTACGTGGACCACCACGGCACCGAGTTCTGGATCCGCACGAACGACAAGGGGAAGAACTTCCGCCTCGTGCGCGCCCCTCTCGCCGATCCCGCGCCGCGCAACTGGAGGCAGGTCCTGCCCCACCGCAAGTCGGTGATGCTCGAGGACTTCGACCTCTTCAAGGGCTTCTGGGTGGCCAAGGAGCGCGACGACGGCGTGCTCAAGCTGCGCGTCACCGATTTCGCCGGCGGCGGGCATCACTACATCGACATGCCCGAGGCCGTGTACTCGACGGGGCCGGGCACCAACGCCGAGTTCGACACGGCCCTCTTCCGCTTCGTCTACCAGAGCTACGTGACGCCCCGGACCACGTACGACTACGACGTGGGCAAGCGCAGCCGCACGCTCCTCAAGCAGCAGCCGGTGCTGGGCGGCTACAGGCCCGAGGAATACGAGTCGGCCATGCTCATGGCCACTGCGCAGGACGGCACGAAGGTTCCCGTCTCGCTGGTGTGGAAGAAGGCGCTTCGCACCGGCGGGCCGCAGCCGCTGCTGCTCTACGGCTACGGCTCCTACGGCCACCCCATGGACGTCAACTTCCGCTCGAGCCGGCTCTCCCTGCTCGACCGCGGGATGGTCTTCGCCATCGCGCACATCCGCGGCGGCGGCGACCGCGGGCGCCTGTGGTACGACGACGGCAAGCTCGCGAAGAAGATGAACACCTTCACCGACTTCATCGCCGCCGCCGAGCACCTCGTCGCGGGCGGATGGACGGCGCCTGACCGCCTGGCGATCCAGGGCGGCAGCGCGGGCGGGCTCCTCATGGGCGCGGTGACGAACCTGCGGCCGGACCTCTTCCGGGCCGTGGTGAGCGAGGTGCCGTTCGTGGACGTCGTGAACACGATGCTCGACGCCACGCTCCCGCTCACGACGCAGGAGTACATCGAGTGGGGCAACCCCAACGTCGAGAAGGACTACAAGGTCATCCGCGCCTACTCGCCGTACGACAACCTGGCCGCGAAGGCCTACCCCGCGATCCTCGTCGAGGCCTCCCTCAACGACAGCCAGGTGCCGTACTGGGAGGCCGCGAAGTACGTCGCGAAGCTGCGCACGCTCAAGACCGACTCCAACGTCCTGCTCCTCAAGACCATCCTCGAGGCGGGGCACGGCGGCGCCTCCGGCCGCTACGACTCGCTGAAGGAACTCGCCTTCACCTACTCCTTCGTGCTCGACCAGCTCGGGCTGGCGCGTTGACCACGCTCCAGCTCTTCGCCGCCTGCGTGGCGATCTGGGGCTCGACCTGGATCGCCATCACCTTCCAGCTGGGGTCGGTGGCGCCCGAGTTGAGCGTCTTCTACCGGTTCCTGCTGGCCTCGGCGATGCTGTTCGCCTGGTGCCTGGCGCGCGGTCTTCCGCTTCGCTTCCCGCGCCGCGAGCACCTGTGGATCGCCCTCCAGGGCGTCCTCATGTTCAGCGTGAGCTACGTGTCCGTCTACTACGCGGAGCAGTACGTGGTCTCGGGCCTCGTGGCGGTGGGCTACTCCGCGAGCCCCTTCCTCAACATGGTCGCGATGCGGGTCTTCTATCGATCCCCGATGACGCTGCGCGTGGCGGCGGGGGCGGCCCTCGGGATCGTGGGCATCACGCTCGTGTTCTGGCCCGAGTTCTCCCACATTCGCGCGGACCGAAATGTCGCGCTCGGCGCCTTCTTCACGATGGCGGCGGTGGTCCTGTCCGTGTTCTCGAACATGGTGGCGCACCGCAATCACGAGGCCGGACACCCGGTGTGGCAGACCATGGCCTGGGGGATGCTCTACGGGGCCCTCTTCACGCTGGCGATCGCCCTGGCGCTGGGACGGCCGCTCTCCTTCGAGGCGACCCCGGCCTACGTGCTGTCGCTCATCTACCTCACGGTCTTCGGTTCCATCCTCGCCTTCGGCAGCTTCCTCACGCTCATGGGCCGCGTGGGGGCGGCCCGCGCCGGCTACATCGGCGTGATGGTGCCCATCGTCGCGCTCGCCGTCTCGTCGGCCTTCGAGGGCTACCGGTGGGAGCTCCTGGCCCTGGTGGGCGTGGCGGTCTCCGTGGCCGGCAACGTGCTCATCCTGCGCCGCCCGGCCTGAGGCCCGCGCTCAGGCGGCGCCGCGCTCCCGGAAGCGGTCGAGCCCGCGGGCGGCCCTGCGCCGCACCATCCACTTCACCGGCGCGAACCAGCCCAGGAACCGGCCCAGGGGCCCGAGGGCCTGCGCCGACCAGCGCCAGAAGGAGAAGCGGTCGTAGTGGCGCGCGATGCGCCCCTCGCGGAAGGCGAACATCGCCGAGATCCGGTTGACCACGGGGCGGCCCGTTCCCGAGAAGGTGTAGGTGGCCCGCCAGCGGGCGCGGCCGCCGCCTTCGTCGGCGCTCGCCTCCTCCAGAACCACCTCGAGGTCGGTGGCGCGGGAGAGCAGCATGCGCCACATGTCGCGGGCCTCCTCGCCCTCGAGCCTCGGGAAGACGGGGTCGGAGAAGAGCACCCGGTCGTGGTAGCAGCGGGCCATGGCCTCGGCGTCGCGGCGCGCGAAGGCGGCGTAGAACTCGCGGATCAGGGCCTCGTGGGGATGCATGGGTGCGGACCTCTTGACGGGGGTCAAGCCTTGACCCGAGTCAAGGCTCCGCATTTTGGGGCGTTCCTATACTCCGGGCAACCGTCGGGGACAGGTTTCACGAACGGAATCCGGAAGTCCTTCCCCGAAACCTGTCCCCACAAGGAGATCGCCATGCTGTCCGACATCGAGATCGCCCAAAAAGCGAAGATGAAACCCATCGGCGAGATCGCCGCCCGGCTCGGCATCCCCGAGCACGCGATCGAGCCCTTCGGCCGCACGAAGGCCAAGATCTCGCTCGACTACATCGAAACGCTCCGGAAGAAGCCCGACGGCAAGCTCATCCTCGTCACCGCCATCAGCCCCACGCCGGCAGGCGAGGGCAAGACGACCACGACCGTGGGGCTGGGCGACGCGCTCAACCACATCGGGAAGAAGGCCGTCATCTGCCTGCGCGAGCCCTCGCTGGGGCCGGTGTTCGGCATGAAGGGCGGCGCGGCCGGCGGCGGCTACGCCCAGGTGGTCCCCATGGAGGACATCAACCTGCACTTCACGGGCGACTTCAACGCCATCGCGCTCGCCAACAACCTGCTGGCGGCGATGATCGACAACCACATCAACCACGGCAACGAGCTGGGCTTCGACGTGCGCCGCATCGCGTGGAAGCGCGTGATGGACATGAACGACCGGGCGCTGCGCCAGATCACCGTCGCCCTGGGCGGCCCGGCCAACGGCTTCCCGCGCGAGGACGGCTTCGACATCGTGGTGGCCTCCGAGGTGATGGCGATCTTCTGCCTCGCCACCTCGGTGAAGGACCTCAAGGAGCGCCTGGGCAACATCGTCTGCGGCTACACGAAGGACCAGAAGCCCATCCTCGCGCGCGACCTCAAGTGCCACGGCGCCATGACGGCGCTCCTCAAGGACGCCCTCGCCCCCAACCTGGTGCAGACGCTCGAGCACTCGCCGGCCTTCATCCACGGCGGGCCCTTCGCCAACATCGCGCACGGCTGCAATTCCGTGCTCGCCACGCAGACGGCGCTCAAGCTCGGCGACTACGTGGTGACCGAGGCGGGCTTCGGCGCCGACCTGGGCGCGGAGAAGTTCATCGACATCAAGTGCCGCAAGGCGGGCCTGCGGCCCTCGGCCGTGGTGCTGGTCGCCACGATCCGCGCCCTCAAGTACCACGGCGGCATCGACGTGAAGGAGCTCTCCAAGCCCAACCTCGCCGCGCTCGAGAAGGGCATCACCAACATCGAGCGCCACGTGAACAACATCCGCAACAACTACGGCCTGCCCTGCGTGGTGTCCATCAACCACCGCACCGAGGACACCGACGAGGAGGTGAAGCTCCTCATGGACAAGCTCGCCCACCACGGCGCGAAGGTGGTCCTCGCGCGCCACTGGGCCGACGGCGGCAAGGGGGCGGCCGACGTGGCCCGCGAGGTCGTCAAGATGTGCGAGCAGCCCAACGACTTCAAGTTCGTCTACGAGGAGCAGGTGCCGCTCTGGGACAAGATGAAGGCGATCGCCACCAGGATCTACGGCGCCTCCGACATCACCGCCGACTCCAAGGTGCGCGGGCAGATCAAGAAGCTGCAGGAGTCCGGCTACGGCCACTACCCGGTGTGCGTGGCGAAGACCCAGTACTCGTTCTCCACGGACCCGCAGCTGCGCGGCGCGCCCTCGGGGCACGTGGTGAACGTGCGCGAGGTGCGCCTGGCGGCCGGCGCGGAGTTCATCGTGATGATCTGCGGCGACATCATGACGATGCCGGGCCTTCCCAAGGTGCCCTCGGCCTGCGCCATCGACGTGAACGACGACGGCAAGATCGTGGGCCTCTTCTAGGCCGCTTCACGCCGGCACCCGTTCCGGGGCGGCTTTCGCCCCGGCAAGGGAAAAAGGGGCCCCGGGCCCCTTTTTCCCTATAATCCCGGTCATGGAAGCCATCGGGAAGTACAAGGTCGTCCGGGAACTGGGCCGGGGCGCCACGGGCAAGGTCTACCTCGCCACGGACCCGTTCGCCAACCGCCAGGTCGCCATCAAGGTGGCCTACCCCGACGCCCTGAAGAACAGCGAGGAGGGCGCGTTCTACAAGAACATGTTCCTCAACGAGGCCTCGCTCGCCGGCAAGCTCCACCATCCGCACATCGTCCAGATCTACGACGCCGTCGTCGAGGAGGACTTCAGCTACATCGTGATGGAGTTCGTCGAGGGCGGCACCCTCGAGAAGTTCTGCGAGCCCGGGACGCTCCTCGACCCCGCGGAGGTCGCCGAGATCATCTTCAAGTGCGTTCGCGCGCTCGCTTTCGCGAGCAAGCTGGGCCTCACCCACCGCGACATCAAGCCCGGCAACATCCTCCACGTCGACGGCACCGACATCAAGATCGCCGACTTCGGCGCCGCCATCAACAAGGTCTCCGACCGCACGGTCATCACCAACGTGGGCTCGCCGGCCTACATGGCGCCGGAGCTCGTCACCGGCGCGGCGCAGGCCTCCGCC
>JAHCLE010000300.1 GCA_026125445.1 Burkholderiales bacterium
AGGAGGGCGTTGTCGGCGAGCGAGGAGAAGAACTGCGCCGCCATGATGATGTAGAAGCCCCGCTTCACCTGCCCTTCCCCCGTGCCAGCCACCAGGCGCGGAACTCGCGCTCGGGTAGCGGCCTGCTCACGAGGTAGCCCTGCACGAGGTCGCAGCCCATGCGCCCGAGCTCGGCGCGGATCGCCTCCTCCTCCACCCCCTCGGCCACCGCGCGCAGCTCGAAGTTGTGCGCCAGGTCGATCACCGAGCGCACGATCTGGTGGTCTCCGCGGTCGGAGAGCAGCCCGCTCACGAAGAGCCGGTCGATCTTGAGCTCGTCGACGGGGAAGCGCTTGAGGTAGGCGAGCGAGGAGTAGCCGGTGCCGAAGTCGTCGATGGACAGCTGCACGCCCGTGCCCTTCAGGCGCGTGAGCATGGCCATGGTGCGCTCCGCGTCCCCGATCATGGAGCTCTCGGTGATCTCCAGGGTGATGCGGCCCGGCTCGACGCTCCACGTTCCCAGGGCCTGCTCCACGATCTCCGGAAGCTCGTGCTCGACGAGCGTGCGGGTGGAGAGGTTCACGCTGAAGCGCGGCGTGATGCCTTCCTTGGCGAGCTGGGCGGCGTTGCGCAGCACGGTGTTGAGGACCCAGAAGGTGAGCGAGCCGATGGTGCCCGTGTTCTCCGCGATCCCGACCACGGTGGTGGGGGAGATGGGGCCGGAGGTCGGGTGGCGCCAGCGCAGCAGCGCCTCGGCGGCCACGGGGGTGCCGCCGGCGAGCTCCACCTGCGGCTGGTAGTGCACCTCGAGCTCGTTGGCGCGGATGGCGCGCTGCAGGTCGATGTCCAGGCCGTGGTAGACCTCGGCCTCGATGCTGTCCTCGCTCTGGAAGACGTGGTAGCCCTCCTCGCGGGTGCCGGCGATGCGGCGCGCCACGTCGGCGGCCATGAGCAGCTGCGCCGGGTCGGCGGGATGCTCGGGCACCGTGGCGATCCCGACGCAGGGCCTGAGGACGGCCGTGCCGCCCTCGTGGGCGATGGGACGGTCGAGCGCGCGCAGGCACTTCACCGCGGCGAGCACGGCCTGCGTGGGGTGCGCGATGCGCGGCAGCACGATGCAGACCTGCTCCTCGTTGAGGGCCGCGAGCCGGTCCTCGGGGCGCAGGGCGGGGCGCAGGCGCTCGATGACGAGCGAGAGCGTGACGGCGGCGGGCGGCCCCTTGAGCAGCGCCTGCAGCCGGTCCACCCGGCGCAGCTCCACGAGGAGCACCGCGAGCCGTCCCTTGGTCGCCTGGGCCACGGCCGCCTCGCGGTCGAGGAAGCGCAGCAGCTCCTCGCGCGCTCCTTCGCCCGGGGTGGGGACGTGCAGGCCGTGGTCTGCCGGGGGAGGCAAGGGGCTCACGAGAGGTAGTTCTCGCGCGGGTTCAGGCCGTAGGCGCCGGCCGGGAGGCTGCGGCGGATGAAGGCGGGCTCCTCGCCGCCGAGCAGCGGGTCGTAGAGGAGGTCGACCATGATCGGGTAGGCCGACGGCGTCTTGTCGGGGCCGGTGAGGAGCAGCACGCGGGGCTTGAGCCGGCGCACCTTGTTGTGGGAAACGACCACCGCCACCTCGCCCGTGGAAAGCTCGACCAGCGAGCCCACGGGGAAGACGCCGATCGCCTGCACGAACTGCTCCGTGAGGGGGGCGTGGAAGTATTCCCCGCCCCATCCCGTGATGCTTCGCAGCGCCTCGTAGGACGACACCGCCTCGGCGTAGGGCCGGGACTTGGTGAGCGCGGCGAAGCAGTCGCCGATGCCCGCCATGCGGCCGAAGATGCCGATCTGCTCGGCCTTGAGACCGCGCGGGTAGCCGCTGCCGTTCATGCGCTCGTGATGCTGGGCGATGCCCTCGAGCACCTCCACCGGCCAGTTCGGGGTGGCGGAGAGGATCTCCAGGCCGAGCATCACGTGGCTCTTGGCGATCTCGAACTCCTCGGGGGTGAGACGGCCCTGCTTCTCGAGGATGGACTTCGGCAGCTTGATCTTGCCGATGTCGAGCAGCAGGCCGATCGTGCCGAGCTGCGAGAGCTCGGCGCGCGGGAAGCCCAGGTGGCGGCCGAAGGCCACGAGGTAGACGGCCACCTGCAGCCCGTGCCCGTAGGTCGTGATGTCCTGCTCGCGAAGCCTCGCCACCCACATGAGGGCGTCGGGGTTGCGCACCATGCTCTCGACCATCTCGTCGACCACTTCCTCGACGCGCGCGATCT
>JAHCLE010000301.1 GCA_026125445.1 Burkholderiales bacterium
CCAGTCCACCAGGGCGAACCCGTGCGGGTTCGCCCTTTTCGCTTGAACGCCCGGGAATCCGGGCTCCCGAGGCGCCATTCGCATGCTCGACAAGATTCGGACGTTCTCCCAGTACAGGATCGTGAAGTGGCTCTTCGCGATCTTCCTCGTCATCCCGTTCGGGCTCTTCGGCATCGACTACTACTTCCGCACGCCGCTGGGCGGGGACACGATCGCCACCGTCGGGGGCTCGCGCGTGAGCCAGGGCGACTTCGACCAGGCCCTGCGCCAGCAGCAGGAGACGCTGCAGGCCCAGTTCGGCCGCAACTGGGACGCCTCCCTCATGGAGAACCCGGAGCTTCGCCGCTCCGTGCTCGAGCGCGTCATCAACGAGCGGCTCGTGGGCCTGGGCGCCGAGCGCGCCGGGGTCAGGATCGACGACAAGCAGCTCGCCGACCGCATCGCCTCCGAGCCCGCCTTCCAGGAGGACGGCAAGTTCTCCCGGTCGCGCTACGAGGCCATCGCGCGCGCCCAGGGCTTCAGCGTCGTGGGCCTGGACGAGCGCCTGCGGGAGGACATGCGGCTCACGCGCTACCGCGACTCGATCGTGCAGACGGCCTTCGTGCCGCGCTCGACGCTCGACGGCTTCATCCGCCTGTCGGAGCAGAGCCGCGAGGTGAGCATGATCCAGGTGACGCCGGACGCCTTCCTCGCCTCCGTGAAGCCCACCGAGGAGCAGGTGCGGGCCTACTACGAGTCGAAGTCCCAGGAATTCGCCGTTCCCGAGCAGGTGCGCGTCGAGTACGTCGAGCTCTCCGTGGATTCGCTGGCGGCCAGGACGCCCGTCGATCCGGAGGAGGTGAAGAAGTTCTACGAGGCGAACAAGTCGCGCTTCGTGCAGCGCGAGGAGCGGCGCGCGAGCCACATCCTGCTCGCCGTGAAGCCCGACGCCCCGGAGGCCGAGCAGAAGGCCGTCGAGGCCAAGGCGGCCGCGATCGCCGCCGAGGTGCGCAGGAAGCCGGCGGGCTTCGCGGAAGTGGCCAGGCGGGAGTCCAAGGACCCGGGCTCGGCCCCCCAGGGCGGCGACCTCGGCTTCTTCGCCCGCGGCGCCATGGTGAAGCCCTTCGAGGACGCCGCCTTCGGCGCGAAGAAGGACGAGATCGTGGGCCCCGTGCGCACGGACTTCGGCTGGCACGTGATCCGCGTCACGGACGTGAAGCCCGAGAAGGGCAAGAGCCTCGCGGAGGCCACGCCCGAGATCGAGGCCGAGCTCAAGAAGGGCGCGGCCAGCCGGCGCTTCGTGGAAGTGGCCGAGGGGCTCACGAACATGGTCTACGAGCAGTCGACGAGCCTGAAGCCCGCGGCCGACCAGTACGGGCTCGCGATCCAGCAGACCGGGTGGTTCGCCAAGAGCGGCGGCGCGCCGGGGCTGCTCAACAATCCCAAGCTCCTCGCCGACATCTTCTCGGACAACGCCATCAAGGCGAAGCGCAACACCGCCGCCATCGAAGTGGCGCCGAGCGTGCTCGTGGCCGCCCGCGTCATCGAGCACAAGCCGGCCTCGCAGCGCCCCTACGAGAGCGTACGCGCCGCCATCGAGCAGCGCCTGAAGCGCGAGGAGGCCCTCAAGCTCGCCACCGCCGACGGCGAGGCGAAGCTCAAGGCGGCGCAGGAAGGCAAGGAGGCGGGGCTGAAGTGGCCCGCGCCCCTCGAGGTGAGCCGCCAGAAGCCCGGCGGGCTGCCGCCGCCGGTGCTCGACCGCGTCTTCCGGGTCGACGCCAGGAAGCTGCCGGCGGTCGTGGGCGTCTCCACCCCCGTGGGCTACGCGCTGGTGCGCGTCACGAAGGTGATCGACGTGCAGACGATCGACGACGCCAAGCGCAAGGCCCTGGGCGCGCAGCTGCGCCAGACGGTCGCCCTGAGCGAGCTCGAGGGTTCCCTCGCGAGCCTGCGCTCGCACATCGGCGTCGAGATCCGCAAGGACGCCTTCGAGAAGAAGCCCAACTAGGGCGAAGGACGGAAATGGGGTCAGGTTACTTTGCACAGATCTTGTGCAAAGTAACCTGACCCCATTTCCTCGTCAGGCGTCGTCGAAGAGGCCGGCGGTGGTGGTGCTGAAGCCGGCGTCGACGTAGGTCACTTCGCCGGTGATGCCGCTCGAAAGCCCCGACAGGTAGAAGGCGGCCACGTTGCCCACCTCCTCGGCGGAGACGTTGCGGCGCAGCGGCGCGTTCCTCTCCACGAA
>JAHCLE010000302.1 GCA_026125445.1 Burkholderiales bacterium
GACATCAACGCGGGCCAGGGGGGGACGGAGGCGCAGGACTGGGCGCAGATGCTGCTTCGCATGTACCTCAAGTACTGCGACAAGAAGGGCTACAAGGTCGAGGTCCTGGACGAGAGCGAGGGCGAGGTGGCGGGACTCAAGAGCGCCTCCATCAAGGTGAACGGCGCCTACGCCTACGGGTACCTGCGCACCGAGACCGGCATCCACCGGCTGGTGCGCAAGTCGCCCTTCGACTCCAACGCGCGCCGCCACACCTCCTTCGCGAGCGTCTTCGTCTACCCGGAAGTCGACGACTCCATCGAGATCGAGATCAACCCCGCGGACCTGCGCATCGACACCTACCGGGCCTCGGGCGCCGGCGGCCAGCACGTCAACAAGACCGACTCGGCCGTGCGCATCACGCACCTGCCCACCAACACGGTGGTCTCCTCGCAGAACGACCGCTCGCAGCACAGGAACCGCGCCGAGGCGATGTCGATGCTCAAGGCCAAGCTCTACGAGCTGGAGCTTCGCAAGCGAAACGAGCAGAAGCAGGCCCTGGAGGACACCAAGACCGACATCGGCTGGGGCCACCAGATCCGCTCCTACGTGCTGGACCAGTCGCGCATCAAGGACCTGCGCACCAACCACGAGGTGGGCAACACCCAGGCCGTCCTCGACGGCGACCTCGACGACTTCATCGCGGCCTCCCTCAAGCAAGGCGTCTGACCATGTCCGAAGACAAGAAGAATCCCCCGACCGAGCCGCCCCAGGACGAGAACCAGATCATCGCGGAGCGCCGCGCCAAGCTCGCGCGCCTGCGCGAGAAGGGCAACGCCTTCCCCAACGACTTCTCGCGCGGCGAGCTCGCGGGCGAGGTGCACGCCGCGCACGGGTCGAAGACGGCCGAGGAGCTGGAGGCGGCCCGGCCCGCCGCGCGCGTGGCCGGCCGCATGATGCTCAAGCGCCTCATGGGCAAGGCCTCGTTCGCGACCCTGCAGGACATGAGCGGGCGCATCCAGGTCTACGTGAAGACGGACCTGGTGGGCGCCGAGACCTACGAGGCGTTCAAGCACTGGGACCTGGGCGACATCGTGGGCGTCGAGGGCACGCTCTTCAAGACGCGCACCGGCGAGCTCACCATCCAGGCCACCTCGGTGCGGCTGCTGTCCAAGTCGATCCGGCCCCTGCCCGACAAGTTCCACGGGCTGGCGGACATGGAGGCGAGGTACCGCCAGCGCTACGTGGACCTCATCGTGAACCCGGAGTCGCGCGAGAACTTCGTGAAGCGCTCGAAGCTCGTGCAGGCGATCCGCGAGTTCTTCGTGGCGCGCGGCTACCTCGAGGTCGAGACGCCGATGATGCACCCCATCCCCGGGGGCGCGGCCGCCAAGCCCTTCATGACGCACCACAACGCGCTCGACATGGACCTCTACCTGAGGATCGCGCCCGAGCTCTACCTGAAGAAGCTCGTCGTGGGCGGCCTGGAGAAGGTCTTCGAGATCAACCGCAACTTCAGGAACGAGGGGATCAGCACGCGCCACAACCCCGAGTTCACGATGATCGAGTTCTACGAGGCCTACCGCGACTATCGCTACCTCATGGACCTCACCGAGGAGCTGCTGCGCGAGTGCGCGCGGAAGGTGTGCGGGACCACCGCGCTCCCCTACCAGGGGGAGACGATCGACCTTGGCAGGCCCTTCGACCGCCTGACCATGGCCGAGGCCATCGCCAAGTACAACCCGAAGTACCCGCTCGCCGAGCTCTCGAAGCCCGAGTACCTCAGGGCGGCGCTCGGCCCCTTCGAGGTGGAGGTCTTCCCGACCGACGGGCTGGGGCTGCTGCAGTTGAAGCTCTTCGAGGCGACGACGGAATCGAAGCTCGTGCAGCCCACCTTCATCGTGGCGCACCCCACCGACGTCTCGCCGCTGGCGCGCGCCAACGACGCGAACCCCGCGGTGACGGACCGCTTCGAGCTCTTCATCACCGGGCGCGAGATGGCCAACGGCTTCTCGGAGCTCAACGACCCCGAGGACCAGGCCGCGCGCTTCCTGGCGCAGGCGAAGGCCAAGGAGGCCGGCGACGAGGAGGCCATGTACTACGACGCCGACTTCATCCGCGCGCTCGAGTACGGGCTGCCGCCCACCGCGGGCGAGGGAATCGGCATCGACCGCGTGGCGATGCTCTTCACCGACAGCCCCTCGATCCGCGACGTGATCCTCTTCCCGCAGCTCAAG
>JAHCLE010000303.1 GCA_026125445.1 Burkholderiales bacterium
ACGCTCGCGCAGGAAAAGGAAGGTCGGCAGGCTGGCAATGGCGAACAGGGCCGCGGTGATGAGCATGGTCTCGGGTACGACCTGTGCCGTCTCGCGGCCGGCGGACTTGGCCTGGGTCAGCCAGACCAGGCTGGCGCCGAGGGAGAGCAGGCCACCGAGATAGCCGAGGCTCCAGCCCCAGCCTGAGACGCGTCCCATGGCGCGGCTTTTCGCCAGTTCGGGCAGGAAGGCGGCGATCAAGTTCTCGCCCGTGCCGAAGAAGAAGTTCGAGGCGATGACGCAGACCACGGCAACGGCCAGAGTGCCGGGCCCGGTGAAGTACAGGGCCGCCGTGAAGACGACGCAGCCGATGGTGGTAAAGGCGAGCAGCCGCTTCTTGGCGGCGCGGGCGTCGGCCCAGGCGCCGACGAGCGGAGCGGTGAGCACGATGAGGGCATACGAGACGGCGAGCGTCGCCGTCCACGCCAGCGTCGCCCACGGCGCGCGCTGCGCCACCACGGCGACGAAGTAGGCATTGAAGACGGCGGTGATCACCACCGTCGTGTAGCCCGAGTTGGCGAAGTCGTACATCGCCCAGGCCCAGACTTCGCGGGGCTTGACATCCTCGGTCAGCGCGCGGGTGTTCCGGCTTGCGGTCATGGCGGTCGCGTAGAATGGAATCGACCCATTATGCAAGGCGCCGCCGCGCCCGGCAATGCATGTCCGATACCTTTCTTGAGTCGCTGGCAGCACGCCCCCTGTTCGAGCCGATTGCGGGCTGGCTGCGCGCATTCGGCGGCGAGGAGCCGCCCGACGCGTCGGTGCTCAATGCCGTGCTGGGTTCAATGCCTGCGCCGCCGCGCGCGGCGAGCGGCGTGCCGATCCGCTTCGTTCTGCCGGATGGCGGATCGGCCGGCTACGAAACACGCGTCCATGCGCAGGGCGAAGTCGAGACGCGGCCCGGCAATTGGCACGACTTCTTCAACGCGCTGGCGTGGCTGGCCTATCCACAGACCAAGCGCATCCTCAACGGCAGCCATCATGCCGCCCTGCAGGCGCAGCGTGCGGCAGGACGCGGCGAGCGCGGCGCGGTGCGCGACGCCGTCACGCAGTTCGATGAATGCGGCATCGTCGTCGCCTCCGCATCGGCATCGCTGGTCTGCTTGCTGCGGGCGCATGCCTGGAAGGAGCTGTTCTGGCAGCGGCGCGCGCAGGTGGCGCGGGAGATGCGCTTCTTCGTCTTCGGCCATGCAACCTGGGATCAGCTGCGCACGCCCTTCGTCGGGCTGACCGCCAAGGCGGTCTTCCTGGAGGTGGAGACATCGTGGCTGGCGTGGCCATTGCCGCAGCAGGTCGTCGACGTCGATGTCCGTCTCGCCGCACTGTTCAGCCAGCCTGACGCTTATGCTCGCCCGCGCGACTTCCAGCCCCTGCCGCTGCTCGGCATCCCCGGCTTGACGGCGGAGAATGTCGATTCAGCCTATTACGACGATACGCGCCAGTTCCGGCCGAAACGGTTGGCTTGTTGAAGAGCGATCGGCAGGGGGCGCGCCGCATGTCTGCTTGGCCGTATTGCCTGTGGCATTGAGCGCGGGTTTCCTGTCAGCTCTGCAGTGCTTCGGATTCGACAAGGCATTCGCCTGCGTCATCGCGCAATGCGCCGGTCAGCAGGGCTTGGGCAATCGCGTCGGCTTTCACCGCACGGTAGCGGCGCGGGATCAGCGGCGCAAAGGCGCGCGCGAAGAGCAGTCCTATGCGCTCGCCGGGGCGGACCTCGCGGCGCTCGACGTCGATCAGCGAAGGCCGCACGATGGTGTAGGCAGGAAAGCCGAGCTTGCGGATGCCCTCCTCAGCTTCGGCCTTCGTGCGTAAATAGAAGTTGCCGGACGGGTTGGCGCCAAGCGAGGAGTTCAGGGCGAAGCGCGTTGCGCCCGCCGCCCGCGTCCGCTGCGCGACAAGCACCGGAAGATCGCGGTCGACCGCGGCGAAGCGCGCCTCGGAGCCGGCGGCCTTCATGGTGGTGCCGAGCGCACAGATCACGGCGTCGACTTTCCAGCAGTCGGCGTCTTCTGGCAGGCCGGCAAAGTCGGCGACGACATTCCTGAGCTTCGCCTGCGGCGCGAGCGGGCGGCGGGTCAGGGCGACGACTTCTGCGATGCGCGGCTCCGCCAGCGCAAGCGACAGCGCAGCCTGGCCGACGGCGCCGGTAGCGCCGACCAGCAGGAGCCGGAGCGG
>JAHCLE010000304.1 GCA_026125445.1 Burkholderiales bacterium
CGCGCCTTCTCCTCCGGCGCGTTGTCGATCTGGTCGTAGGCCTTCGCCTCGCCCCCGTACTTCTTCGAAAGCACCGAGGTGATCGCCGCCGTCAGCGTGGTCTTGCCGTGGTCCACGTGGCCGATCGTCCCCACGTTCACGTGCGGCTTCGTCCGCTCAAACTTGCCCTTTGCCATTTCGGTTCCTCGTGAATATCAGGCTGCAGCTTTCTGGTTGATGATCGCTTCGGCGACGTTCTTCGGCGCCTCGGAGTAGTGCTTGAATTCCATCGTGTAGGTCGCGCGGCCCTGGGTCGCGGAGCGCAGCGACGTCGAGTAGCCGAACATCTCCGAAAGCGGCACCTCGGCCTTGATCACCTTGCCGCCCCCCGGCATGTCGTCCATGCCCTGCACCATGCCGCGGCGCGACGACAGGTCGCCCATCACCGTGCCGGCATAGTCCTCGGGCGTCTCGACCTCGACGGCCATCATCGGCTCGAGGAGCACGGGGCTCGCGCGCCGCATCCCCTCCTTGAAGCCGATCGAGGCCGCCATCTTGAAGGCGTTCTCGTTCGAGTCCACCTCGTGGTAGGAGCCGTAGTGCAGCGTCACCTTCACGTCCACGACCGGGTAGCCGGCGAGCACGCCGTTGGGCAGCGTCTCGCGCAGGCCCTTCTCCACCGCGGGGATGAACTCGCGGGGCACCACGCCGCCCTTGATGGCGTCGACGAACTCGAAGCCCTTGCCCGGCTCCTGGGGCTCGACGTTGAGCACCACGTGGCCGTACTGGCCGCGGCCGCCCGACTGCTTGATGAACTTGCCCTCGACGTCCTTGGCCGGCTTGCGGATCGTCTCGCGGTAGGCCACCTGGGGCTTGCCCACGCTCGCCTCGACGCCGAACTCGCGGCGCATGCGGTCGACGATGATCTCGAGGTGCAGCTCGCCCATGCCGGCGATGATCGTCTGCCCGCTCTCCTCGTCGGTGCGCACGCGGAAGGACGGGTCCTCCTGCGCCAGGCGGTTCAGGGCGATGCCCATCTTCTCCTGGTCGGCCTTGGTCTTGGGCTCGACGGCCTGCGAGATCACCGGCTCGGGGAACACCATGCGCTCGAGGATGATCACCTTGTCCGGGTTGCAGAGCGTGTCGCCCGTGGTCGCCTCGCGCAGGCCCACGGCCGCGGCGATGTCGCCGGCGCGCACTTCCTTGATCTCCTCGCGCTGGTTGGCGTGCATCTGCAGGATGCGGCCGACGCGCTCCTTCTTCGACTTGATCGGGTTGTAGATCGTGTCGCCGGAGTTGACCACCCCGGAGTAGACGCGGAAGAAGATGAGCTGGCCGACGAAGGGGTCGGTCATGATCTTGAACGCGAGGCCGGCGAAGGGCTCGTCGTCGGAGGCCCTGCGCTCGCCCGGCTGGCCGTTCTCGAGCTCGCCCTTGACCGGCGGGATGTCGGTCGGCGCCGGCATGAACTCGATCACGGCGTCGAGCATTGCCTGCACGCCCTTGTTCTTGAAGGCCGAGCCGCAGAGCATGGGCACGATCTCGCCCGCGATGGTGCGCGAGCGGATGCCCTTCTTGATCTCCTCGATCGAGAGCTCGCCCGACTCGAGGTACTTGTTCATGAGCTCCTCGCTCGCCTCGGCGGCGCTCTCGACCATCTTCTCGCGCCACTCGGCGGCGGTGTCGGCCAGGTCCGCGGGGACGTCGCGCAGCTCGAACTTCATGCCCTGGGAGCCCTCGTCCCAGTAGATGGCCTTCATGCGGATCAGGTCGACCACGCCCTCGAACTTGTCCTCGGCGCCGATGGGGACCTGGATGGGAACCGGGTTCGCCTTCAGGCGCGACTTCATCTGGTCGTAGACCTTGAAGAAGTTGGCGCCGGTGCGGTCCATCTTGTTCACGAACGCGAGGCGCGGCACGCGGTACTTGTTGGCCTGGCGCCAGACCGTCTCGGACTGCGGCTGCACGCCGCCCACGGCGCAGTACACCATGCAGGCGCCGTCGAGGACGCGCATCGAGCGCTCCACCTCGATGGTGAAGTCGACGTGGCCGGGCGTGTCGATGATGTTCACCCGGTGCTCGGGGAACTGGTTGTCCATGCCCTTCCAGAAGCACGTCGTGGCGGCCGAGGTGATCGTGATGCCGCGCTCGCGCTCCTGCTCCATCCAGTCCATCACCGCCGCGCCGTCGTGCACCTCGCCCAGCTTGTGGGAC
>JAHCLE010000305.1 GCA_026125445.1 Burkholderiales bacterium
GTCGGCGATGACCTCGCGCGAGACGAGCGAGTACTTCATTCCCTCGGTGCCCATGGAGATGCCGTCGGTGACGGTGATCGTCCCGAACATCTGCGGCATGCCCCCGGCCGCGCGGATGGCGCGGTCGGCGGCGTCCGCGAGCGGCTGCAGGCCCGCGTTGCAGGGGTTGAGGGTGGAGTGCCCGTTGGCCAGGCCGATGAAGGGCTTGGCGAAGTCCTCGTCCTGGTAGCCGATGGCGCGCAGCATCGAGCGGTTGGGCGAGCGCGAGTCGCCCTCTGTGATGGTGGTGGAGCGGTACTTGTCCGTCATGGTCTTCGGGTTCCTCGCGATTGATCAGTCGACCTTGATGCCGCCGGCCTTCACGACCTTGCCCCAGAGCTCGGTCTGCTCCCGGACGAAGCGCCCGGCCTCCTTCGGGCCGTAGCCCGCGATCTCGCCGCCCAGGCTGGCCACGCGCGCGCGGACCACCGCCGAACGCATGGCCGAGGCGATCGCCTCCGCGAGCTTCTCGATGACGGCGGGGGGCGTGCCGGCGGGCGCGAAGATCGCGTTCCACTCGTACACCTCGTAGCCGGGGATGCCGGCCTCGGCCATCGTGGGCGTGTCGGGAAGCGAGGGGACGCGCGTGGCGCCGGTGATCGCCAACGCTCGCAGCTTTCCGCCATTCACGTGCGTGAGGCCCGAGGCCACGTTGGCGAAGAACACCGGCACCTGGCCGCCGATCACGTCGTTAAGCGCCGGGCCGCCGCCCTTGTAGGGGATGTGCGTCATGTCGACGCCCGCCTTCTGCTTGAAGAGTTCCCCGGCCAGGTGCTGGGCGGAACCGTTGCCGGAGGAGGCGAAGGCCACGGTGCCGGGCTTCTCCTTCGCGAGCGCCACGAGCTCCTTCACGTCCTTCGGCGGGAAGGACGGCGTGACCACCAGCATGTTCGGGTAGAGCGCCAGCACCGCGAGCGGCGTGAAGGACCGGTTGGGGTCGTAGGGGAGCTTCGCGTACAGGCTCGGGTTCACCGCGAAGGAGGAGGCGTCCAGCATCAGCGTGTAGCCGTCGGGGGCGGCGCGCGCGACCTCGGCCGCGCCGATCTGGCCGCTCGCCCCGGGCTTGTTCTCGACCACCACCTGCTGGCCCAGCGCCTCGGCCATCTTCGGCGCCACGAGACGCGCCATGAGGTCGGCGCCGCCGCCGGGCGGATAGGTGACCACGAGCCGGATGGGCTTCGTCGGAAAGGCCTGCGCCAGGGCGGCGGCGGGCACGAGGACGGCGAGCGAGACGGCGAAGGCGGCGAGGGCTCTTCTCATGGCGGATGGGGGTTCCGGCAGGGGCGCCGGGAATCGGCGGTGCGGACCGCTAGAATAGCCCTTCGAAGGCACCCGGCGAAACCCTTGCAAGGCATCGATACCCACGCGCACGTGTTCTCGGCCACCGCGCCCGCGGCGGCCGGCGCGCGCTACCGCCCCGCCTACGCCGCGACGCTGGCCGACTGGCGCGCGCGCTGGGCGCCCGCCGGCATCACGCACGGCATCGTGGTGCAACCCAGCTTCTTCGGGACCGACAACTCGGAGGCGCTCGCCGCCGTGGCCGCGGACCCGGCGCGGCTGCGCGCGGTCGCGGTGGTGGACCCCGGCTTCGACGAGGCGGCGCTTTCGCGCCTGCACGCCGGCGGCGCCCGGGCCCTTCGCCTCAACATCAAGTCGGCGGCGAACTATGCCGCGTTCGCCTCCGGCGACTGGCGCGCGCTCTTCGCCCGCGCCCACGCGCTCGGCTGGCACGCCGAGGTCTACGTCGACGCCGGCCGGCTGCCGGAGATCGCCCCCGCCTTCGAGCCCTCGCCCATCGCCGTGGTCTTCGACCATTTCGGCAACCCCGGCACGACCCCGCGGGCCGTGGAGGCGACCTTCGCCGCGGTGAAGAGCCTCGCGGGCTCGCGGCCCGTCTGGGCGAAGCTCTCCGCGCCGTACCGGCTGGGCGGCGCCGATCCCGTCGCGCTGGCCGCGCGCTGGCTGCAGGCCGTGGGGCCCGAGCGTCTCGTGTGGGGAAGCGACTGGCCGTGGACCGCCTTCGAGGAGCAGCACGACTACGGACGGCTGCGCGAGGCGCTGGACCGGTGGGTGGGCGCGGCGCGCGCGCGCGCCATCGTCTGGGATAATGCGGCCCGCCTCTACGGTTTCGCCTGAACGCCCTGC
>JAHCLE010000306.1 GCA_026125445.1 Burkholderiales bacterium
AGCCGCTTCTCCTCCTCGATGAAGGGGATGAGGTGCGCGACCGCCTGCTTCATCACGCGCGCGCTCTTCACCACCTGCGGCAGGAACATCTTGCCGGCGCCGAAGAGGTCGCCCACGACGTTCATGCCGTCCATGAGCGGGCCCTCGATCACCTGGATGGGGCGCGGGAACTTCCTGCGGGCCTCCTCGGTGTCCTCGACGATCCACTGCGTGATGCCCTTCACGAGCGCGTGCGAGAGGCGCTGCTCGACCGGGGCGGCGCGCCACGCGAGGTCCTCGGCCGCGTCCTTCTTCTGGCCCTTGAAGCTCTCGGCGAAGCCGACCAGGCGCTCGGTCGCGTCGGGACGGCGGTCGAAGATCACGTCCTCGACGCGCTCGAGGAGCTCGGGCGGGATCTCGGCGTACACGCCCAGCTGCCCGGCGTTCACGATGCCCATCGTCATGCCGGCCCTGGCCGCGTGGTAGAGGAAGGCGGTGTGCATGGCCTCGCGCACCGGCTCGTTGCCGCGGAAGGAGAACGAGAGGTTGGAAACGCCGCCCGAGGTCTTGGCGTGGGGCAGGTGGCGGTGGATCCACGCCACCGCCTCGAGGTAGTCCAGGCCGTAGCGGTTGTGCTCCTCGATGCCGGTGGCGATCGCGAAGATGTTGGGGTCGAAGATGATGTCCTCGGGCGGGAAGCCCACCTGGTCCACGAGGATGCGGTAGCAGCGCTCGCAGATGGAGGTCTTGCGCTCCAGCGTGTCGGCCTGGCCCTTCTCGTCGAAGGCCATGACGATCACCGCCGCGCCGTAGCGCCTCGCCAGCTTCGCGTGCCGGACGAACTCCGCCTCGCCCTCCTTGAGCGAGATCGAGTTCACGATGGTCTTGCCCTGCACGCACTTCAATCCCGCCTCGATCACGCTCCACTTGGAGCTGTCGATCATGACCGGCACGCGCGCGATGTCGGGCTCGGCGGCCACCAGGTTCAGGAACTTCGCCATGGCCGCGACCGAGTCGAGCATCGCCTCGTCCATGTTCACGTCGATCACCTGGGCGCCGTTCTCGACCTGCTGGCGCGCGACCGAAAGCGCCTCGGCGTAGTCGCCCGCGAGGATGAGGCGCGCGAAGGCCTTCGAGCCGGTGACGTTGGTGCGCTCGCCCACGTTCACGAAGAGGGAATCGGGGCCGATGTTGCAGGGCTCGAGGCCCGATAGCCGCAGCTTCGGCTCGATCCGCGGCGTCGCCCGCGGCTTGCAGGGCGCCACGATCTCGGCGATGGCCTTGATGTGCGCCGGCGTCGTGCCGCAGCAGCCGCCGGTGATGTTGAGCCAGCCTGCCTCGGCCCACTCGCGAATGAAGGCCGCCGTCTCCTCCGGCAGCTCGTCGTACTCGGCCATGGCGTTGGGCAGTCCCGCGTTGGGGTGGGCGGAGACGCGCGTGTCGGCGATCCTCGCGAGCTCCTCCACGTGCGGGCGCAGCTGCCTGGCGCCGAGGGCGCAGTTGAAGCCGATGGAAAGGGGCCGCGCGTGGCGAACCGAGTTCCAGAACGCCTCCGGGGTCTGGCCCGAGAGCGTGCGTCCCGAGGCGTCGGTGATCGTGCCGGAGATCATGATCGGCAGGCGCTCGCCGGAGCGCTCGAAGAACTCGTCGATCGCGAAGAGCGCGGCCTTGGCGTTCAGCGTGTCGAAGATCGTCTCGACCAGCAGGATGTCGACGCCGCCCTCGACGAGTGCCGCCACCGCCTCGAGGTAGGCGTCCTTCACCTGGTCGAAGTGCACCGCCCGGAAGCCGGGGTCGTTCACGTCCGGCGAGAGCGACAGCGTGCGGTTCATGGGGCCCAGGACGCCGGCCACGAAGCGCGGCTTGCCCGGGGTCCTCGCCGTGAACTCGTCGGCCACCGAGCGCGCCAGGCGCGCGGCCTCGCGGTTCAACTCCGCCACGATGGGCTCGAGGTGGTAGTCGGCCTGCGAGATCGCGGTCGAGTTGAAGGTGTTGGTCTCCAGGATGTCGGCGCCGGCCTCGAGGTACTGGGCGTGGATCTCGCGGATCACCTGCGGCCGGGTGAGGGTGAGGAGATCGTTGTTGCCGCGCAGGTCGTGCGGGTGGTCGCGGAAGCGCTCGCCGCGATACTCGGCCTCGGCCAGCTTGTAGCCCTGCACCATGGTGCCCATGGCCCCGTCGAGCACGAGGATGCGCGTCTC
>JAHCLE010000307.1 GCA_026125445.1 Burkholderiales bacterium
GCCTCGCCAACCGGCGCCTCGCGTTCGACCGCCTGCGCGACCGCGACATGGTCGTCAAGCTCTTCGACGAGCTGGGCCCGCGCTACAAGAACCGCAACGGGGGCTACCTCCGCATCCTCAAGTGGGGCTTCCGCCAGGGCGACAACGCCCCCATGGCGCTCGTGGAGCTGATGGACCGCCCGGAGCCCACGGAAGAGCCGGCCAGGGAAGAGAAGGCCGCCTGATCGCGCGCCCCCGGGCGCAGGAAGGAAGCCGGCCCCGTGGCCGGCTTTTTTTTCGCCCGCGGGCGGGATGCTACTGGACGAGGATGATCCGGAAATCGTTCACGTTGGTGCGCGTGGGTCCCGTGACCACCAGCTCGCCCAGGGCCGAGAAGAAGCCGTAGCCGTCGTTGTCGGCGAGCATCCGCTTGGCGTCCAGCCCCAGGGCCGCCGCGCGGGCGAGCGCGTCGGGGGCGACGATGGCTCCGGCGTTGGACTCCGCGCCGTCGATGCCATCGGTGTCGGCCGCGAGCGCCCAGGCGTGGTCCAGGCCGGCCAGCTCGATCGCGAGCGAGAGCAGGAACTCGCTGCAGCGGCCCCCCTTGCCCTTGCCGCGCAGGGTCACCGTCGTCTCTCCCCCGGAAATCACGGCCACCGGCGGCCGGAAGGGGTGGGCATGCGCGCGCAGCTGGCGCGCGATGGCCGCGTGCACCTTGGCGACCTCCCGCGACTCGCCCGTCACGCTGTCGCCGAGCACCATGGGCGTGATTCCCCGCGCCTGCACGAAGGCGGCCGCGGCCATGAGGCTCGCGTGCGCGGTGGCGATGACGCGCACGTCCACCCGGTTGAAACCCTGGTCGCCGGCCTTCGGCGTCTCGGGGATCCGGCCCGCGGCGCCGGCCGCGAGGTGTGAGGCGACCGCGGGCGGCGCGGCCACGCCATGGCGCTCCAGGATGTCCCGCGCGTCGGCGTAGGTGGTCGGGTCCGGGGAGCACGGGCCGGAGGCGATGTGCGTGGGATCGTCGCCGGTCACGTCCGAGATCACGAGGGCCAGGACGCGGGCCCGGGTGGCGAGCGCGAGCCGCCCCCCCTGGATCGCGGAGAGGTGCTTGCGGATCGTGTTCATCTCCTGGATCGGCGCGCCGCACGCGAGGAGGTCGCGGGTGACCGCCTTCAGGTCCGCCATCGAGATGCCCTCCACCGGCAGCGACAGCAGGCTCGATCCCCCGCCGGACACCAGCACGAGCAGCAGGTCGTCGGGCGAGAGCTCGCGGGCGCGGGCGAGGATCTCCGCGGCGGCCTTCTCGCCCGCCTCGTCGGGCACGGGGTGGCCGGCCTCGATCACCCGGATGCGTCGCAGGGGCAGGCCGTGGCCATAGCGCGTGATGACGAGGCCCTCGAGGGGGGACCCGGCCGGCCACGACGCCTCCACGGCCGCCGCCATCGAGGCCGCGGCCTTGCCGGCGCCGACGACGAGCGTCCTTCCGGCCGGTGGAGCCGGCAGCTGCGCCGGGACGATCTGCAGGGGATCGGCGGCGGCGAGCGCCGCGCGGAAGCTCCCGAGGAGCACTTCGCGGGTGTTGGTCATGCGGAGGCCCTCCGGCGGCCAGGGGCGACGAGGGCCGGGGCGAGGAAGCGACCGGTGAAGCTGCCGGGCGTGGCGGCGATCTCCTCCGGCGTGCCCTGGGCGATGACGGTTCCGCCGCCATCGCCGCCCTCGGGGCCGAGGTCGATCACCCAGTCGGCGGTCTTGATGACGTCGAGGTTGTGCTCGATCACCACGACCGTGTTGCCGTGGTCGCGCAGGCGGTGCAGGACGCGCAGCAGCAGGTCGATGTCGTGGAAGTGCAGGCCCGTGGTGGGCTCGTCCAGGATGAAGAGCGTGCGGCCGGTGTCGCGCTTGGAGAGCTCCAGGGCGAGCTTCACGCGCTGCGCCTCGCCGCCGGAGAGCGTCGTGGCGCTCTGCCCGAGGCGCACGTAGCCCAGCCCCACCTCCATCAGCGTCTGCAGCTTCCGCGCGATGGCCGGCACCGCGGAAAAGAGCTCGAGGGCCGCCTCGACCGTCATGTCGAGCACCTCGCAGATGTTGCGTCCCCGATAGTGGACATCGAGCGTCTCGCGGTTGTAGCGCTTGCCATGGCAGACGTCGCAGGTCACGTAGACGTCGGGCAGGAAGTGCATCTCCACCTTGAT
>JAHCLE010000308.1 GCA_026125445.1 Burkholderiales bacterium
TGCCTTCGTGAACATGGGCATGGTGAGCGGGATCCTGCCCGTGGTGGGCGTGCCGCTGCCGATGGTGAGCTACGGCGGCACGGCGCTGCTGTCGATGCTCGTGGGCTTCGGCATCCTCATGTCGATCTCCACGCACAAGCAGCTGGTGTCGAGCTGATGCGCGCGCCCGTCCTCGCCCTGGCGGCGCTCGCGGTGGCCGCCTGCGGCACGGCGCCCAAGGCCCCGCCGGCCAAGCCCGCCTACTACGCGGACGACGGCCCGCCGGAGTCCGTGCCCGTCGACACCGCGGCCATCCCCGACGCGGTGCCGCGCGACGAGCCCTACCACCGCTACGCCAACCGCCCCTACACCGTGTTCGGGCGCTCCTACGCCCCGGTGGTGAACGACGACCCGATGCGCGAGCGCGGCCTCGCCTCGTGGTACGGCCGCAAGTTCCACGGCCAGAAGACCTCCTCGGGCGAGGTCTACGACATGTTCGCCATGACGGCCGCGCACAAGACGCTGCCCATCCCCAGCTACGCGAAGGTGACGAGCGTGGCCAACGGCCGCTCCGTGGTCGTGCGCGTGAACGACCGCGGGCCCTTCCACGACGGGCGCGTCATCGACCTCTCCTACGCCGCGGCCGCCAAGCTCGGCATCGCCAATCCCGGCAGCGGCCTGGTGGACGTCGAGCGCGTCTTCGCGCGCGACGCCACGCGCCTGGCGGCGGCTGCCGCCGCTCCCGCGGCACCCGCCCCGCCCGCGACCGTGGTCACGCCGCTCGCTTCCGCGGCGCTCCCGACGCCGCAGGCGGCCGAGATCGCCACGCCCCTCCTGGCGACCGGTCCCTCGGGGCTGTACCTGCAGCTGGGCGCCTTCTCGAGCGCCGAGAACGCGGAGGCCTTCCGGGACCGCATGGCCCGCGAACTCACCTGGCTGAACGAGCCCATCCAGGTCGCCGCCGCCGCGAGCCTGCACCGCGTGCGCCTCGGCCCCTACAAGACGCGCGAGGAGGCGCAGGCCATCGCGGAGAAGATCCGCGCCACGCTCGACTTCGCTCCCGTCATCACCCCCGCCAACCGCTGAAACACCCGATGAAACGACCGCTCGCGCTCTTCCTCGCCCTCTGCCTGCCCCTCGCGGCCCTCGCCCAGGGCCTCACGCCCCCGCCGGTGGCGGCACGGGCCTACTACCTCCTGGACACGCTCTCCGGCCAGGCGCTGGCCGCGCAGTCGGCCGAGGACCGCTTCGAGCCCGCCTCGCTCACCAAGCTCATGACGGCCTACCTCGTGTTCTCGGCGATCCGCGACCGCAAGCTCGATCCCGCCGCGACGGTGCCCGTCTCGGAGCGGGCGTGGAAGGCCGGGGGCTCGCGCATGTTCATCGAGCCGCGCAAGCCCGTGACGGTGGCCGACCTCCTGCGCGGCATGATCGTGCAGTCCGGCAACGACGCCACCATCGCGCTGGCCGAGGCCGTGGCCGGCACCGAGGAGACCTTCGCGCAGCTCATGAACCGCGAGGCGAAGCGCCTGGGGCTCGCCAACTCCAACTTCGTGAACGCGACCGGGCTGCCGGCCCCCAACCACTACGCCACCGCCCGCGACATGGCGGTGCTCGCCGCCGCGCTCATCCGCGACTTCCCGGCCGACTACGCGCTCTACTCGCAGAAGGAATTCACCTGGAACGGCATCACCCAGGCCAACCGCAACCGCCTGCTGTGGCTCGACCCCACGGTCGACGGCGTGAAGACGGGCTTCACGGAGGCCGCGGGCTACTGCCTCGTCGCCTCCGCGCGCCGCGGCGAGCGGCGCCTGGTGTCCGTGGTGATGGGCGCGCAGACCGACGCGCTGCGCATGTCGGAGAACCTGAAGCTCCTCAACTTCGGCTTCCTCGCCTACGACACGCAGCGCCTGTACCGCAAGGGCGAGGTCGTGGCCACTCCCGAGATCTTCAAGGGCACGAGCGCCACGGTGAAGCTGGGCTTCGACCGCGACGTGTGGGTGACGCTCCCGCGCGAGCGCTTCGAGGGCCTCAAGGCGAACCTCACCACCGTCCAGCCCTTCGTCGCGCCCTACTCCCGGGGGCAGAAAGCGGGGATAATGAAGCTCGCCCGCGACAACGCGGCCGTCGCCGAGTTCGCCGTCGTGGCCCTCGAGGACGTGCCGGCCGCCGGGTTCCTCTC
>JAHCLE010000309.1 GCA_026125445.1 Burkholderiales bacterium
GCGCCGCAGCTGGATGGAAGAGCGCGGCAACCTCGTCGAAGCCGACATCTGAACGCTGAAACGGGGTCAGGTTACTTTGCACAAGGAATAGGCAAAGTAACCTGACCCCATTGAGAAGACCATGCTGGATACCAAGACACCTGACTTGTTCGACGCTCCGCCGCCGCCGGCGAAGCCCCCTGGCGCGCCCTCCGGCACGGATGGCGAAGTGCCGCTCGCGCAGTTCGCGGAGAGCGCCTACCTCGCCTACGCGATGAGCGTGGTGAAGGGCCGGGCGCTGCCGGCGGTGGAAGACGGACAGAAGCCCGTGCAGCGCCGGATCCTCTACGCGATGCGCGAGCTGGGAAACCGCCACGACGCGCCGTTCAAGAAGTCGGCGCGCATCGTGGGCGACGTCATCGGCAAGTTCCACCCGCACGGCGACTCCGCGGTCTACGAGGCGGCCGTGCGCATGGCGCAGGACTTCACCCTGCGCTACCCGCTCATCCAGGGCCAGGGCAACTTCGGCTCGCGCGACGGCGACGGCGCCGCGGCGATGCGCTACACCGAGGTGCGTCTCACCGCCTTCGCCGAAGAGATCCTGCTCGCCGAGCTTGACCGCGGCACTGTGGATTTCGTGCCCACCTACGACGGCTCGATGCGGGAGCCGCGGCTGCTTCCCGCGCGGCTGCCCATCGCGCTCCTCAACGGGGCGTCGGGCATCGCCGTGGGCATGGCCACCGAGATCCCGCCGCACAACATGCGCGAGGTGGTGGAGGCGTGCGTCGTGGCGCTCAGGAGCGCGAAGGCGACCGACGCGGAGATCGTGGCGCCGATCCCCGGCCCGGATTTCCCGGGCGGCGGGCAGATCATCTCGCCGCGCGAGGAGATCGCCAAGGCCTACGAGACGGGGCGCGGCTCGGTGCGAGTGCGCGCGCGCTGGTCGGTGGAGAGGCTCGCGCGCGGGCAGTACCGCGTGGCGGTCACCGAGATGCCGCCGGGCACGAACGCGGCGCGGGTGCTCTCGGAGATCGAGGAGCTCACGAACCCGAAGCCGCGCGCCGGCAAGAAGACGGTGTCCGCCGAGGCGCAGGCGCTGAAGGCGGCGGTGCTGGGCGTGCTCGAGAGCGCCCGCGACGATTCCGACCGCGAGCACCCGGTGCGCCTGGTGCTGGAGCCGCGCACCTCGCGCGTGGCGCCCGAGGAGCTCATGAACCTGCTGCTCGCGCACACCTCGCTGGAATCGAACGCGCCCCTGAACCTCGTGGCCATCGACCGCGAGGGGCGGCCGCGGCAGGCGGGCATCGCGCACTGGATCCGCGAGTGGGCGGCCTTCCGGCTGGAAGCGCTGGAGAGGAGGCTCCGCCACCGCCAGGGCGAGGTCGTCGACCGCCTTCACATCCTGGAAGGGCGCCTCATCGCCTTCCTCAACATCGACAAGGTGATCAAGGTCATCCGCAACGCCGACGAGCCCAGGCCCGCGCTCATGGAGAAGTTCTCGCTTTCCGAGCGGCAGGCCGAGGACATCCTGGAGATCCGGCTTCGGCAGCTCGCGAAGCTCGAGGGCATCCGCATCGAGCGCGAGATGAAGGAGCTCCAGGCCGAGCAGGCGGAGCTCGGGAAGCTGCTCGCGAGCGATGGCGCGCGCCGCAAGCTCGCGGTGAAGGAAGTGACCGCCGACGGCGAGAAGTACGGCGACGCGCGCCGCACGACCATCGAGGTGGCCGAGCGCGCCGCCGCCGCCCCGGTGGAGACCCTCACCGACGAGCCCATCACGGTGCTGTGCTCGCGAAACGGGTTCCTGAGGACGCGCACCGGCCACGGCGTCGACGCTTCCACCCTTTCCTGGAAGGAGGGCGACGGGCCGCTCGCCATCCTCGAGACGCGCAGCGTGCATCCCATCGTGCTCGTGGGCGCCAACGGGCGCACCTTCAGCGTTCGGGCACTGGACCTGCCCGGGGGCAAGGGCGACGGCGCTCCCGCCACCTCGCTGGTGGATCTCGCCGGCACGCGCATCGTGGGCGTGGTGGCGGGCGATCCCGACACGCGCCTGGTGCTCGCCTCGAGCGCCGGCACGGGGCTTCGCTGCCAGCTGAAGGACCTGGTGACACGCCAGAGGGCCGGCAAGGCCTTCATGAACGTGGCCGAAGGCGAGAAGTGCCTCGCGCCGGAGGTGATCGG
>JAHCLE010000031.1 GCA_026125445.1 Burkholderiales bacterium
ACTCAAGCCGCAGAACTCGCGCCTTTGGTACCGCGAGTTCTTCGCGTGGCTCGCGCGCCACGCCCCGCCGCGGCGCAAGGGCCGACGGTAGCGCGCCGCTAGAGGCGCCAGAGCGCGACCGCGAGGATCGCCGCGACGATCGCGCTCACCGCGGTGCGCAGGTCGACGAACCAGGTGGGCAGGAGCCCGCGCCCGGCCATCCACTCGTCGGCTCCCCAGACGGCGACGAAGAGGCCCAGGGCGGCGCCCACCTGCCAGGTGGGGGAGGGCAGCCACAGCACCGCCCACGCCGCGAGCGAGGAGACCGTCGAGAGCCCCAGCGCGATCACGCGCGTGGATTCCGTGCCGTGCTCGTCGCGCAGGGCCAGTCCCCACTCGATGCCGCCGAGGAAGGACAGGATCACCGCGGAGTAGGTGACGAGCGCCGTGATGGCCGGCACGCGCACGCTGGAGGCGTCGGTGACGAAGAGTGCCGCCGTGGACAGGAGGAACGGCACGGCGCCCATCAGGGCGAGGATCCACGCGAGGCGCCGGACCATGGGACGTGGCCTCGCCGTCAGTCGACCTTGGCGCCGGAGGCCTTGACGAGCTTCGCGTACTTCGCGGCCTCCGACCTCACGTAGGCAGCGAACTCCTCGGGCGTGTTGCCGACGGGCTCGGCGCCGAGGTTGAGCATCTTCTCGCGCACGTCGGGAGCCGCCAGCGCCTTCACGAACTCGTCGTGCAGGCGGTCGACCACGGGGCGCGGCGTGCCGGCCGGGACGAAGATCCCGAACCAGGTGCTGACGTCGAAGCCGGGAAGCCCCGACTCGGCGATCGTGGGCAGCTCCGGGGCGAGGGCGCTTCGCTTGGCGGTGGTCACCGCGAGGGCGCGCACGCGCCCGGCCTTCACCTGCGCGGCCGAGGAGGCGAAGTTGTCGAACATGAGGTCGACGCGGCCCCCGATGAGATCCTGCATCGCGGCCGCCGCGCCCTTGTAGGGAATGTGCGCCATGTCTACGCCGGCCATCGACTTGAAGAGCTCGCCCGCGAGGTGGCCCGCGCTGCCGGTGCTGCCGGAGCCGAAGTTGAGCTTGCCCGGCCTCGACTTCGCGAGCTTGACGAACTCCGCGACCGTCGCCGCCTCGAGGGCGGGGTTCACCACCAGGACGTTGGGCGTGGAGGCGACCTGCGTGACCGCGACGAAATCCTTCTCCGCGTTGTACGGGATCGTGGGATAGAGCGTCGGATTGATCGCGTGCGTGGCCACGGCGCCCATGAGGATCGTGTAGCCGTCGGGGGCCGCGCGCGCCACCGTGCCCGCGCCGATGTTGCCCCCGGCGCCAGGGACGTTGTCGATCACCACCGGGTGCTTCACGCTGGCGGAGACCTTCTGGCCCAGCAGGCGCGCGACCGTGTCGAGAGGGCCTCCGGGCGGGTAGGGGACGACGAAGCGAATTTGCTTGCCGGGAAAGGGCTCGGCGGCGTGCAGGGCCAGGGGTGCCACCGCCACGAGGGCCGCGGCGGCGAGGAACCGGAGGGCTTTCATGGCCCCGATTCTATCGCAGCGCCTTCGCCGAGGCGGCGAGGAGCGAGTCCACCGCGGCCTCGTCGTGGTAGACGCCGAAGCCGAAGCGCAGGCGCCGGTCCCGGCGGTCGACGTAGATGCCGCCCGCGAGCAGCCGTTGCTGCACGTCCGCGGCATCGTCGACGTCGAAGGCGAGGAAGTTGCCGCGGGGAGATCCCGCCGGCGGCACGAGCGAGCCGGCCGGAAGGCGCGACAGGCCCAGCTTCTCGAGGCCGGAAAGGAAGCGCGATTGCAGCCTCGCGGCGTGCGCGTGGATGTCCGCGACCGTCACGCCCAGCGCGGAGAGCCAGTCCATCACCGCGTTGAAGCGGTAGAGCCCGGAGGGATCGAAGGTCGAGCCCCAGAAGCGGAAGGCGTCCGCGGAGTAGGGCACCGCTTCGCCCTGCCGGCCGGAGAGGGCGTCGAAGGAGGCGAACCAGCCGGTGTCCGCCGGGCGCAGCGCGCAACCCGGGGGAATGGCGAGGAAGCAGGCCCCTTCGCCCGACATGGCGTACTTGTAGCCGCCGGCGAGGTAGAACGCGCGCCGGTGGATGCGCGAAAGATCCACCGGCAGCGCGAGGAAAGCGTGGTAGCCGTCGATGGCCACCAGGGCGCTTGCCGGCACGGCTTCCACGATCGCCTCGAGGTCGGCCACGCGGAAGCCGGAGTCGAAGAAGACGTGCGAGAGCCACACCAGGTCCCAGTCGGCACCGCGCGCCGCGGCCGTGAAGCGCTCGCCGAAGCTCTCCCGAGGCTCGCCGGCGATCTCGGTGAGCTCGAGGCGCCCGGTTTCCGCGAGCCTGCGCGTCTGGCGCCGGAAGCTGTGGAACTCGTGCGCGCTCGCGAGCACGCGCACGGGCCGCGACCAGTCCAGGCACGAATACAGGCGCGCGACGAACTCGTGCGTGTTGGGGGCGAAGGCGACCTGGCGCGGGTCGGAGAGCGCCAGCAGCCGCGCCACGTGATCCTGGGCGCGCGGCACCGCCTCGGCGAACACGCGCGCCCACTTGCGGTCGGCAAGCGTGGCCGAGTCCTCCCAGTAGCGCGCGTGCGCCTCGCGCGTCACGTCCGGCCACGGATGGTGGCTGTGGGCCGCGAAATGCAGCAGCCCCGGATTGGCGGCGAAGAACCTCGAGAAGTGGGCGGCCAGCACGGCGACGGTCAGTCCTTGAAGGCCTCGACCTGGATGCGCAGCGTCACGTCGTCGCCGACGGCGGGCACGCCGTACTTCATGCCGAAGTCGGTGCGCTTGATGGTGGCCGTGAAGTCGCCGCCACAGGCCTTCTTCTTCATCATCGGGTGGTCCGCGCAGTTGAAGTGGGTGGCCGTGAGCGTGACGGGCTTCGAGACGCCGAGCATCGTGAGGGTCCCGCCCACGCTCTTCACCTTGTCGCCCTCGAAGGCGAACTTGTCGCCCTTGAAGGTGATGGTGGGAAAGAACGCCACGTTGAAGAAGTCGTCGCCGCGCAGGTGCTCCTCGAGCTTGTCCAGGCCCGTGTCGATGCTCGCGGCGTCGATCGTGATCTCGGCGCTGCCCTTCTTCGCGGCCGCATCCAGCGTGATCTTGCCGGTGGTCTTGTTGAACCGCCCGCGCTGGATCGAATAACCGAGGTGCGAGACCTCGAAGCTGGGGAAGGTGTGCCGGGAGTCGAGCGTGTAGGTCTCGGCGGCGAGGGCGGGCGCGGAGGCGAGGGCGCCGGCCAGGACGGCGGCGAGGGCGATGCGGTTCATGGGTGAGGCTCCTTTACGGGGTGGAGGGTATGACGAACTTGAAGCGGACGGTGACCTCGTCGGCCACGGTCTCCGTGTCCGACCAGGGTCCGTCGCCGATCCTGAATTGCAGGCGCTTCAGGGGAAATTGCCCTTCGACGGTGCGCATGCCGCCTGCGTCCGCGAGCGTGAACGGCGCGGTGATGGTGAGCGAGGTCCCCTTGATGGAAAGGGGGCCGGTGGCCTCGTAGCGGCCGGGGCCGGTGGCCTTCACGGACGCCGCAACGAACTTCGCCCTGGGAAAGGCCTCCACGTTGAGCCAGGGCTTTCGCCGGGCTTCCGTCTCGCCTTCCGGATTGCCGAGGTCGATGGAGGCGAGGTCCACCTCGAACTCGGCCTTCGTCGCCTCGGGCTTGCGCGGATCGAAGGCGACCGTGGCGTCGAACTTGCGGAAGCGGCCCTCGACGGGAACGTTCATCTGCTTGAAGGCGAAGCGGATGTGGCTCTTCTCGGCCACGACCTTCTGCGGCGCTTGCGCGGCGGCGGGGAGGGCAAGCACGAGCGCGGCGGCGGCCGCGGCGAGCAAGCGGGCGATCATGGTTCAGGACCTCGGCTTCAGGAAGGGGAGCATGCGGGCGAGAACGTCGTCGTTGTCGACGACGTGGTGCTTGATGGCCGCGGCCGCGTGCAGGACGACCAGCGCCGCGAGGCCATAGGTCAGGGAGCGGTGCACCAGCTTCAGCACGTCGGCCAGCTCCTTGTTCTTGTCGAGGAGGTCCGGGATCGGCACGACGCCGAAGTACACCGTCTGGAAGCCGGCCGCCGAGCTGAAGAGCCAGCCCGTAAGGGGCACGGCGAAGAAAAGCAGGTAGAGCAGGTGGTGCGAGGCGTGGGCGGCTGCGCGCTGCCAGGTCGGCATCGAGTCGGGGAGGGCGGGCGCGCGATGGGAGAGGCGCCACAGGAGCCGCAGCGCGGAGAGCAGGAAGATCGTGACGCCGGCCCACTTGTGCCACGAGTAGTACCGCAGCTTGGCGGGCGAGAGCGAAAGGTCGACCATGTACAGGCCGAGGGCGAGGTTCGCCACGATGAGGGCCGCGGCCAGCCAATGCAGGCCGATCGCCGTGGCCCCGTACTCACCCCTGTCGGGCAAGGTCCTGGCTCCTCTTTTCCAGTGCCAGCCGCAGCTGCCGAAGCCGCTTCTCCAGCTCCTTGCGTCCGCATTCCGGCAGCGACTCGAAGGCCGGCGCGAGGAAGGCGAGGTGCGGCTCGAAGACCCGGTGGAAGAGGCGCTCGCCCTCGGGCGTGAGCTTCACGAGGGTCGAGCGCCCGTCCGTCGGGCTGGCCGCGCGCGCGACCAGGCCGCGCGCCTCGAGGCGGTCCACCACGCCGGTGAGCGTTCCCTTGGTGATGAGGGTGCGGTTGCCGAGATCCTTGAAGGTCATTCCGTCCGTGTTCCCCAGCGTGACCACGATGTCGAATTGCGGCGGCGTGAGCCCCGAGTGCCGGATATGGGCGTCGGATGCCCGCTGGAACGCCTGGTAGCAGCGCGCCAGCTCGCGGATGACGGGTACCACGATGGCTCTGGACAAGGGAAACGGGAGTTAGTTCTAACACGAACTATTATAGGTCCTTCGGGGCCGCCGTCCAGCGCACCTCGAATCCGAACGCCGCCGTGCGGACGTCATAGCCGGGTGAACACCGTCCGGGCTTCCCCCCATTCCCCGCGCGCCGCAGCGATAGGGGCGCTTCTCCTGTACGTCGTGGCGTACGGCGCCTGCCTGGCGCTCCTGGCCCGGGCGCCCGGCTTCCATGCGGGGGAGTCGATTGGCGTCCTGCTCATCTTCGGCATCGCGTTCACGGCGGTCGCGTGGGTTGCCACCCGCGGGATCGATCCCGCGCCCGTCGTGGTACGCCGGCCCGGGCCCGAGTCGGCCGCGATCCTCGCGTACCTGGCGGCCTTCGCGGTGCTGTTCCTCGGGTTCGGCCTCACGCTCCTCCGGGAATGGCTGCCCGACGGGAGGATCGAGCGCTCGGGCATCCTGCTGGCGAAGCTCGCGGCCATGGTGGTCGTTCCAGCGTGGATCTTCCTGCGCCTGGGCGTACGCCCGCGCGACCTCGTTCCCGCCGGTTCCGTCACCCTGGGCGGAAGGCGCGAATGGCGCGCGCTCGCGATCCTGTGCGGCTTGATGCTCCTGTTGCAGCTGACCGTGGGGCGCGGCCCCCGGGAAATGGCGAAGCTGCAGGGGGAGTGGGGATGGTCGGCCTGGCAGCTGGCGCTGGTTGCGCCACTGGCGATGGCCTGGATGACACTCGAGGCCGGCCTTGCCGAGGAGTTCCTGTTCCGGGTCCTGCTGCAGACCCGGCTGGAGGCGTGGCTTCGCAACCGCACGGCCGCGATCCTCGCGATGGCGGTCGTCTTCGGCCTGGCGCACGCGCCGGGGTACGTGCTGCGCGGGGGTCACGTGGCGGAGGGCATGGCGATCGCTCCGGATCCGCTCACGGCGGCGGCCTATGCAGTCGTGGTGGTTTCGCCGATCGGGTTCCTCTTCGGGGTTCTCTGGGCGCGGACCCGCAGCTTCGGGCTCGTGGTCCTGCTGCACGGCTTCACCGACCTCGTTCCCAACCTCGCGTCCTTCGCCCGGACCTGGTTCGGGCCGGGATAGCTTTCGTTTTACATAATATCAATTATGCGCTACTGCGTGGGGCCATCGGGAACATCGTAGGAGCGGACGGCTAGCCGCCGCTCAACGCCACCGGGCAAGCCGCCAGTGCCGGTAAAGCCACCAGACGGCCCAGGCCATGAGCGCCACCGCCAGGGTCCTCGTCAAGCCCGCCACCTTCGTGTCGGCGTTGATCAGGTGCCAGCGCGTGAAAATCTCCGCCCAGTCGTGGTCTCCGCCGCCCACCAGCGGGAGCTGCTGCACCCTTGCGTCGGCCATGTAGCGCGCGACGTTCAGGAGGTTCTCGCCGAGCCACACCGCGCCCGCCGCCGCGCCCACCGCGTGATCGCGGCGATGGAAATGCACGGCCACGGCCACCGGGAACGCGAGCTGGAAAAGCGTGCCGCCATAGACCGCGAGCCGGTTGCTCAGGATCCCCACCAGCGGATGCCCGGCCTCGTGCAGCGCGAGGTTCGCGCTGTCGAGCAGCGGGACCCAGCCCATGGACGCGTGGAAGCCCAGGCTGATGGCGGCAAATGCCGTCACCGCGACAAGCGACGGCAACGTGACCGGAACCGGCGCCGCGCCGCCTTCAGGATCCAAAAAATGAAGACTTTTCATGCATTTTATAGCTTTAAATCATTGCCTTCCATATGTTATTTAATCTTGTTTCTAAGGTCCATTTGGACGCCTTGGATCCGTCGGCGGACCTCCCCAGATCCTGGCGCCTCATCCGCCCCCGACGATACCGGAGGAACGATCTCGCACGGCCGCCGGGCCGCGGAGCCTTGCTGACGCCAGTCAACCGGTGGAAGCAATTAGGGGATAGGCTCCTTGCATTGCGATCCCGAAGGGAGAGGACCATGAAGGTAAAGTCACTGCTTGCCGGATTCGCCACCGCCGTCGCGTTCGCAGGACCTGCCGTGGCCGCCGACGTCATCTGCTACAACTGCCCGCCGGAATGGGCCGACTGGGGCACCATGCTCAAGGCGATCAAGGCGGACCTCAAGCTCGACGTTCCGCACGACAACAAGAACTCCGGCCAGACGCTCTCGACCCTGATAGCCGACAAGGCCAACCCCGTGGCCGACATCGCCTACTTCGGCGTGACTTTCGGCATCAAGGCGGGCGACGCGGGAGTGATCGCGCCCTACACCCCGAAGTACTTCAACGAGATCCCGGAAGGCCTCAAGGCGCCCGACGGAAGCTGGTTCACCATCCACTACGGCACGATCGGGTTCTTCGTGAACGTGGACGCCCTGCGCGGCGTGCCGGTGCCCAAGTCGTGGAAGGACCTGCTCAAGCCCGAGTACGCGGGCCTCGTGGGCTACCTCGATCCGACCAGCGCGGCCGTGGGCTACGCGGCGGCCACCGCGGCCAACCTCGCGCTCGGCGGAACGACCAGCGACTGGGGGCCGGGCATCAAGTACTTCAAGGATCTCAAGAAGAACCGCCCGATCGTGCCGCTGCAGACCTCGTACGCACGCGTGCTCTCCGGGGAAATCCCGATCATGTTCGACTACGACTTCAATACGCTGCGCGCGAAGTACAAGGACAAGTGCAACTGCGTGTTCGTGATCCCGCAGGAAGGCACGATCGTGCTCCCCTACGTCATGAGCCTGGTGAAGGGCGGACCGCACCCCGAGAACGCGAAGAAGGTGCTCGACTACCTGATGTCGGACAAGGGCCAGGCGATCTGGGCCAACGCCTACCTCAGGCCGATCCGCGCGTCCGCCATGCCTCCCGACGTCGCGGCCCGGTTCCCTCCGGCGGAGGAATACAAGCGCGCCAAGGTGATCGACTACGCGAAGATGGAAGCGGGCCAGAACGCCTTCCGCGACCTCTACCAGAAGGAAGTCCGCTGAGGACGATCCGCGACCTTCCATGCGAGGCCGCGAGAACCGCTTCCTGCTGCTGATGGTGGCGCCGGCGATCGTCGTCGGCGCCGCATTCTTCCTGCTTCCGCTGGCCCGCCTGGCCGTGGTCGGCGCCACCGGCAAGCTGGGCATTGCGGCCTACACGGCCGTCGTCACGAACCCTCAGTACTTCCAGGCGCTCGCCTCCACCATCGTGCTGTCGGTGACCGTGACGGTCGCCACGCTCGTCATCGCCGGGATTGCAGGAGTGTTCCTGGAGCGCAACCACTTCCTCGGCCGCGAGGCGCTGATCTCCATGCTCACCCTGCCCCTCGCCTTTCCCGGCGTGGTGGTCGGCTTCATGGTGATCATGCTCGCCGGGCGCACCGGGCTCATCGGCGAGATCACCTCGACCTTCGGCGCGGGCCGCCTGGTGTTCGCCTATTCCATCGCGGGGCTCTTCACCGGCTACATCTACTTCTCCATCCCGCGCGTGATCCTCACCATCATGGCGGCGGCGGAGAAGCTCGACCCGGCGCTCGAGGAGGCGGCCAGGTCGCTTGGCGCCAACCCGTGGCGGGTGATCGTCGACGTGATCCTGCCGGCCCTGAAGCCCGCGCTGATCGCCTCGGGCGCGATCTGCTTCGCGACCTCGATGGGCGCGTTCGGCACCGCGTTCACGCTCGCCACCGACATCAAGGTGCTGCCGATCGTGATCTACACCGAGTTCACGCTGCTCGCCAACATCGCCCTGGCGGCGGCGCTCAGCATGGTGCTCGGGATCATCACCTGGGCCACGCTGGCGCTCTCGCGGGTCGCGGCGGGCGCGACCGCGGCGGCGGCGGGCTGAGGCGGCCATGCGGCGCACGCCCTACTTCTGGCTGCAGCTCGCGTTCACGCTGCTCGTCTGCTCTTTCCTGCTCGTCCCGGTGTTCATGTCGATCGTCGCGGGGCTCACGGAGAACTTCTTCGTCGGCGTGAAGAGCGGCTTCACCACGCGCTGGATCGGCGTGGTGTGGGAGCTCTACGCGCCGACCATCTTCCGCAGCATGTACATCGCGCTCGCGACCCTCGCCGTGACTCTCGTCGTCGGCGTTCCCGCCGCCTACGTGCTCGCCAAGCGCCCCGGCATGGCGACCCGGCTGATCGAGGAGTTCCTGGTGCTGCCGGTGGCCATCCCGGGCCTGGCGATCGCGCTGGCCCTGATCATCACCTACGGCGGCTTCCGCGACTTCCGCACGAGCTGGGGCTTCATCCTCGTCGGCCACGTGCTCTACACCCTGCCCTTCATGGTCCGATCGGTGCTCGCCGTGCTGTCGTCGTTCAATTTCCAGGTCCTCGAGGAGAGCGCCGCCAGCCTGGGCGCGGGCTTCTGGCGCCGCTTCTTCGGGATCGTCCTGCCGAACGCGCGCTCCGGGATCGTCGCCGGCGCGCTCACCGTCGTGACGCTGTCGATCGGCGAGTTCAACCTCACGTGGATGATGCATACTCCGGAAACCATGACGCTGCCCGTGGGGCTGGCCGACAGCTACGCCTCGATGCGCCTGGAGATCGGCAGCGCCTATACGCTCGTGTTCTTCATCATGATCACCCCGCTCCTCGTCGCGCTCCAGCGCTACGGCGTTCAAAGTACCCGGACAAGAAAAGGCGCATGAACGGCAAGGCCGGCACGGCAATTCGGTTGGTGGACTGCGCCAAGACGTTTCCCAACGGCACGCGCGCGCTGGACAAGACCTCCCTCGAGATGCGCGGCGGCGAGACGATCGTGTTCCTCGGCCCCTCGGGCTGCGGCAAGACCACGCTCCTGCGCGTGATCGCCGGGCTGGAGTCGCCGGATGAAGGCGGGCGGGTCTACTTCGACGACGAGGACGTGACCAGCCAGCCGATCGAGCACCGCAACGTCGGCATGGTGTTCCAGTCCTACGCGCTTTTTCCCAACATGAATGTCGGGGACAACATCGCCTACGGGCTCAAGGTCCACGGCGTGGCGCCCGACAAGCGCGCCAGGAGGGTCGACGAGATGCTGCGGATGATGCAGATCTCGGAGCTGCGCGAGCGGCGCATCACGGAGCTCTCCGGCGGGCAGCGCCAGCGCGTGGCGCTGGCTCGCGCGATCGCCGTGCAGCCCCGGGTGCTTCTGCTCGACGAGCCCCTTACCGCCCTGGACGCGCTGCTGCGCGAGCGGCTTCGCATCGAGATCGACGTGCTGCTGCACTCGCTCGGCATCACCGCGGCGTATGTCACCCACGACCAGGGCGAGGCGATGGCCATCGGCGACCGCATCGCCGTGATGAACAAGGGGGCGATCGTCCAGACCGGAAGCCCGCGCGAGATCTACTACAAGCCGGCCAGCTCCTTCGTCGCCGACTTCATCGGCACGATGAACCGCGTCACCGGCACGCTGCGCGGCGGCGCCCTGGAGCTGCCGGGCGGGCGCATCGACTGGGCGGATCAGCAGGGCTCCGGCGAGATGCAGGTCCTCTTCCGCCCCAACGACGCGCGCATCGTCGAGGAGGCCGGGGCGCCTCTTCGCGGCGTGGTGGAGCAGCAGTTCTTCCTGGGCGACCGCACGCGCCTGCACGTGACCGGCGTCGCCGACCGCACGGTGGTGGTCGAGACCACGGAGCACCGGGAGTTCCGGGTCGGCCAGTCCATCGGCCTTCGCATCGAGCCCGGGGCGCTGCTGCGGCTTCGCGACTGACATGCTGATCGCGCAGGTCACCGACACCCACATCAAGGCCGCGGGCAGGCTCGCCTACCGGAAGGTGGATTCTGCGGACAAGCTCGCGAACTGCGTGACGCACCTGAACGCGCTCGCGCCCCGGCCCGACATCGTCCTGCTGACGGGCGACCTCGTCGACCTCGGCAGGCCCGAGGAATACGCGCTGCTGCGCGAGATCCTCTCGCCGCTACGCATGCCGGTCCACGTCATTCCGGGCAACCACGACGAACGCGGGGCCATGCGCAAGGCGTTCGCCGACCACGCCTACCTGCCGAAGGCGGGCGAGTTCCTGCACTACGTCCTGGAGGACTATCCGCTGCGCCTGGTCGGGCTCGACACGGTGGTCGCCGGCGAGCCGCGGGGCGAGCTGTGCGAGGCGCGGCTCGGCTGGCTGGATGCCCAGCTCCGGCGCGCGCCGGAACGCGAGACGGTACTCTTCATGCACCACCCGCCGTTCCTCACGGGCCTCGCCAACATGGACTGGCAGAACTGCCACAACGGCGAGGCGCTCGGGGCGCTCCTCGAGCGTCACCGACAGGTCACGCGCCTGCTCTGCGGCCATGTCCACCGCCCCATCCACCTCGCCTGGCACGGCGTCACGGCGAGCATCGCTCCGAGCCCGTCGCACTCCTGCGTGTTCGACCTGGATCCGGACGCCTCGCACGACTTCGTCCTCGAGCCGCCGACCTGCGAGCTGCATTACTGGCGCGAGGGCGCGGGCCTGGTGAGCCACCTCACCTTCATCGGCGACTACGGGGGCCGGTTCCCGTTCTACGACGCGAACGGCAAGCTGATCGACTGAGGGCCCGCCTCAGTGGAAGTCGTGGCTCTGCGTCCGGAGCTCCCCCAGGAGGCGGCTCAGGTCCTCGAAACGCCTCGCCAGGACATGGACCACGAGCCCCTGCTTCTGCACCTGCCCGCCCACCGCCAGGAGCCGCGAGCCCAGGATCGGCCGGCGGTTCCGCTCCACGATGTCGTTCCAGACCACCAGGTTCACGTAGCCCGTCTCGTCCTCCAGGGTCACGAAGAGCACGCCGCTCGCGGTGGCCGGGCGCTGCCTGCAGGTGACGATACCCGAGGTGCGGATCCACTGCCCGTGGCGGGCGTCGGCCACTTCCTGGGCCGTTCGCAAGCCCCTGGTTTTCAAGCGGTTCCTGAGGATCGCCAGCGGGTGCCGGCGAAGCGTGAGCCCCGTGGCGGCGTAGTCGCTGGCGACCTCCTGGCCCTCGCTGGGCGCCGCCAGCCCGGCCCGCGCGGACTCCGCGCCCGCCGGCAGGGCCAGCCGGGTGGCCTCGTCCACGGCCAGCGTCGACCACAGGGCCTCGCGGCGGTGCCCGGCGAGCGTTGCCAGGGCATCCGCCTTGGCCAGGTGGGCAAGGTCCGGCTTGTCCAGCCCCGCGCGCCGCGCCAGATCATCTACGGAAATAAATAGCCTTTCTTTTCTTGATATTGCGATTCTTTCCGAAGATTCGACTTTAAGTCCATTGACCCTCCCGAGCCCCAACCGGATGGCCGGTTCGCCCCCCGGTCCGGGCTCCAGCGTGCTCTCCAACTCGCTCGCCAGGACATCGACCGGGCGCACCTCGACCCCGTGGCGGCGGGCGTCCTGCACGATCTGGGACGGGCTGTAGAAGCCCAGCGGCTGGCTGTTCAGGAGCGCGCAGGCGAAGGCGGCCGGCTCGTGGCGCTTGAGCCAGCAGGAAACGTAGACCAGGAGCGCGAAGCTGGCGGCGTGGGATTCCGGGAAGCCGTACTCGCCGAAGCCCTGGATCTGCTGGTAGATCTGCTCGGCGAAGGCCTGGGCGTAGCCTCTCTCGAGCATCCCCTTCACGAGCCGGTCGCGGAAGGGCTCGATCCCGCCGCGGCGGCGCCAGGCGGCCATGGCCCGGCGCAGCTTGTCGGCCTCGCCGGGGGTGAAGCCGGCCGCCACCACCGCGAGCTGCATCACCTGCTCCTGGAAGATGGACACGCCGAGGGTGCGCTCCAGGACCCCCTTCACCGCCTCGCTGGGATAGGTCACCGCCTCCTTGCCCTCCCGCCGCCGCAGGTAGGGGTGGACCATGCCGCCCATGATCGGGCCGGGGCGAACGATCGCCACCTCGATCACCAGGTCGTAGAAGCAGGCGGGCTTCAGGCGCGGCAGCATCGACATCTGCGCCCGCGACTCGATCTGGAAGACGCCGATCGTGTCGGCGCGCTGGGCCATCTCGTAGACGGCCGGGTCCTCGGCGGGGATGCCGGCCATCGTGAGGCGGGTCTTCCGGTAGCCGTTCACGAGGTCGATGGCGCGCCGGATACAGGAGAGCATCCCGAGGCCGAGGACGTCGACCTTGAGCAGCCCCAGGGCGTCGAGGTCGTCCTTGTCCCACTGGATGACGGTGCGATCGGGCATGGAAGCGTTCTCGACCGGGACCAGCCGCGACAGGCGCCGGTTGTCGATCACGAAGCCGCCGGGGTGCTGCGAGAGGTGGCGCGGGAAGCCCACCAGCTCGCCCGTGAGCTCCACCACCTGCCTCACGACGCGGTTTCCCGGGTCGAAGCCGGCCTCCACCAGGCGCGTCTTCAGGGCCTCGCGGTCGTCCCACCACGAGAGCGACTTCGCGAGCAGGTCCACCTGGTCCAGCGACAGGCCGAGGGCCTTGCCCACGTCCCTGAGGGCGCTGCGGGGCTGGTAGGTGATGACCACCGCGGTGAGCGCGGCCCGCTCGCGGCCGTACTTCGCGTAGAGGTACTGGATCACCTCCTCGCGCCGCTGGTGCTCGAAGTCGACGTCGATGTCGGGAGGCTCGTTCCTCTCCTTGGAGATGAAGCGCTCGAAGAGCACCGACATGCGGCCGGGATCCACCTCGGTGATGCCCAGGCAGTAGCAGACGGCGGAATTGGCGGCCGACCCGCGCCCCTGGCACAGGATCGAGCGGCTGCGCGCGAAGACCACGATGTCGTGCACGGTGAGGAAGAAGGGCTCGTAGCCCATCTCCGCGATGAGGCGAAGCTCGTGCTCGACGGTGGCCACCACGGAGGGCGGCGGCCCCGCCGGGTAGCGGCGCGCCATGCCCTCGCAGGCGAGGTTGCGAAGGTGCGTGGCCGGCGTCTCGCCGGCGGGGACCAGCTCGCGCGGGTACTCGTAGCGGATCTCCGAGAGCGAGAAATCGCAGCGCGCGGCGACATCCATCGTGGCGGCCAGCAGCTTCGCGGGGTAGGCGGCGGCCAGGCGCCCGATGGGACGGAGATACCGCTCCGCGTTGGGCTGCAGCCGGCGCCCGGCTTCCGAGACCGGCACCTTGAGGCGGATGGCGGTGAGCACGTCCTGCAGGCGCTTCCTGTTGCGCCGGTGCATGTGCACGTCTCCGGCGGCGACGAGCGGCAGGCGGAGTCGCTCGCCCAGGGACTCGAGGGCGGCGAGCCGCCCCGCGTCGTCCGGCCCCTTGTGCAGCTCGACCGCGATCCACGCCCGGCCCGGGAAGCGGTTGCGCACCCAGGCCCCCTCCTCCGCCGCGCCCTCCCCCGCCGGCAGCCACAAGGCGAGCAGGCCCTCGGCGGCGGCGGGGAAGTCCTCGCGCGCGAGGCGGTACTCGCCCTTGGGGGCCGCGCGGCGTGCGCGCGTGATCAATTCGCAGAGCCGCTCGTAGCCCGCGAGCGACTGCGCCAGCAGGACGAGGCGCAGGCCGCAGGCGAGGCGAAGCTCGCTGCCGACGATGAGGCGCATCCCGGCGTCCTTCGCCGCGAGGTGCGCGCGCACGACGCCGGAGACGGAGCACTCGTCGGTGATCGCGAGCGCGCCGTAGCCCAGCTTCGCGGCGCGGTGGACGAGCTCCTCCGGGTCCGACGCCCCCCTCAGGAACGAATAGTTGGAGACGCAGTGCAGCTCCGCGTAGCCGGGGACCATGGTCGACCCGCCTTCATGCGAAGACGCCGTGCAGCCACCACGCGCCGGGATCGCGCCGCTCGCGGTAGATCCACACCGTCTCGCCGGCTGCGTTGGCGGCGACGAAGTAGTCGCGGCTCACGGGCTCGCCGTCCCACCAGCCCGTCTCGATGCGCTCCGGCCCCGCGAGGAGCTTCAGCTGCCCCTGCAGCGACGGCCCCGACTCGCCCGCCACCAGCCTCTGGGGCCGGTTGAGGAGCCAGACCGGGCGGGCGCCGCCGTCGAAGCGCGCGCGCGAGGAAGCGGCCGGCGGGTTCTTCCAGCCGCGCTCGGGACGATGGTCCTCCGCGAGCGCGATGCCGAAGACCCGCCCCTGCCCCAGCCGTGCCGCCAGGCGCTCGACGAGGCGCGCGCGCCCCACGGCCCGCTCCTCGCGGCCGGGAAGCCAGGTGCCCTCGCGAGGGGCGAAGGGCTGCAGCCGCTCGGCCACGAGGCGAAGCCCCACGGTGGGCGCGGCGAGCTCCAGGCGCGAGAGCCTTTCGCGCGCGATCGAGAGGATGAATTCGGCCTCGCGTTCCGGCGTGGCGAAGGAAAGCGCGAGGCTCGTGTGGCTGCGACGGCCGTGCTCGAGGACGAGGTCCAGCTCCTGCACGCCGGCGCCGCGCCCGCGCAGGTAGCCCTCCATCTCCGCCAGCAGGCGCTTGAGGGGAAAGAGGATCGCCTCCACGCCCTCGGCTTCGGCGGGAAGCTCCAGCCGGGCGCGGTAGCGCGCGGGCGGCACGAAGGGCAGCCGCGGATCGGGCACGCGGCCGGCGAGCCGATCGAGGACGCCGAGGGCCTCCGGCCCGAAGCGCTGCGAGAAGCCGGCGCGCGGAAGGGCCAGCGCATCCTTCACGCGCACGACGCCGAGATCGGCGAGGTGCTCGAGCGTGCGCCCCGGCCACTCGAGGAGGAAGAGAGGCAGGTCGGCCAGGCGCGAGGGCAACTCCGCCATCGTGGTGCAGCTGCGCACGGGGACACCGCGGACTTCCGCCCGGGCAAAGGCGCGCGCGGCGAGCGGCGTGGGCGCGATGCCCAGCGTGGCCTGCAGGCCCAGCGCGCGCACGCCCGCGCGCAGCGCCGCGAGGAGCTTCGCCAGCCCCCCGAAGAGCCTGACGCTGCTCTCGACCTCGAGGACAAGACCGGTGGGCTCGATGGAGACCGCGGGCGTGTATTGCGCCGCCCAGCCGGCCAGGCGCTCGAGGGCTTCGCGCTCCGCGGCCTCGTCCCGGTCGATCGAGCGCAGGTCCGCCACGAGTGCCTTGGCCGCCGCGACCGCCATGCCCTCGCGAACGCCCGCCGCGCGCGCGGCGGCGTTGGCGCAGGCCACGAGCGGGCGCTGCGCGGGGCCTTCGGCCACGACGAGCGGCAGCGGCTCGGCGCGGGCGCGCTCCACGAGCTGAAGGGGCAATGCGGGCAGTTCGAGCGCGACCCAGAGCACGGCGGGGCCTTCCTCAGGCCGCCAGGCGCAGGGCGATGGGATGGACGAGGGGCGGGCCGCGCCGCTTGGGGAGCGACACCTGCAGCAGGCCCTCGCGGCGCGCGACGACGACCCGCAGGTGCGCGGGCGTGGCGTTGGCCGCGGCGGAAGTGGAACGGAAGAGGATGGCGAGGGTGCGGCCGGATTCCGCGGCCACCTGCAGGCGGCGAAGCCAGGCGTAGTCGGTCTTCCCGGGCAGCCAGAAAAGAGCCGCCCCGCACGCGCCCGAGCGAAGCGCTTGGTCCGCGGACCAGAGCGCCTCCTCGGCCGAGGCGGGGCGGACCACCAGGCAAGCTTCGAGGGGCACGCCGGCCAGCGCCAGCGCGGGAGCATAGGGAAGGTGCGGCGGGTTGATCCAGGCCACGGCCCGGCCCTCGCCGGCCACGGCCTTGAGGGCGGGCAGCAGGAGGGAGACCTCGCCCACCCCGGCGCCATCGTGGAGGACTTCCACCAGCCCCGCGCGCGGCCAGCCACCGCCGGGCAATTCGAGATCCAGGCGCGGGTGGCCGGAGGCGATGCCGGCGGGGGCGGCCTGGTCGACATCCCCCGCGCGCCAGACGCCGGGAAAGCGCGCCGGATCGACGAGCGCGTTCACAGGCGGTGGACCCGGCGGGCGTGCGCGGCCGGCGGGGCCGCGGCGGTGAGGTTGCGGATGACGCCCACGCCGATGCCCTCGATCTCGAGCGTGTCGCGCGTGAGGTCCAGGTGCAGCGTCTGGAAATCCGGGTTGGCGGGGATGAGCTCGGCCCGGGTGCCGCGAAGCTTCAGGCGCTTCACGGTGACGTCGTTGCCCAGGCGCGCGACGACGAGCTGGCCGCTGCGGGCCTCGCTCGTTCGGTGCACGACCAGCCAGTCGCCATCCAGGATGCCCTCGTCGCGCATGCTCAGGCCCCGCACCTGCAGGAGGTAGTCGGCGCGCGGGTTGAAGAGCGAGGGATCCACCGGGTAGCGGCCCAGCACGTTCTCGATGGCGAGCACGGGGCTGCCGGCGGCGACCCGTCCCACCAGGGGAAGGCCCGCTTCCTCCAGCAGGCGGATGCCGCGCGCGGCGTTGGGGACGAGCTCGATGGCGCCCTTGGCCGCGAGGGCCAGGAGGTGCTTCTGCACCCCGTTGGTGGAGCCCAGGTCGAAGGCCCGCGCGAGCTCCGGCCGCGTGGGGGGGCGGCCCTCCTCCGCGAGGTGGCGGCGGATGAAGGCGAGGATCTCGGCCTGGCGGGCGGTGAGCTCGTGCATGGTGAAAACATTATCACCAGCCCGGTCCACCACGCAAGCCCCTTACAATCCGACGCTCATGCGCCACCCCAACGACGACAAGCTCCGGTCCCCCGCGGCCACGGAGCGCACGACTTGAGCCGCAACCTCTTCCGGCAGGAGGCGATCGACGCCCAGCGCGAGAAGTACCTGGGGGAGACGACGCTCGCCCGCCCGGTGGCCTACTGGGTCTACACGCTGCTCGCCGCCGCCATCGCGCTCGTGATCGTCGCCGTGGCGATCTGGGGCGAATACACGCGCCGCGAGCGCGTCGAGGGATACCTGGCCCTGGACGTGGGCGCCGCGCGCGTCCTCATCCCCGACCCGGGCCGCGTGGCCGAGCTCCTCATCAAGGAGGGCGACGAGGTCGCGGCCGGCGCCCCCATCGCGAGGATCACCTACGACCGCTCCACGGCCGAGACCTCCGCCACCGAGCTCGCCAGCCGCCGGAACCTCCTCGAGCGGGAGCAGCAGCAGGTGAAGGAGCTGGGCGAGCAGCAGGTGGCGCAGGTGAGGAAGCGCGTGAAGGACCTCGAGGGCGAGCTCGCCCAGGCCGACCGAGAGATCAAGCTGCAGGAGGAGCGCGTGCGGAGCGCCCGCGAGCAGGCCACGCGATTCCAGCAGCTCGCCAAGGAGAAGTTCGTCTCCGACCTGGTGGCCAAGCAGAAGCAGGACGAGGTGACGGACCAGGAGATCAAGCTCCAGGCCCTCCGGCGCACCCGCTCGCAGGTCGACCGCGACCTTTCCGCGGCGAAGATGGAGGAGCCCTCGATCCAGCTGCGGTCCCGCGGCCAGGTGGACCAGGTCTCGCGGCAGCTCTCCGAGCTGCAGGAGAGCCTCGCCGGGGCGGAAGCGCGCCGCGAGACGGTGATCAAGGCGCCGGTGAGCGGCACGGTGACCAACATCGCCGTCGTGCAGGGCCAGTCCGTGCCGGCCGACACGCCGCTCGCCACGGTGCTGCCCAAGGGAAGCGGCCTGCACGTGGAGCTTCTGGTGCCCTCGCGCGCCATCGGCTTCATCCAGAAGGGCCAGCAGGTGGTGCTGCGCTACGAGGCCTTCCCGCACGAGCGCTTCGGCCAGTACAGGGGCACCGTCCTGGAGATCAGCCGCAACGTCTGGGCGCCCGGCGACAAGATCGGCCCGCTCACGGTGAGGGAGCCCGTCTACCGCGTGGACGTGAAGCTCGAGCGCCAGAGCGTCGCGGCCCTGGGCGCCGAGATCGCGCTTCGCCCCGGCATGCTCGTGAACGCCGACATCCTGCTCGAGCGCCGCACGCTGCTCGAGTGGCTCTTCGAGCCGGTGCTGCAGCTGCGGGGGAGGCTCTGAGATGAGCGGGATCTTCAGCCGCCGCGTGCCGGTGATCCTGCAGAGCGAGGCGCCCGAGTGCGGCATCGCGTGCCTGGCCATGGTGGCCTCCTTCCACGGCTACCTCACCGACCTCTCGGCGATGCGGGTGCGGCTTTCGCCCTCGCTCAAGGGCATCACGCTCAAGAACGTCGCCCAGATCGCCGAGGGCATGGGGCTCACCTCGCGCGGGGTGCAGGCGCCCCTCGAGGCGTTGGGCAAGCTCCAGCTCCCGGCCGTGTTGCACTGGGACATGAACCACTTCGTGGTGCTGGTGGCGGTGAAGGGCCGGCGCCTGGTGATCCACGACCCGGCCCGCGGCCGGCGGGTGATGCCGCTGGACGAGGCCTCGCGCCACTACACCGGCGTGGCGATGGAGTTCTCCCCCGCCTCGAGCTTCAAGCCCCGCGACGAGCGCGAGCAGGTGAAGGCGACCCAGCTCCTGGGGGTGGCGCGCGGCCTGAAGGGGACGCTCGCGCAGATCCTCATCCTGTCGCTGGCGCTGGAAGTCTTCGCCATCGCGATGCCCTTCTTCCTGCAGCTCGTGGTGGACCGCGTGCTGGTGGGGCGCGACCGCGACCTGCTGACCGTGCTCGGGGTGGCCTTCGGGGCGCTGGTGGTGATCACGGTGGCCGTGACGGCGGTGCGGGCGTGGGTGAGCGTGTATCTCTCGACCAACCTCAACCTGAGGCTTCTGTCGACCCTCTTCGCGCACCTGGTGAAGCTGCCGCTGACCTGGTTCGAGAAGCGCAACATCGGCGACATCGTCTCCAAGTTCCGCAGCGTGGACGCGGTGCAGCGCACGCTCACCACGACCTTCGTGGAGACGATGGTCGACGGCCTTATGGTCGTGCTGACTCTCGTCGTGATGGCCTGGTACAGCCTCACGCTCACGGCCGTGGTGCTGGGTGCTGCCCTCCTCTATGTGGCCGTGCGCTGGGTGCTCTACTACCCGCAGCGCTACGCCACCGACGAGCAGCTCTCCCACGAGGCCAAGAGCGGCACGCACTTCATCGAGACGCTGCGCGGGATGATGGCCATCAAGCTGAACCTGCGCGAGAACGAGCGGCGCTCGGCCTACCAGAACCTGGTGGTGGACCAGATCAACGCCGGGGTGAAGGTGCAGAACGTGGGCATCGCCCAGCGCGCGGCGAGCGCCCTCATCTTCGGCCTGGAGAACGTGGCGGTCATCTGGCTGGGGGCGCTGGCCGTGATGGAGGGGAGGTTCTCCGTCGGGATGCTCTACGCCTTCCTGGGGTTCAAGCTCGTGTTCCTCACCCGGGTGAACGCGCTGGTGGAGAAGTGGAACGACTTCCGGATGCTGGACCTGCACGCCGAGCGAATCGCCGACATCGCTCTGGCGGAGGAAGAGGTCACTCGCGCGGGCCTGCCCGGGGATTCGTCGGGCGCGCCCATCACCATCGAGGCCAAGGGGGTCGCCTACGCCTACGGTCCGGAGGGGTTCGTGTTCCGGGGGGTGGACTTCTCGGTGGCGCCCGGGGAGACGGTGGCGATCGTGGGGCCGTCGGGCTGCGGCAAGACCACGCTGATCAAGGTGCTGGTGGGGCTGCTGGAGCCCACGGAAGGCGCGGTGCTGGTGAACGGCAGGAATCTCAAGGACCTCGACATCGGCCACTACCGGCGCAAGATCGGCGCCGTGATGCAGGACGACCAGCTCTTCGTGGGCACCATCGAGGACAACATCAGCTTCTTCGACCCCGAGCACGATCCGCAGCGCGTGCGCGAATGCGCGCGCCTCGCCATGATCGACGCGGACATTTCCGCGATGCCCATGGGCTACAACACGATCGTCGGCTCGCTGGGTGCCGCCCTTTCGGGGGGGCAGAAGCAGCGGGTCCTATTGGCCAGGGCGCTTTATCGGAAGCCGCAGGTCCTTTTCCTGGATGAAGCGTTCGATCAATTGGACGTCCAGCTCGAAAGAAGCATTTCGAGCGGGCTGGCCGCGCAGGGCCAGACGCTTGTTGTGGTAAGTCATCGCCCAGAATCGACCGCCGACAAGATCAAGACGTTCACGCTGGCTTGATCGGTATCGCTGGTCGCTTCCCTCCGCTGGGCGCCATCGTCCTTCGCCCTACCCAAACGCCACGTCGCCACTGCCGCCGCCGACCAGCGAGAGCTCAAGTTCGCCGAGTTCGCGAACGGCCGATTCAGCGTCGTTGACGGTCTTTTCGATTTCCAGCACTTCGATCTTGTTGAAGTCCATTTGGGTAGTCCTCAGTTAGTTAGGGAAATCAGCCAAACGCCACATCGCCACTGCCGCCACCGACCAGCGAGAGTTCGAGTTCGCCGAGTTCGCGAACGGCCGATTCAGCGTCGCTAACGGCTTTTTCGACTTCCCTGATTTCACGGTCCTGTAATTCCATAAGATCCTCGCTTTTAATGAATGAAAACAATTAGATAAATGACAGCCCTCGATACTCTAGGCGGCTCACAAACACTCAAAAACCCCTCATTGCCGCACTATTGGCGCGCTTGTTGCGAACATTCACCCCAAATTAGGGCAGGTTTGTAGCTTCCGGCATTGCACCGGGTGCGCTTCGGCAGCACAAACGCCACCGACATTCATATTCGTCGGCTATCGACCGGTCCTGAGGATAATGAGGAATCGATCAATGCCTGCGATTCTTGTGGTAAAACTGTGACTTAGCTCACAATTTTCAGAGCTTAATTAACAGTGAAAGGTTTAGCAATGCCTGCCCAATCTGCCATTGCATCCGGCATCCAGGCGGCAACCTCACGCTCGCAGGCCGCTGGCGATCCTTTGATTGCGGAGGCTTTGACTAGGCTATCGCATGACTTGAAGAAGAGTCTGCATTCCGGAATCGCAATTAGCTCGGCTGAGTGTTCAACGATCGTCGAGGCGCTTCGGCGACTCCAGGGCAACGAAAACGCGGAATTGCGAATCGGCTGTTTGATCGATCTCGCACAATGCCTGTACCTAATGGGCGCCCCGTTCCTGGCAATCGACCCTGCGAAACAGGCAAGCGAGCTGGCTTCCATATCTGGTATGAAGACGCTGGAAAGAAAGTCGCTCACTGCTCTAGGCATCATGTTTGCCGATACGGGCAATATTTCTGAAGCGATTGAATGCCATGCGCATGCCCTAGAAATCGTTCAGCAGTTATCAGACAAAGATGGCGAGTGTGTCGTCTGGATCAATATTGGAGTAGCACTCCTATATGCCGCTCAATATCGAGACGCGATCGACTGCTTTGAACGAGTGCTGACCATTGCTGGAGAGAGCCCTGAACTCCAAGCTTGGCGTTTAACTGCGCTTTCAAATGTTGCGCTTGCATCATTGCACCTTGAGGACTTTGCGCGAGGTCTCCGCGCAGCTGAAGCGGCACTCAAGGAAGTACATGATCCAAAGAACGCAAAGGAAATGTTGTCTCGTGTTCTGCTTGAGAACAACTACACACGCCTGCTGCTCGAGGTGAACAACGTTGAACGAGCGATAGAGCGCAGCGCCATCGCAAAGCGGTTTGCCACGGAGTCGCATTCCGCCAGAGCCGAAATTTCTGCCGCCATTGCAGAAGGTCTGTGCGAAGTGCACGCAGGCAAGGCAGATGTCGGAATTTCTCGACTTACCGCAACACTGGAAAAGGCGCGATTGCTTCGCGCAATGTTGCGCGACAACTTGGCTGCACTCGTCAAGTCCTTCGAATTCCTCGGCCAGCCGCAGAGAGCCTTGGTATATCTACGAGAGATGATGGAGGCAACGCGACAGGTACAGCAGGATAACGCCCTGAAGCACGTAAGACTTCACCTCGACCGGGTAGGGATGGACCTGGCGGGCGTGAAATCGGATGCAGTTGCCCTTGAGCGCCGCGAAGCGGCACTAAGAGGGAAAGTAGCCGAACAAGAGCTGTTTCGCTCGCGCATCGAGATGCTGGAGCGACTCGCAGTTACCGCTGAACTTCGAGACGACTCGACCGGCGAGCACTCCTACAGAGTTGGCAAGCTCTCGGCGCTTTTGGCAGCGGAATACGGCTGTGACGAAGGTACGTCATTCATGATCGAGCTTGCCGCTCGACTTCACGACATCGGCAAGATCGGGGTACCAGACGCAATACTGCTGAAGCCTGACAAGCTGAACGATGCCGAACGCCTAGTGATGCGGTCGCATACGACAGTCGGGGCTGAGTTGCTGTCCAAAAGCAATATTCCGCACATGCAGATGGCTGAGGAAATTGCTCGATACCATCACGAATGGTGGGATGGGTCAGGATACCCGGGCAATCTCTCTGGAACTGCGATTCCTTTGGCGTCGCGAATTTCGGCGCTCGCCGACGTTTTCGACGCCCTGACACATAAACGTCCCTACAAGGAAGCGTGGCCTTTGGATCGCGCGATCGATGAAATTGCGTGGCTCAAAGGTAAGCAATTTGATCCGCAGCTAACCGACTATTTCTTGGTGCTGATTGAGAAGCTTCGAGTCGAACACACAGATCTAGATGCCTTCCTTGGACAGGCGGCCTTGGGATCGCCGTTCCTCCAGGCGCGTTCAAAGATTTGGGACACACTTAGGAAGTCCAAGGAGCCAGACGGAAGCGGCGCCAATAGTAGGCTTGATCTCCAGCGCTAGCGCTCCCCCAATGATCCAGCAGATTCGCTGGATTACATGGTTAACGTCTGGTAGTATTTTGGCGACCGTTGTTATCAGCAGGGGTCGCCGTGAGTGTCGATCCAGTCCTTCGGGATCTCGCCAGTGCAGTCAGACTCTCCCCAGCTGCCTCAAGCCCTGGGATTTCTAGGCTGCTGTCACGAGCGCTTGAACGATCAGGTGAGATTGAGAAGGCGTCCGAAAGAGACGCGGCGATCTTCTTTCGGCAACTGGGCAAAGATCTAGTCAGATTGCGAGGCACGGCACACCCAGGCGCAAGGCTGGAGTGCATGTTTCGTGCTTGCCTCTTCCTCTGGTACTACGGCGATTCGCAAGACGCAGTCACTTTCGCTAAACACGCGATTGACCTGGCCGCCCAAACCCATCGACTTCATGATCTGCGCCGATTTCAGTGCGCACTAGGCGCGCTATTTGCAGACTCAGGGAATCACTGCGAGGCACTCCAATCGTATCTACAGGCGCTGACTCTTGCGCAAGACCTCAATGACACTGCAGGTGAGTGCAAAGTGTGGAACAACCTTTCGGCGCTTTTTGTCGATTCGGGCTTATACGCAGAAGCAGTTGCATGCGCGCATCGATGTATCCGCCTTGCCAACACTCACGTTCTATCGGAACCGAATTTCCTTCGTAGTGCTTACAGCAATATTGCATTGGCCCAGTATCGCCTCGGCGATTACCTGGGGGCGCTCGAGTGGTCACGGCGAATGCTTGTCAACTATCCCGAGCCACAAACGGTTCAGGAGGCATCTTCGAGAGTCGTCCGCGAGGAGCACCTAATCCTCGCTCTTGTCGCCACGAATAATGCTGGAGAGGCTAGGGAACGCGTTAAATACCTCAAGAAGCTGGTTTCCAGGTTCCCTGCGCCTCGTCAGCAATTGATCGTTGCAATCGTTGACGGTCTAACGGAGGTAATGACCGGTGATCCTCAGTGCGGCATTGGAATTCTTGAGGAGACCGTCGCCAATTGCCGCCTTCGGCATCCTCGCATTTACTCGGATGCCCTGTGGGCGCTTGCGCAGGCTTACGACGCCATTGGGCAATGCGAGCTCGCACTCGAGACTACGCGTCACCTGCGCGGTCACCTTGAAGCGCTTCACCTAGATACGACTGCCGCCAATCTCGCGACTCTTAAGGGCAGCATGAGCGGAACAATTCTTGGGTCTCGCCTGAATAGAGCCGAACTTGATAGAGCGGAGGCGGAACTGAAGGCGAAGGTACTTCAGCGTGAGCTCGATCGCTCTCGTCAAGAAATGCTCGAGCGCATGGCTGTTGCCGCCGACATTCGAGAGGACATCACGGGAGAACACGGCTACCGAGTTGGTAGGCTCTCAGCTCTGCTTGCGGGCGACATCGGCTTTAGGCCGGATGCATGTTGCGCGATGGAAATTTCGGCACGCTTGCACGACATCGGCAAGTTCGGCATACCGGAGAAGATCCTCTTCAGCGAAAGCGCTCTACGAAAGGCAGAAAGGGATTTCGTCGCTTCACACACCCTCGTCGGCGCCGAAATCCTCGCGAAGAGCGAAATCCCCCAAGTCCGCATCGCCGAAGAGATCGCCCGTTGCCACCACGAATGGTGGGATGGCTCCGGCTACCCCCGCGGCCTCAAGGGTCTCGCCATACCCAGGAGCGCCCGGATCGTCGCCCTGGCGGACGTCTTCGATACGATGACCCACGGCCGCCCCTACGCGAAGGCGATACCAATCGAAGCCGCCCTCGACGAGATCGCCAGCCTCCGCGGCCGCCAGTTCGATCCGGAACTCACCGACCATTTCCTGGCCCTGGTTCGCCGCCTCGCCGCCGAGAACCCCGACCTGGACGCCTTTCTCGGCAAGGCCGCCCGCAATTCCCCGTTCCTCAAGACCCGCGCCCGGATCAAGGAAATGCTTGCCCAAGGGCGTGATTCCGCGGCCCTTTCCGAATACCCACCCGCTCCCGGCTCCCCTCTGAATTGACCGGAATCGCCCGGAAACCTATAATTGCGGGCTTGCCAATTCCCCGATAGCTCAGTCGGTAGAGCGACGGACTGTTAATCCGCAGGTCCCTGGTTCGAGCCCAGGTCGGGGAGCCAGCTTCAAGCAAAAAGGCCCGCCAATTCGGCGGGCCTTTTTCATTTCCAAAGCCGATTGCTACCGGCCGGAACTCACCGAAGTCGGCCGCCCGCTAGCCGTCATGTATTCCGGCGTCGAGCGCAGGATCACGTCCGGGTCGAAAACCATTTCCCCCGCCTTCGTCGTGGCCTCCGCCTTCCTCACGCCGAGCACCTGGGGCGTGCAGTCCCGGGCTTCCTGCCAGCGCAGGTGCAGGTTCTTGGCCCGCAGGTCGTTCTGGCCCTTCGTCCAGTCATCGCCCTCCATGCCGAAAGGCGGATTGGTCGCCCGGTAGGTGACGTTCTGATCCTTGTCGATGACCTCGTAGCAGTTGAAGGCCCAGGCATTGGCGGCCCCGAGGGACAAGGCGAGCACGGCGGCGATGGCGAAACGGTCCTTGCGCATGTTGGGTACCCCGGTGAAGTAAGGAGCGTAGGTTGTTGATATTGACGGGTAATCCGGCCCGCGTCCAGAGGATTATGGTCCCGGCTCCAAGGCCTTGGCCAGCGGTTCCTCGGGCACGGCCAAGGCCAGCGCCCTGCGCGCCTCGGCCTGGAGGGCACGCCAGGTCTCCTCGGACTGGCCCTTCTTCGGGAAGGTAGTGGCGATCCGCCGGACCACCTCCTCCAGCGCCCCTGCCCGGGCCAATGCCGCCCGGTAGTCCACGGCGTCCACAAGGTCGACCGCCCGGTCCTGGCACACCCCGATGCACTGCGCCGGCCCCTCCAGCCGCCCGCAGCCGATGCACTGCCACGCCTTGATGATCTCCGCCATGTCGATTCCTTGAACCAGTCCGGTTGCCGGGTGAGCCCGGGGGTGGTATCTTAAGCTGCATTATAGATACTGCTTAAAGACTCCGCATGACCTACGTCGTCACCGAAGCCTGCATCAAGTGCAAGCACACCGATTGCGTGGACGTCTGCCCCACGGACGCCTTTCGCGAAGGCCCCAACTTCCTCGCCATCGACCCGGACGAGTGCATCGACTGCACCCTCTGCGTTCCCGAGTGCCCGGTGGAGGCCATCTTCGCCGAGGACGACGTGCCCAAGGCCCAGCGCGAGTTCATCGCGCTCAATGCGGAGCTCGCCAAGCTCTGGCCGCCCATCGTGGAGAAGAAGGACGCCCTCCCCAATGCCGACGACTGGGCCCAGGTGAAGTCCAAGCGCGCCGAGCTCGACCGCGGCGCGGCCGCCTGAATCCCCCATCACGAACCGGAGAATCCCCATGAACCAGCCCGCCCACGCGCACGTCCACCTCTCCCCCGACCGGATCTACCCCTTCGACGCCCGCGGCATCGCCAAGCGCTTCCGGCACGCCGCGATCTTCGGCGCGCTCGACGCCCTCCAGCCCGGCGACACCATGCGCTTCGTGAACGACCACGACCCCCTGCCCCTCCTCGCGCAGCTGCAGGCGCGCTATGGCTCGTCCGTGTCGATCGAGTACCGCCAGAAGGAACCGGGCGCGATCGTGATCGACTTCGTGGTCCAGCAGTAGCGGGCTAGATCCCCGTCGCCTCGCGCATCAATTCGCGCCAGCGCGCGTAGCGCCGCCGGAGGGCCTCGTCAGCCTCGGGCGCGAAGACCTCCTCGGAGGCGGCCTCGTTCCATTTCGCCGGCATCCCGGCCGCGAGGTAGCCGATCCCCCGCGCGGTGGCCTCCGCGTCGTCGCGCCGGTGCACGGGAAGGCCGCTCACCGAGGCGAGCCTGCGGCACAGCCCGTCGAAGCGCGAGACCCCGCCGCTCACCCGGATGCGCCGCGCGGGCGGCACGTACTTCCCGATTTCGTCGATGTTGGCCTGCAGCAGGAAGGCCATGCTCTCCACGACCGCCGCCGCCTTCTGCCAGGACTCGCCCTCTCCCACGAAGCGCGAGGGGAAGTCCGGCTTCCAGAACGGGCCGCCCAGCCCCGCGATGCCGTTGAGGAAGAGCGGCGGCTCCGAGGGCATGGCAAGCCACTCCGGCAGCTTCTCGATGGCATCCGCGATTCCCAGCTCGGTGCGAAGCCACTCGAGCGCCGTGCCCGCGCCGTTCACGTTTCCCTCCACCGCGAAGACGGTCCGCCGGCCGTCGTCGAGGATGATCCCGGTGAGGCTCCTCGGCGCGTAGGGCGGCTCCGTGGTGACGGCGCGCTGCACGAAGGCGCTGGTGCCGATGTTCACGTAGGCGGAGTCCTCCTCGGGCCAGCCGAAGGCGAAGACGGCTGCCGACTGGTCTCCGTTCACCGCGACCAACGGCACCGTGAGCTCGCCCACGCGCATCGTCCCGTAGCGGTGGCAAGTGGGCACGCTCCTCGGCAGGTGCCCCTGGGGGATGCCGAAGAGCCCCAGCAACTCCGTATCCCAGTCGCGCGTGTGGATGTTCCAGAGCTGCGTTCGCGCGGCGCACTGCGGATCGGCCTTCATGGACTGCTCGGCGGTGAGGCGGTAGACGAGGAAGCTCGCCTGCGGCCCCCAGCAGAGCGTCCCGCCCGCCAGCGCCTCGCGCACCGCGGGCACGTTGTCCAGCGCCCAGCGCAGCTTGCTCGCCCCGTAATGCGCGGAAAGGAACAGCCCCGTCTTGCGGTGGACCTGCTCCGCCTGCGGCTCGAATTGCCGCAGCCACTCGTGCGCGCGGCGGTCCTGCCAGCTGAACACCGGCGAGAGCGGCCGGCCGCCGTTGGAATCCCAGCACGCGCAACTCGCGCGCTGGCTCGCGAGCCCGGCCGCCACGATGTCCTGGCGGCGGTCCCCCAGCTTCACGATCGCCTGCAGGACCGCGGCGTAGATGGAGGCGACCATCGCCTCGCCGTCCTGCTCGGCCCGGTCGGGCTGCGGGCGGACGAGGCCCAGGTCCTTCGAGCCGGTGGCCACCACCGTCCCGCGCGCGTCCAGGACCACCGCGCGGCTCGCGTGGGTGCCCTGGTCGATCGCGAGGTAGAGAGGCTCCCCGCTCACGGGGAGATCACCTCCTCAGGCCGGCTCCGCCACCGAGGGCAGCCCGGCCAGCGCCATGGCGAGCTCCTTCTCGTCGTAGTCGATGTCCTTCAGCTTGCCGCCGAAGTAGTCGATGTAGGCCTGCATGTCGAAGTGGCCGTGGCCGCACAGGTTGAAGAGGATGGAGCGCGAGACGCCCTCCTCCTTGCACTTGAGGGCCTCGACGATGGCGCCCTTCACCGCGTGGTTGGCCTCCGGCGCCGGGACGATGCCCTCCGCGCGGGCGAACTGCACCCCCGCCTCGAAGCAGGCCGTCTGGTGATAGGCGGTCGAGGTGATGAGCCCCAGCTCCTGCAGGTGCGACACCAGCGGCGCCATGCCGTGGTAGCGCAGGCCGCCGGCGTGGAAGCCGGGCGGGGTGAAGGTCGAGCCCAGCGTGTGCATCTTCGTGAGCGGCGTGAGGTGCGCCGTGTCGCCGAAGTCGTAGGCGTAGCGCCCGCGCGTAAGGCTGGGGCAGGCGGCGGGCTCGACGGCGACGATGCGCACCTTCTTTCCGCCACGAAGCTGCGCGCCGATGAACGGGAAGGCGATCCCGGCGAAGTTGGAGCCGCCGCCCGTGCAGCCCACGATCACGTCGGGATAGTCGCCCGCCATCTCGAGCTGGGCGATGGCCTCCTGGCCGATCACGGTCTGGTGCAGGAGCACGTGGTTCAGCACGCTGCCCAGCGCGTACTTGGTGTCGTCGCGCTGCGCGGCCACTTCCACGGCCTCCGAGATGGCGATCCCGAGGCTGCCCGGATGGTCGGCGCGCTTGGCGAGGATCTCGCGGCCGGAGTGGGTCTCGTTGGAGGGCGACGCGATGCAGCGCGCGCCGTAGGTCTCCATGAGGGCGCGGCGGTAGGGCTTCTGGTCGTAGGAGACCCGCACCATGAAGACCTGTACCTCCAGGCCGAAGACGGATCCGGCGAAGGCGAGCGAGCTGCCCCATTGCCCCGCTCCCGTCTCGGTGATGAGCCGCTTCACGCCCGCCTGCTTGTTGTAGAAGGCCTGGGCCACGGCGGTATTGGGCTTGTGGCTGCCCGCGGGCGAGACGCCCTCGTACTTGTAGTAGATGCGCGCCGGGGTCTGCAGCGCCTTCTCCAGGCGGCGGGCGCGATAGAGGGGCGTGCACCGCCACTGCTTGTAGACGTCGCGCACCGGCTCGGGAATGGGGATCTCGCGCTCGGTGGAGACCTCCTGGAGGATCAGCTCCATCGGGAAGAGCGGCGCCAGGTCGTCCGGGCCGATGGGCTGCTTCGTGCCCGGGTGCAGCACCGGCGGCAGCGGCTTGGGCAGGTCGGCCGCGATGTTGTACCAGGCCTTCGGGATGCTCTCTTCGCCAAGAAGGTACTTGACGGTGTCGCTCATGGTCTTCTCTCTCCGCGGATGATCAGAGTGTCTCGGGCACCAGTTTACCCGCGCCCGCGAAGAGCCTGCGGCCGTGGATCGGCCGGCGCTTGACGTCGGTCAATCCGCTGCGGACGTCGCGCCGCAAACGGCAAACGCGATGGCAATCATTCTCCCCATCGATGGCTCCGGTCGTGGCAGGGAGAGTTGCATCCGCCCGGCAACGGAGCAGAATGAGTGCC
>JAHCLE010000310.1 GCA_026125445.1 Burkholderiales bacterium
GCGGTCGGCGTTGCCGGAGACGAAGTTCGGGAGCAGCGACTGCGGCTCGGGATACTGCGGATGCTGGTGCGTGGACATGGCGCCACCTTCTCGTTTTTCTCGGGATATCAATCTCTTAACCTACGCCCCGCGCCGGGCACGCGGTTGACCTTCCTCAACCGGCCGGCACCCGGGTTTATCATCCCCCGATGCCCTCGCCCGTACCGGCCGATCTTACCCAGCGTTTCCTGCTCGAGAACCTCGACATCCGCGGGCAGGTCGTCCGGCTGGGGCCCCTGTGGCGGACGATCCTGGGACGCCGCGACTACCCGGAGGCCATCCGGCCCCTCCTCGCGGACTTCGCGGCCATCGGCGTGCTGATCGGGGCCGGCCTCAAGCACCCGGGCCGCGCCGTCCTGCAGGTGATGGGTCACGGGCCCGTCCAGATGGCCGTGGCGGACTGTTCGCGCGAGCTGGCGCTGCGCGCCATGGTGCGGCTGGGCGAGGGATACGACGCGGCGCGGCACGCGACGCTTCCGCAGCTCTTCGCCGACGGCCGCCTCGCCCTCACCCTGGAGAACGCCGCCACCGCCCGGCAGTTCCAGTCCATCGTCCCGCTGGAGGGCGCCACGCTCGCGGAGTGCTTCGAGCGCTATTTCGACGTGAGCGAGCAGGTGCCCACCCACCTGTGGGTCCACGCCACCGATCGCGAGGTCGGCGCCCTGATCCTGCAGAAATTGCCCCGGGCCGACGAGCGCGACCCGAATGGATGGGCGCGCATCCAGCACCTGGCCGCCACCGCCGACCCCTCGCTGCCGGGGCTGATGGAGACCGGGCCGCTCCTCGCGCACCTCTTTCCCGAGGACGACGTCCGCCTCTACGAGCCGCAGGCCGTCACCGACGGCTGCGGCCGCAGCGAGGAGAAGGTGGTTGCGATGCTGAGGGGGCTGGGCCGCGCCGAGGTGGAAGCGACCCTCGCCGAGCACGGCGTCGTGGCCGTGCGCGACGAGATCTGCAACCAGGACTACCGGTTCACGCCCGCCGACGTCGCCCGCATCTTCGAGGGCTAGAGCTGCCGGTATATCTTGGGCCCCGGGGACCTGCGTGCGTAGAATCCCCCCCATGCCCCCGCCCACCGCCTGCCAGGCCCTCGTCGACAAGGCCTGGAACGCCCAGTACTCCAGCCCGCGGGATTCCTACGCCTGGGCCCAGGAGGCCATGGCCGAGGCGGAGAAGTGCGGGGACGCGGCCTGCAAGGCGCTGGCCCACCTCACCATCGGCAACTTCCAGCTGCGCTACGAGGGCCCCGCCCAGGCGCAACGGTCCCTGAAGGAGGCCGAGCGGGAATTCACCGCCCTCGAGGACCGGCGCGGCGCCACCCTCGCCCGCACGGGGCTCGCCCGCGTTCGCATGATGGAGGGCGACGCGAAGAGCGCCTACGGCATGTACCGCGCCATCCTCGAGGACGAGGCGGGCAGCCTCGCGCCGCTGGACCGCTTCTACGTGCTCAACGGCATCGCCGGTTCCTGCGCCGCGCTGGGCGATGCCCCGCAGTCCATCGGCTACCTCTTCGAGGCGCTGGGCCAGGTGCGCACGCACAACGCCCGCCCGCAGACCGCCACGCTGCTGTCGAACCTCGGTGGCGAGCTCGTGGCCGTGGGCGACTACGAGGAAGCGCTCACGGTGCTGCAGGAGGCCGAGTCCCTGGTGGCGGAACTGAAGCACCCGCGGCTTCGCGTGGGCATCGTCGCCAACATGGTCGATTGCCTCGTGCACCTGGGGCGCGCCGCCGATGCCTTGCCCCGCGCGCGCCAGCTGATGGCGGACCCGGAGGCGCCCTTCATTTCGGCCCCTGAAGGCAATGTCTACACGACGGCCACTCTCACCTTTCTCAAGAACGACTGCGACACCGAGGCGGAAGCCGCGCTCACGCTTGCGGAAGCGGAGGCGGCCAAGCACGGCGGCCCGTGCCTCGTGTGGGCGCTGTACCTGCGGGCCATGGTGCTCGCGAAGAAGGGCGAGCGCGACGGGGCGATCGCGCGATTGCAGGAGGCAAAGAGCCGCTTCGAGGACCGCACGCCGCTGCTGCTGGTGGGGCTCGTCCTCGAGTCGCTGGCGGAGCTCACCGCGCAGGCGGGCCGGCACGCCGAGGCTTTCGCGCTGCAGAAGGACTAC
>JAHCLE010000311.1 GCA_026125445.1 Burkholderiales bacterium
TCCCGATTCCGTGAGGCAGAAGGCGGCCACGCGCTCGCCGCTCGCGCACTGCGGGAGCCAGCGCCGCCTCTGCTCCTCGGTGCCGAAGAGCGTGATGCCCTTGCAGCCGATGGACTGGTGGGCGCCGAAGTAGACGGCGAGCGCCCCGTCCACCGTGCCCACCTCGCCGAAGACGCGGCTGAAGAGCACGGCGGAGGCGCCGAAGCCGCCGTATTCCTCGGGGATGTTGAGCCCCATCATGCCGAGCTCCGCCATGCCCTTGCGGACCTCGTCGGGGAAGCGGCCCTCGCGGTCCTGGCGCGCGGAGTCCACCGTGGCCGCCGCCCAGGTGCGGAAGGAGTCGAGGACGGCGTTGAGGCTCTCGCGTTCCTCCTGCGGGAGGTCCGGGAAGGGGAACACGAGGTCTTCCCGGATCTCGCCCAGGAAGACGCTTCGGGTGAAGGAGGGGTTGTGTTCGGGGTCGGCGAGATGGGAGGTCATGCCAGAGACCCTAGGCAATGGTGCGGCGCATCAATTTGACCGGGGACAACCTTGCTACAGGTACCCCAGCGACCGCGGCAGCCAGAGCGCGAGCTCGGGCACGAAGGTGACCAGGAACATCGTCCCCGCCATCGCGACGACCATCCAGATCACCCACGGCATGGTCGATTCCAGCGACACGGCGGCCATGCGGCAGGTCACCATGAGGTTCACGCCCAGGGGCGGGGTGAACTGGCCCAGCGCCATGTTCATGGTGATGACCACGCCGAACCACACGAGGTCCCACTGGAAGTGCATCGCGATCGGGATGAGCAGCGGCAGGAAGATGAAGTAGATGGAGATCGCGTCCAGGAACATGCCCGCGAAGAGGAGCAGCACCTGGATGAGAATCAGCATCGCGAACTCCGGGGCCCCCGTGCGCAGCATCGCCTTGGCGATGTGGTCGAAGGTGCCCAGCGTGTTGCTGGCCCACGCGAAGACGCTCGCGAGCGCCACCACCGTGAGGATCACCGAGGCGATCTCGGCCGACTCCACGAGGACGTCGTAGATGCCGCGCCAGGTCAGGCTGCGGTAGACCACCATCCCGACGAAGAAGCCGTAGAACACCGCGACCACGGCGGCCTCGGTCGGCGTGAAGTAGCCGCTTCTCATGCCGCCCAGGATGATGACCGGCGCGGCGAGGCCCCAGCCCGCCTCCCGCAGGCTCTTCCAGAAGGGCGGGCGCGGCTCGTCGGTGGGCTGCTCGAAGCCGTGGCGCCTGGAGAGCCACCAGGCCACGACCATGAGCGTGGCGCCCGAGAGGATGCCCGGGATCATCCCGGCGGCGAAGAGCGCCGGCACCGAGGCCTGCGGCACGAGCAGGCTGTAGACCACGAACGCGATGGACGGCGGTATGAGGATGTCGGTCGACCCGGCCGCCGCGATCACGCCGGCGGTGAACTCCTTCGGGTAGCCCGCCTTCACCATCGAGGGGAGCATCACCGCGCCCACGGCGGCGGAGTCGGCGGGGCCCGAGCCGGAGATGCCGCCCAGGATCATCGCGACCAGGATCGCCACCATCGCGAGCCCGCCCTGGCGCTGCCCGACGATGGACGAGGCGAAGCGCACGATGGTCGCGGCCACCCCCGCGCGCTCGAAGATGAGCCCCGCGATGACGAAGACGGGGATGGCCATCAGCGGGTACTTGGCGATCCCGGTGTAGACGTTGGTGGGCAGCGACAGCATCCCCAGGCCCGTGGCGGCCACCACCGCCGTTCCCGCGAGCCCCATCGCGACGGCGAGCGGCACCCCGGCGAGCATGAGCGCCAGGAAGATGCCGAAGAGGATCCAGTCCATCAGTCCGCCTTGCGCCGGATGAGGAGCACGAGCCGGAGCGTGATGAGGGCGAATATCGCCGGCAGCCACGCGGTGTACCACCACTGCGGCAATCCGAGCGAGGGCGTGGTCACCTCGAAGCGGTAGTCGTCCCAGGCCATCCTCCCGCCCAGCACCGCGAGCAGCCCGAACATCGCGAGGGAGGCGAGGAGCGCCAGGCGGCGCGCGGCGCGGCGCAGGCCGGGCAGGCGGTCGACGACGTAGGTGATGGTGATGTGGTGGTTCTTCGCGAAGGCGTGCGAGGCGCCCACCAGCGTCATCACCACCATG
>JAHCLE010000312.1 GCA_026125445.1 Burkholderiales bacterium
ACGCCTTCGGCTACCCGATGCTCGACCTCTCGGCGGTCGACACGGACCAGCTGCCGCTCAACCTCATCGACAGCAAGATCGTCACGAACCACCGGGTGATCGCGCTGGGCAAGCGCGGCAACCGCATCTTCGTGGGCATGTCCGACCCCACCAACGAGCAGGTGATGCAGGAGGTGAAGTTCGCCACCGGCATGACCATGGAGCCCGTGGTCGTCGAGGACGACAAGCTCTCGGTCATCGTCAAGAAGCTCACCGACACCTCGGCCAAGGCGCTCGAGATCGCCACCGAGGACGTGGACCTCTCCGGCGTGGAGGTGACCGACGGCGAGGCGCAGCCCGAGGTGGTCACCGAGGAGATCGACGACGCCCCGGTGGTGAAGTACGTGCAGAAGATCCTGCTCGACGCCATCAACGGCGGGGCCTCCGACATCCACTTCGAGCCCTACGAGAAGTACTACCGCATCCGCTACCGCCAGGACGGCATCCTCTACGACATCGCGCAGCCCCCCCTCGCGATCAAGGAGAAGATCGCCTCGCGCATCAAGGTGGTCTCCAAGCTCGACATCTCGGAGAAGCGCGTGCCGCAGGACGGGCGCATGAAGATGGTGCTCTCCAAGACCCGCGCCATCGACTTCCGCGTCTCGACGCTGCCCACGCTCTTCGGCGAGAAGATCTGCATGCGCATCCTCGACCCCTCGAGCGCCACGCTCGGGATCGACGCGCTGGGCTACGAGCCCGACCAGAAGGAGCACCTGATGCACGCGATCGGGCGCCCCTACGGCATGGTGCTGGTCACGGGGCCCACGGGCTCCGGCAAGACCGTCTCGCTCTACACGTGCCTCAACATCCTCAACAAGCCGGGGATCAACATCTCCACGGCGGAGGACCCGGCGGAAATCAACCTGCCGGGCGTCAACCAGGTGAACGTGAACGACAAGGCCGGCCTCACCTTCGCCGCGGCGCTCAAGGCCTTCCTGCGCCAGGACCCGGACATCATCATGGTGGGCGAGATCCGCGACCTGGAGACGGGCGAGATCGCCATCAAGGCGGCGCAGACGGGGCACATGGTGCTCTCGACGCTGCACACCAACGACGCGCCGACCACCCTCACGCGCCTGATGAACATGGGCATCGCGCCCTTCAACATCGCCTCGTCGGTGATCCTCATCACCGCGCAGCGCCTGGCGAGGAAGCTCTGCACCTGCAAGCGGCCCGCCAGCATCCCCGAGGAGGCGCTCCTCAGGGCGGGCTTCAAGGACGAGGATCTCGACGGCTCGTGGCAGCCCTACGAGGCCGTGGGCTGCGAGGTGTGCAAGAATACCGGCTACAAGGGCCGGGTCGGCATCTACCAGGTGATGCCGATCTCCGAGGAGATGGAGCGGATCATCATGAAGAACGGGACCGCGATCGACCTGGCCGACCAGGCACAGCGCGACGGCGTGCGCGACCTGCGGCAGTCGGGACTTCTGAAGGTCAGGAAAGGGCTCACCTCGCTGGATGAGGTCGAGGCCGTCACGAACGAGTAGGGAGGACGGACATGGCGGCTGTTGCCAAGAAGGAAGCGGGGAAGGACGTCAAGCTCTACAACTACGCGTGGAGCGGCAAGGACAAGACCGGCAAGATCGTCAAGGGCGAGGTTCGCGCGGGCGGCGAGCACGTCGTGATGGCCACGCTGCGGCGCCAGGGCATCCAGGTGTCGAGCGTGAAGAAGGTCTCGCAGCGCGGCGGCAAGAAGATCACCGACCAGGACATCACGATCTTCACGCGCCAGCTCGCGGTGATGATGAAGGCCGGCGTGCCGCTGCTGCAGGCCTTCGACATCGTGGGCAAGGGGCACGCGAACCCCTCCGTGGGCAAGCTCCTGCTCGACATCAAGACGGAGGTCGAGACGGGCTCGTCGCTGTCGACGGCCTTCCGCAAGTACCCGCAGTACTTCGACCAGCTCTTCTGCAACCTCGTGGGCGCCGGCGAGCAGGCGGGCATCCTGGACAGCCTGCTCGACCGCCTGGCCACCTACAAGGAGAAGATCCTCGCCATCAAGAAGAAGATCAAGGGCGCGCTCTTCTACCCCGTGTCGATCATCGTGGTGGCGCTGGTGATCACCGCGGTGATCATGAT
>JAHCLE010000313.1 GCA_026125445.1 Burkholderiales bacterium
CTCGATCACCTCGTCGGAGTAGCCCACGCAGGGGTGCAGGGTCGCGACCTGCCACCACTCGCCCGCCTCGTAGCCGCACTCCTCCACGAGCTCCCTGCGGGCCGTCTCCAGGTGCGGCTCGCCGGGCTCGAGCTTGCCGGCGGGCAGCTCGATGAAGTGGCGCCGGAGCGGATAGCGGTACTGGCGCTCCAGCAGGATGGTGGAATCGTCCAGGAAGGCCATCATCACGACGGCGCCGGGGTGCCCCACGTACTCGCGCCAGGCCTGGCCGCCGTCGGGCAGACGCACCTCGTCGCGGTAGAGCTTGAGGAATCCGCCCTCGTGGGCCACTCGTGATTCGAGCGTGGATTCGGTGAAGTCGCCGGAGGGCTCGGGGGGCAGCTTCACGGCGCCGCCCCTAGAGGCTCGCGGTGATGGCGCGGGCGCACAGGTCCATGAGGGGCGCCGGCACGATGCCCAGCCCCAGCACGACGAGGGCGTTGGCGGACAGGAGCGCGCGCATGTCGCCGCGCTCCGCGATCGTGATCTCGCCGGCGGGCTCGTCCATGTACATGAGCTTCACCAGGCGCAGGTAGTAGAAGGCCCCCACCACGCTCATCAGCACCGCGAAGACGACGAGGACGCCGAACCCGGCCTCCCAAGCCGCCTGCAGCACCGCGAGCTTGGCGAGGAAGCCGACCGCGGGCGGGATCCCGGCGAGCGAGAACATGATCACCAGCATCACGAAGGCATACCAGCGCGAGCGCCGGTTCAGGCCCTTGAAGTCCTCGAGCTCCTCGGCCTCGAAGCCCGCCCGCGAGAGCAGCAGGATCATGCCGAAGGCGCCCAGGGTCATGAGCACGTAGGTGAGGACGTAGAACATCGCCGAGCTGTAGCCGTTGTCGCTGCCCGAGAGGATCCCGATGAGGAGGAACCCCATGTGCGAAATCGTCGAGTAGGCGAGCATGCGCTTGAGGTTCGTCTGCGCGATGGCCACGAGGTTGCCCAGGCCGATGGAGGCCGCGGCGAGGATGGCGAGCATCTGCTGCCAGTCCGCGCCCATCCCGCCCAGCCCCTGGGCCAGGAGCCGCATCACGAAGGCGAAGGCGGCGATCTTGGGCGCGGTGCCGATGAAGAGCGTCGTGGGCGTGGCCGCGCCGTGGTAGACGTCCGGGATCCACATGTGGAAGGGGACGGCGCCCAGCTTGAAGGCGATGCCGGCCACGACGAACACCAGGCCGAAGACGGCGAGCGACTGGCTGGCGCGGGCCGTGCCCAGGGCGGAGGCCACGCGCGCGATGTCGAGCGAGCCCGTGGCGCCGTAGAGCATCGACATGCCGTAGAGGAGCATCCCGGAGGCGAGCGCCCCCAGCACGAAGTACTTCATGGCCGCCTCGGTCGCGCGCACCGATTCGCGCTGCAGCGCCACCATGGCGTAGAGCGAGAGCGCCAGCAGCTCCAGCCCGAGGTAGAGCGTGAGGAAGTGGTGGGCCGAGATCATCACCATCATCCCCAGGGTCGCGAAGAGCGACAGGCAGAGGAACTCCCCGCGCAGGAGCTCGCGCGCCTGCAGGTACATGCGGCTGTAGACGAGGGTCGTGGCGACGGCCAGGAGTGCCGCCACCTTGAGGACCTGCGACATGGGGTCGGCCACGAAGGTCGCCTGGAAGGTGACGGCGGTGGGCGAGCCCACGCTCGCGGCCGCGAGCGCCGCGGTGCCCAGGAGAGCGGCGATGGCGAGCCAGAAGGTGACGTGCTTGTCGCGCTCGGCCACGAAGAGGTCGATCACGAGGAGGGCCGAGACGAACGCGAGGAGCGCGATCTCGGGGGCCGCGGGGGCGAGCGTGGCGAGCGAGAAGGTGGCGGTGTTCATGAGAGCTTGGAGGTCGCCACGTGCTTCAGGAGCTCATGGATGGTGGGGTTCATCACGTCGGCGAAGGGCTTGGGGTAGACGCCCATCGCCAGCACGCAGGCCGCCAGCAACACGAGAAAGACGAGCTCGCGCGCGCTCACGTCCTTCAGGGCCGCGACTTTCTCGCTGGCCACCTCGCCGTACACCACGCGCTTGATCATCCACAGCGTGTAGGCCGCGCCGGTGATGAGCGTGGTGGCCGCGAGGAAG
>JAHCLE010000314.1 GCA_026125445.1 Burkholderiales bacterium
AGGCGCTGCAGGGGCTGGCGAAGGACCTGCTTTCGCTCGATGACCTTCGCCTGATCTGCGCAATTTTCGCCGGCGAGATCGTGGAGATATGCAATGGCATCGCGTAAGAGCCGAATCCTGAAGGAAATGCACGAGTCGGCCCGCGGCCTTCATGGCGCGGGCCTGATCAGCAAGCGCCGCATGGGCGAATTCGACGCGCTCTGTGGCCTCGATGTCGCGGAGATGTCTCCCGCCAGGATCAAGCGGCTGCGTCAGAAGACGAGCCTCAGCCAAGCCGTCTTCGCGGCCGTGCTGAACACGAGCGTCTCGACCATCCAGAAGTGGGAAATCGGTGACAAGAAGCCGAGCGGCCCCTCGCTCAAGTTGCTCAACCTCATCGAGCGGAAGGGGCTGGAAGCGGTTCTCTAGGTACCGCTCTTCTCCCCTCTCCTTCGGGAGAGCAACCGTGTTCGTGGTTAGGCGGGTTGGAGGGCCGCTGACGGCTGCCAGCGGGTCTTTGTCTTGGCCATGGCGTTCAGGATCGTGAGCATCTTTCGCATGCAGGCCACGATGGCGACCTTGCGCGGCTTGCCGGAAGCGGTGAGGTGCTCGTAGAACGCCCGGATCAAGGGGTTCGTCCGGATGGCGGATATGGCCGCCATGTAGAGGGCGGTGCGTACCCGGGCCCGGCCGCCCCAGATGTGGCGCTGGCCCCGGAAGGTGCCGCTGTCGCAGTTGAAGGGAGCCACACCCACCAAGGCGGCGATCTTCTTGCGGTTCAGGCTGCCCAGCTCCGGCAAGTCGGCGAGCATCGTGCGCGCGCTCACCGGGCCGATGCCCTTGAAGGAGCGCAGCAGGTCCTCCTTGGCCTTCCAGGCCGGCGAGGTGCGCAGCTTGTGGGTGAGGTCGATGTCGAGCCCTTCGATGGCGCGATCCAGCCAGGCGATGTGCTCCTTGATCGGCTTTCGCATCGTGCCGAAGGCCAGCGCCAGCCGGTTCTTCTCCTGCGTGCGCATGGCGATGAGCTGGCCGCGGCGCACCATCATCGCCTGCAGCTCCTGGGCGTCCTCGTCGGGAACGGCGGTGACCTGCGGATCGATGGCCACGCCGAACTGCGCGATCACCCGGGCGTCGATCGCGTCCGTCTTGGCCAGCAACCCCGAGGCCTTGGCGAAGTCGCGCACCTGCCTCGGATTGACCACCGCCAGCGCCATCCCACCCGCCGAGATCGCCAGCGCAACCTCGGTCTCGTAGCCACCCGTTGCCTCCATCACCACCAGGTCCGGCCGCAACCGCTTCAGTGCCTCGACCAAGCGCACGATCCCCGCCTCGTCGTTGGCCTCGCCGCTGGCCGTACCCTCCGGCAGGACATGCAGGTCCAGCCGAGCTTTCGACACATCGATCCCTACCACCTTGAGCTTGTCGGTCATGGCGTGCTCCTGAGTACCCGTCCTTGCAAAGATGCGAGCTCGGCGAGCCGGCTCGGGCAACCGTTCGGGTTGGTCAGAAAGGCGAGCCCGGCGACCCATGCTCTCCCGCGTGCTGCCTTGCGGCGCACCAGGGGTCGGTCGGCCTGCCGGGCTCGTTCGGTCAAACACCATGACTTTATAGCGCCCCTTGGACATACAAGGGGTCGGGGGTGAGGGTCAATCGGGCCACGCCTCCAGCACCAACGCGACCAGCTCCCGGATGTCGTCGACCGGCTCCTGCATGCCATCCTCACCGCCCGCGAGTTGCTGCCGATACCACTCCGCGGCGTGCGGCCCGTAGTACAGGAAGTCCTTCCACCCTCCGCCCAGGCGGATGCGGTAGGTCCGCTCCCCAGGCAGTTCCTCGATAGGCAGGAGGGCCTCGTACCGCTTCCTCAGGAGCGCCAAGGGCAGCACGGGACGATCGCCCGGGACGGGGTGCGCGTACTCCGTCCTGGCATACAGCGCGTGGAGCGTCTGCCGCATGTCGTCGGAAATCATCTCCATCACCGTACGGGCGATCTCGTCCGGTATCCCGAACATCGCCTCCGCCACGGGCCCCGCGATCGCGGCGACGGTATCGGAATCGCCCCCGATGGAAATGGCATTCCGGATCGCATCCTCGAACGACGTTGCCTCCAGCGCGCAG
>JAHCLE010000315.1 GCA_026125445.1 Burkholderiales bacterium
CTCTTCGCGAGCAGCTACTTCTCGGTGATCACGCCGCAGGGCGGCAGCCAGAACATCATCTTCGCGGCAAGCGGCTACCTCACGCAGGGCGAGCTCTACAGGCTGGGTCTCGTCGTCACCCTGGCCTTCATGGCGGTGTTCCTGCTCGTGGGCACGCCCTGGGTCCTGTTCGTCACCGGCTGAGCCGGAAAGGTAGCCCATGAACTCTCCCGCCTCCGGCCCGTCCCTCATACCCGCGATGGGCTGGATGGCGGCCTACGAGCGCTCCTGGCTGAAGGCGGACGTCGTCGCCGGCCTCACGACGGGCGCCATCGTGATCCCCAAGGCGATGGCCTACGCGACCATCGCCGGCCTGCCCTTGCAGGTGGGTCTCTACACGGCGTTCCTGCCGATGGTGGTGTACGCGCTCCTGGGCACTTCGCGAATGTTGAGCGTAAGCACCACGACGACGATCGCCATCCTCGGCGCGGCCGCCATCGGGCCCGTCATGCAGGCGAGCCCGGGCACGAGCGCCGTCACGGCCACGGTCACGCTGGCCGCACTCGTGGGCGCGATCCTGCTCGTCGCGCGCCTGTTCCGCCTGGGCTTCGTGGCGAACTTCATCTCCGACCCGGTGCTCACGGGCTTCAAGGCCGGCATCGGGCTCGTCATCGTCGTGGACCAGCTGCCGAAGCTCCTCGGCATCCACATCCAGAAGGAGGGCTTCTTCCGCGACCTGTGGTCCATCGCCGGGCACGCGCCGGAGACTTCCATGGCCACGCTGGGCGTGGCCCTCGCGACCTTCGCGGTGATCGTCGTCTTCGAGAAGTTCGTGCCCAAGGCGCCCGCGCCGCTCGTGGCGGTCGCGGGTGGCATCGCCGCCTCCGCGCTGCTGGGGCTCAAGGACCATGGCGTGAGCATCGTGGGCGCGATTCCCGGCGGCTTTCCGTCGCTCACCCTGCCCGACACCTCCCTCGTCATGGCGATGTGGCCCGCCGCCGCGGGCATCGCGCTCATGAGCTTCACGGAGACCATCGCCGCGGGCAAGGCCTTCACGCGGCCCGGGGACCCGCGAACCGACTCCAACCAGGAACTCGTCGGCATCGGCGCGGCCAACGTGATCGGCGGGCTCTTCGGCGCCATGCCGTCTGGCGGGGGAACCTCGCAGACGGCCGTCAATCTCAAGGCGGGCGCGCGCACGCAGGCGGCGGAACTCGTCACCGCGGCCATGACGGTGGCCACGATGGTCGTCCTCGCGCCGGTGATGGGCGCCATGCCCAACGCCACGCTCGCCGCCATCGTGATCGCCTACTCGGTGGGCCTCATCAGCCCGCAGGACCTGGCCGCCATCCGGCGCATCCGCCACTACGAGTTCCGCTGGGCCATGGCCGCGTGCATCGGCGTCGTCCTGCTCGGCACGCTCAACGGCATCCTCGTCGCGGTGATCATCTCGATGGCGAGCCTGCTCCACCAGGCGAACAATCCGCCCGTCAGCGCGCTCGGCCGCAAGAAGGGCACGCACGTCTTCCGTCCCCGGAGCGCGGAGCATCCCGACGACGAGTCGTTCCCGGGCCTGCTCATCATCCGGCCCGAAGGCCGCGTCTACTTCGGGAACGCCCAGGCCGTCGCGGAGAAGATGCGCGCGCTCGGCGGGGACGAGAAGCCCGAGGTCGTCGTGCTGGATCTCGGGGCCGTCCCGGGCATCGAGTTCACGGCGCTGCGCATGCTCGTGGAGGCCGAGGAGAAGTACCGGGCCGAGGGCGTGGAGATCTGGCTCGCGGCGCTCAACCCCGAGGTCCTGGAGCTCGTGCGCAAGACCCCGCTCGCCGAGCGGCTCGGCCGCGGCCGCATGTTCTTCACCGTCGAGGACGCGGTGGCCGCGTTCGAGGCGCGCGATCCCGCCGCGAAGGGAGGGCAGCCCCGATGAACGAGAAACCTGCCGGCGAAGGGCAGACCCGCAAGCAGCTGCTGAGCCCCGTCGACCGGGTTTCCGAGATGCTCTTCGGCCTTTTCATGGCGCTCACCTTCGTGGGCGCCGTGTCCGCGGCGACGGCCGGAAAGGAGGAGATCCGCACCCTGTTCATCGCCGCCTTCGGCTGCAACCTGGCCTGGGGC
>JAHCLE010000316.1 GCA_026125445.1 Burkholderiales bacterium
CACCAGCATCGTCGACACCGGCGCCGAGGAACCCTTCTCCGAGCCCGACGTGAGCACCTGCGTGTAGTTGTGCATGAGCTGGTCGCCGGGCCAAAGCGGCATCGGCACCGTCACGATCTGGTCGAAGGTGAGGGTCGAGGCCACGAACGTGACCCACAGCGGGAAGGCCACGATCACGATGCCCACGATGAGCACCGCGTGCGCGAAGACGTCCCGGACCGGCCTGTTTTCTACCATGTTGTTCGACGGCTCATTCTTCGGCCACGCATGATGTCAGTACTGGACCTTGCGCTCGACGTAGCGGAACTGGACGACCGTGAGCGTGACCACCACGATCATGAGGATCACCGACTGCGCCGAGGAGCTGCCCAGGTCCGCGGCCTTCACGCCGTCGTAGTACACCTTGTAGACGAGCACCTTGGTCGCGTCGCCCGGCCCGCCCTGGGTGGTGGCGTCGATCACGCCGAAGGTGTCGAAGAACGAGTAGATGATGTTGATGACGAGCAGGAAGAAGGTCGTCGGCGACAGCAGCGGGAAGACGATCGTCCAGAAGCGCCGGAAGGGCCCGGCCCCGTCGATGGCGGCCGCCTCGATGAGCGATTTCGGGATCGACTGCAGGCCCGCGAGGAAGAACAGGAAGTTGTAGCTGATCTGCTTCCACACCGAGGCGATCACCACCAGCGCCATGGCCTGCTCGGGGTCGATGATCCAGTTCCAGTCGAAGCCCATCAGCTTGAGGTAGTAGGTCACGATGCCGATGGACGGGGCGAAGATGAAGGCCCAGAGCACCCCGGCGATGGCGGGCGCAACCGCGTAGGGCCAGATGAGGAAGGTCTTGTAGACGAGCGCGCCCTTGATCACGGAGTCGGCCATCGTCGCGAGCAGAAGCGAGATGAGGATGCCGCTCGTGGCCACCATCGTGGCGAAGAAGGCCGTCGTCTTGAACGACGAGAGGTAGTGCGAATCCCGGAAGAGCGCGGCGTAGTTCTCGAACCAGACGAACTGCGAGGACATCCCGAAGGCGTCCTGCAGCAGGAACGAGTAGTACACCGCCTGGATCGCGGGCCAGAAGAAGAACATGGCCGTGATCACCAGCTGCGGCGCGAGCAGCAGGTACGGGAGCCACGCCGACCGGAAGACGACCCGCTTTTCCATGGTCCGGATGTGGAAGGGGGCCTCGCGGCCCCCTTCTCATGCCTTTCGCATCAGCCCTTGTTGGCAGCCTGGAACTTGCGCAGGATCTCGTTGCCGCGCTTCACCGCGTCGTCCATCGCGGCCTTGGCGTCCTTCTTGCCGGCGATCACCTGCTCGATCTCCTCCTCGATCACCTCGCGGCCCTGCACGTAGTTGCCGAAGCGCAGGCCCTTGGAATTGGCCGTCGGCGGCTTGTTGGTGAGCTGCTTCACCGCGATGTCGGCGCCCGGGTTCTTGTCGTAGAAGCCGGACTTGCGCGTCATCTCGTAGGCGGCCATCGTGATCGGCACGTAGCCCGTCCCGGTGTGCCACTCCATCTGGATCTCGGGCTTGGAGAGGAACGAGAAGAACTTCGCCACGCCCTTGTAGGCGTTGTTGGTCTTGCCGCCCATGACCCAGAGCGAGGCGCCTCCGATGATCGAGTTCTGCGGGGCGCCCTTCACGTCGTCGTGGTAGGGAATGAAGTTCACCGACCACTCGAACTTCGCCATGCGGCGGATGTTGGCCTGCGCCCCGGTCGAGGAGGTGAGCATCGCGCACTCGCCGCTGGAGAACTTGGCTTCCGCCTGGTTGGTGCGCCCGGCGTAGGTGAACAGGCCCTTCTTGGCCATGTCGCCCAGCATGGCGATGTGGCGCACGTGAAGCGGCGAGTTCACCTGGAACTCGGTGTCGAGGCCGCCCATGCCGTTTTCCTTGGTCCCGATGGGCACGTTGTGCCAGGCGGAGAAGTTCTCGATGTGCATCCAGGCCGGCCAGCCGGAGGTGTAGACGCACGATTGGCCCGCGGCCTTGAGCTTCTCGGCGTTGGCGATGAATTCCTTCCAGGTCTTCGGGGCCTTGTTCGGGTCGAGGCCCGCCTTCTTGTACGCGTCCTTGTTGATGTAGAAGACGACGGTC
>JAHCLE010000317.1 GCA_026125445.1 Burkholderiales bacterium
CTGCGGGAATTCTAATAGACTCGACGGATGCCGGTGCCGCTCCTGCTTCGCCCGCTCTTCCCCCTCGCCGCCGCCGCCGCCCTCCTTGCGGGTTGCGCCGCCGTCGCGCCCGGCGCGCCGGCCGAGCGGCCGCGGCTCTTGGTCCTCCTCGTGGTAGACGGCGTCGCGCAGGCGCAGCTCGCCGCCTACCGCGACCAGTACGGACCCGACGGCTTCAACCGCTTCCTGAACCGCGGCGCGTGGTTCGCCGAGGCGCACTACGGCCACGCCTACACCGTCACCGCCGCGGGCCATGCGACGATCCTCACGGGCGCCACGCCCCGCCGCTCGGGCATCATCGGCAACGAGTGGCGCGATCCCGCCTCGGGCCGGCTGGTCTATTGCGCCGGGGACCCGGCGCACCGCATCCTCGGCCACGCCGCGGTGCCGCTCGCCGGCACGAGCCCCGCGAACCTCCGCGTGGAGTCCCTGGGGGACGTGCTGCGCGCCGCGGACCCGCGCTCGAAGGTGATCGCGGTCTCCGGCAAGGACCGCGGCGCGATCCTGCCCGCGGGCCGGGCGGGAACCGCCTACATGTACCAGGCCCAGACGGGGCGCTTCGCCTCGAGCACGTACTACATGCAGGCGCACCCCGCGTGGGTCGAGGCATTCAACGCCGCGAAGCCCGCCGACCGCCAATTCGGCGCGCGCTGGGAACCCCTGCTGCCCGCCATGGCCTATGCGCGCTCCGCGCCCGACGGGGGGCCCGGGGTGGGGCCCGGCGGATCCCTCCCGAAGGTGATGGGCGCGGGAAGGGACGGGCCCGGGCCGCTCTTCTACGAGAGCCTGCTCGCGAGCCCCTTCGCCGACGCGCTGGTGCTCGACTTCGCGCGCGCGGCGATCGCGGGCGAGGCGCTGGGGAAGGACGACGCGCCCGACATCCTCTCCGTGAGCCTCTCGGCGCACGACTACGTGAACCACAACTGGGGGCCGCAGTCGCGCATCTCGCACGACCATCTGCTGCAGCTCGACGAGCTGCTCGCGGCGTTCCTGCGCGACCTCGACCGGGCCGTGGGCCGCGACCGCTACCTCGCGGTCGTCACGGCGGACCACGGTTTCGATTCCATCCCCGAACAAGAGAGGGCCCGGGGACGCGACGCCGGCCGGCGCCGGCCGGGCGAGACGCTCGCCGTCCTGGAGGCGGGGCTCGCGAAGCGCTTCGGCCCGGGCCCCTGGGTGCGGGGCTGGAGCGCGCACGGGATCGTCCTCGAGAGAGCCCGCGCCGGGGAGCGCGGCATCGAAGGCCGCGAGCTCGACGGCGAGGCGGTACGAGTGCTGCGGGAGGATCCGGCGGTGGCCGCCGCGTTCGCCCGGGCGGAACTCGAGGACGACGGACCGACGGCGGTGCCTTACCTCGACGCCGCGCGCAAGACCTGGCATCCGGCGCTCTCCGCGGACGTCCAGGTGATCCCGAAGCCCGGCTGGCAGTTCACCTCCTATCCCACCGGCACGACCCACGGCTCGCCGCACCCCTACGACACGCACGTGCCGCTCCTCTTCTTCGGCCCGAAGTGGGTGAAGGCCGGGCGGCTCGACGGGCGGGTCGAGATCGTGGACGTCGCCCCCACGCTCGCGGCGATCCTCGGGATCGCGGCCCCGTCGTCGTCCGAGGGCCGGGTGCTTCCGATCCCGCCTTGACGCTCTACTACGCCGACCATTTCGTCCTGCCGTTGCCGCCGGGGCATCGCTTTCCGATGGCGAAGTACTCGCGCCTGCGCGAGCGGCTGGCGGCCTGCGGCGAGTTCCGGCCCGACGATTTCCGCGTGCCGGAGGCGGCCCGCGACGAGGAGATCCTGCGCGCGCACTGCCCCCGCTACCTCGCCCGCGTGCGCGACGGGAGCCTTTCGGCCGAGGAGGTCCGGCGCATCGGCTTTCCGTGGTCGGAGGCGATGGTGGAGCGCTCGCGCCGCTCGGCCGGGGCCACGATTGCCGCCGCGCGCGACGCCCTCGTGCAGGGGTGGTCGGCCAACCTCGCCGGCGGCACGCACCACGCCTTCCGCGACCGGGGCGAGGGCTTCTGCGTGTTCAACGACGCGGCCATCGCCGCG
>JAHCLE010000318.1 GCA_026125445.1 Burkholderiales bacterium
TTCGTGGAATGACGGCACAAGCGATACAGGGCGCGGTCGGCGTGCTCGGGCAGTTCTGGCACCTGACCAAGCCGCGGGTGGTCTCCCTCATCGTCTTCACGGCGGTGATCGGGATGCTGCTCGCCGCGCCGGGCCTGCCCCCGGTCGTCCCCATGGTCTACGGCACGGTGGGCATCGCGCTGGTGGCGGGTGCCGCCGCCGCGTTCAATTGCCTGGTGGAGCAGAAGTTCGACGCGGTGATGGCCCGCACGCGCGGCCGGCCCACGGTGATGGGCTCGATCACGACGACGCAGATCCTGCTCATGTCGGGCGCGGTCGGCGGGCTGGGGCTCGCGATCCTGTGGCACGCGGTGAACCCGCTCACCATGTGGCTCACGCTCGCCACCTTCGTGGGCTACGCGATCGTGTACACGGTGATCCTCAAGCCCGCCACGCCGCAGAACATCGTGATCGGCGGCGCCTCGGGGGCGATGCCGCCGGTGCTGGGATGGGCGGCCATCACGGGCGACGTGCCCTACCAGCCGCTGCTCCTCTTCCTCATCATCTTCGCGTGGACGCCCCCGCACTTCTGGGCGCTCGCGCTCTACCGGCGGCGAGAATACGAGCGGGCCGGCATCCCGATGCTGCCCGTGACGCACGGCGAGGCGTACACGCGCCTGCACCTGATGCTCTACACGCTCATCCTCGTGGCCACGACCCTGCTGCCGTTCGCCACCGGGATGGCGGGCGCCTTCTATCTCGGGTGCGCCCTCGTGCTGGACGCGGTCTTCCTCGTCTACGCGGTGGCGATCTGGGTGGCCTACACCGACTCGCTCGCCAAGCGCACCTTCCGCTACTCCATCTTCTACCTGGCGCTGCTCTTCGCGGCGCTCATGGTGGACCACTACCTGCAGCTCCTCGCGTGACGATGGACCGCCGCCGGGTCCTCGCGCTGGCGCTCGCCTCGCTCGCCGCGGCGGGCTGCGACAAGCTCCTTCCGGGAACGAGGCCGACCTTCAACGGCGTGGACATCACGGGCTCCGACCTGGGACCCGACTTCCGGCTCACGGACCACAACGGCAAGGAGCGAAGCCTCGCGGATTTCCGCGGCAAGGTGGTCACGCTCTTCTTCGGCTACACGCACTGCCCGGACGTGTGCCCCACGACGCTTTCGGACATGGCGCGGGCCGTGCAGATCCTGGGGCCCGACGGCCCCCGCGTGCAGGTGCTGTTCGTGACGGTGGACCCGAAGCGCGACACGCCCGAGCTGCTGCGCAACTACGTGCCGGCCTTCAATCCCACCTTCCTGGGGCTCTACGGGGACGCGGCCGCGACCGCCAAGGTCACCAAGGACTTCAAGATCTACGCCGCCGAGCGGCCGGGCAGGACGCCGGAGTCCTACACGGTCGACCATTCGGCCCAGTCGCTCGTGTTCGACACCCAGGGGCGGCTGCGCCTGATGCTCGCCTACGGGACGCCGGGCGACAAGATCGCGGCGGACCTGAAGATCCTGCTCAACTCCCAGTGAAAAGGGGTCAGGTTACTTTGCACAATCATTGTGCAAAGTAACCTGACCCCTTTTCCTTTGGCCCTTGCTCAGCGAAGGGCGGCGAGGTGGCCCTTCATCTTCTGGAGCGCCTTGGCCTCGATCTGGCGGATGCGCTCGGCGGACACGCCGAACTCGTCGGCGAGCTCGTGCAGCGTCTTCGCCTCGCCCTCGGAAAGCCAGCGCGCCTGGATGATGCGGCGGCTGCGCTCGTCGAGAGAGGCGAGCGCGCGGGCCAGGCCCTCGGACTCGAGGCTCTCGACCTGCTCGCGCTCGACGATCTCGGCGGGGCCCTCGGAAGCATCCGCCAGGAAGGCGATGGGGCCGGGACGGTCCTCGCCATCCTCGGGCACGGGATCGATCGTGATGTCGTGGCCCTGGAGGCGCTTCTCCATCTCCACCACGTCGCTCTCCTTCACGTCGAGAGTCCTGGCGATGGTGGTCACCTCCGCGGGCGAGAGGGTGTTGGTCGAGGCCTTGAGGCTGCGCAGGTTGAAGAAGAGCTTCCTCTGCGCCTTGGTCGTGGCGACCTTCACCAGGCGCCAGTTGCGCAGGATGTAC
>JAHCLE010000319.1 GCA_026125445.1 Burkholderiales bacterium
CGGCGCCGACGCTCGTGGTGGCCGGCCGCCGCGACCAGATGACGCCGTTCCGGGCGGGGGCGGAGCTGGCGGGCCGGATACCGCGCGCGAAGCTCGTCGCGCTGGACGCGGGGCACGCGATGCCCACCGAGGCGCCGCGCGAGCTGGTGGCGGCCCTGCGCGCGCACCTGGCCGGCTGACGGGTTCGCGCGATGCCGCTCGACGCCATCCTCTCCCGCGCGCGCAGCGCGCCCGACCACCTCGCGCTCGTGCACAACGGCGAGCCGTGGAGCTACGCCGCCTTCGCCCGCGCGATCGCGGACGCGCGCTCGCGCCTGGCGGGCGCGGGCCTGCCTCCGGGGACCCTGGTGGTGGTCGCCATCGACGAGCTGGTCGATGCATGGGTGGCCGGACTCGCCCTGAGGAGCCTGGGACACGCCACGATCGCCATCGACGGCACGACGGACACCGCCGGCCTCGGGCTTGGCGGCGCGGGCGCCATCGTCGCGCGCGAGGGCGCGACGCACGCGGCGGCCGACTCCCTCGCCCGCCGCACGGGCCGCGCGATCATCCGCCTTCCCGCCGCGCGACCGGCCGCATTCGCCTACGGCGGCACGCCGGAGCTTGCGCTCCCGGCCGCGGGCATGGCGGGCCACGTCATGCTCACCTCCGGCACCACGGGCTCCCCCAAGAAGGTCCTTCGCGAGCCGCAGGCCGACCGCGAGCAGATCGACTCGCTCGCCGCGCTCTTCGCCTTCACGCCGTCCTCCCTCGTCTACGTGGGCAACTTCCCCCCCTGGACGGCCGGAGGCTTCCGCTGGACGCGCGCGGCGTGGAGCGTGGGCGCGACGGTGGTCTTCGAGAATTCCCCGGAGCCCTGGCGCCCGTTCGGCCGGCTGCGGCTGACGCACGCCTTCGCCACGCCCGCCACGCTCGCCAGGCTGCTCGATGCGCCGGCGGGCGCGATCCGGCGCGACGATGCGCTGTGGCTTCTCGTCACCGCGGGCGCGCTCACCAAGGCGCTCTCCGACGGGGCCCGCGACCGCATCACCCGCGAGCTGCATTCGGCCTATGCCTCGACGGAGGCGTCGATGGTGACGGTGACCCGCATCGAGACCGACGAGGACCTGCACTGGCAGCGCCCGGTCGACCCTCGCCGCATCCAGGTCGTCGACGAGTCCGGCCGCGTTCTTCCCGCGGGCGAGCTCGGCCTGGTGCGGGTGCTCGCCTCGGCGGGAGTCGGCGGCTACCTCGACGACGAGGCCGCCACGCGGGAATTCTTCCGCGACGGCTGGTTCCTGCCCGGAGACCTCGGCGTGCTGCGCGAGGACGGCCGGCTGTGCCTCCATGGCCGCGTCACCGACGTCATCAACCTGCTGGGCTTCAAGGTCGCGACCGGCCCCATCGAACGCTCCCTGCAGGACCTGCTGGGGGTGCGGGGCGTGTGCGTCTTCTCGCGCCAGGACGAGGAGGCCGCCGAGGAGGTCCACGTCGCGGTCGAATCCGGCGATCCGGTCGACCGGGGCGTGCTCGCCGCGTTCGCCCGGCGCGAGCTCGGCGGCTTCCCGCGCGTGCACTTCCACGTGTTGCGCGAGATGCCGCGCAACGCCATGGGCAAGGTGAACCGCCTCGAGCTGCGGCGTCGGCTGCTGGCTCCTCGCCCCTAGCTCCCGCCCGCGCGCGCTAGAACGCGGTCGGACGGCACTTGAAGATCGCGGTGATCCCGCGGTTGGCGGTGCGCTCCACGGGCGTGGCGAGCTTCACGCTCGAGCCGCACAGCCCCTTCTCCCGCAACTCCCGGCTCGCCTCCTCCTCGATGCTTTCGAGGTCGGTGAAGTAGCGGTCCAGGCCCTCCGGCGCCATCTGGTTGCCCATTCGCGCCAGGACCTGGGCGGTGCGCTCCTCGTCGAAGCTCACGCGGAAGAGGCCGGGCTCCGGCTGCGCGTTCCACGCGGTCCGCTCCACCTTCGCCACCGTCGCCGTGCCCGCGGGAGCCTGCCTGGGCAGGCCGCCGCACGCCGCGGCCGCCGCCGCGATCACCACCGCCAGGGCTCGGCCCGCCACGCCTGCGTCCAGTTTCCTCACGATGCCTCCCTT
>JAHCLE010000032.1 GCA_026125445.1 Burkholderiales bacterium
GCGAGCCAGTCGAAGATGCCGGGATCGAGCAGCCGGGCGTAGAGCAGCCCGGTGGCGACGCTGTGCAGCCGATATTCGCGCTCCCTGCGGTAGCGGAAGCGGTACGGCCGCCGCAGCGGGCCGTGCCAGGGGTGCCAGACCGTGCCGTCCGCGTACTCGACGTGCAGGTCGACCGCGATCTTGCCGATGTCGTGCAACAGCGCCGCGTAGGCGGTGCCGGCCGTCCAGGCCTCGGCCTGGGCGGCTTGCGCCTCCGGCGTGGCGCCGGCGGGCAGCAGATGCGACTGCCGCAGCTTGAGCGCGTAGGCGACGATCTCCAGGCCGTGGTCCAGCATGCCGCCCGGATAGGCGTGGTGATGGGCCTCCGACGCGGGAAATTGCTGGACCAGCTCGGCGTAGCGTTCCAGCGGGGCGAGGTATAGCGTGGCGAACTGCCGGCGCGAGAGCGAGGTGCGCTGCCAGATGTGTTCCAGCAGCTTCTGCCGGCGGGGTGTCGCCAGCAGCGATGCGGCCGGCTCCGGCCGCATCAGCCCTTTGCCGGGCTCGGCGGAAGGTTTGGGCGTCGGCGCACTGGCGGCGGGCGGCACCCGTTTGCGTTGGAACAGCGAGAGCATGGCGAACCCCAGACGGCGGGCCTGTCGGGAGAGCCTTTTGGCCTTTTCGGGTAGGGCCTTTCCCCTTGGCCCCATTCCCTTGCCCCTTCCCCAGCCCTTTGGCCTTTACGGAAACCTTTGGATATAGGGCAACGACGCCTGCCAGACCACAACCAATGCGGGTTTGGCCCAAGTCGGATTGATACGGGAAGGCTGGCTGTGCCGCCCCTACGATGGAGCCGTTTCATCGACCGGACGGAGCACCACATGCACACCCAGATTGACAAGGTAAGGAAATTTCCTTACCATTCAGGCATTGCCATCAGGAGTGCCGCCATGCCCGAAATCCACGAAGTCGCGACGCTGACCTCCAAGGGTCAGATCACGCTGCCCAAGTCCATCCGGCAGGCGCTGGGCGTGGACACCGGCGGCAAAGTGGCGTTCGACCTGCGCGGCGGCGAAGTCGTCGTAACCCGCGCCGACGCCGACCATGAAGACCCGGCCATCGGCGCTTTCCTGGGGCTGCTGGAAGCGGACATCCGGGCCGGGCGACACGTCCAGTCCCTGCCGGACGATCTGGCGCGGGCCATGCTGGCCAACGCGCACCACGCGGTGAACCTCGATGAAGACATCGAAGGCGAAGTGGCGCTCTGATGCAGCGGCACGGCTGGACGCTCCTGTTCCACGAGGGCGTGATCGAGCAGTTGCGCAAGCTGCACGCGGCCGCGGAACGGGCCGAACAGAACGACCCGCAGGGGTTCGAGAGCAACGCCAACGTCAAGCTGTTCCGGGCGTTGAGCCAGTTGATCATGGATGCCGTGCCGAGCGATCCCGCGCGCGACGAATTCCGCCAGGGCAACACCTTGGGGCCGGCCTACCGGCACTGGCGGCGCGCGAAGATCGGTCGGCGGTTCCGACTGTTCTTCCGCTACGACTCCAAGGCCAAGGCGATCGTGTTCGCCTGGGTCAACGACGAGCAGACCTTGCGGTCGGCGGGCAGCAAGTCCGACCCCTATGCGGTGTTCGAGAAGATGTTGGGCCGCGGCAACCCGCCGGACGATTGGGCGGCGCTGGTGGCCGCAAGCAAGGCCGACTGGCGAGCAACGGACAAAGGCTAGGCCGCGGTTGAAGAACTGCACAGGATTCAATCGCGATATGGACAGGGATCACAGCCACACGACAGGATGAACATGAGGTAGCCACCATGAAGACCGCCGCACAGACCACCTTCGCAGAACGCCTCGGCCGGACACTGGGCCGGGCGTGGCGAAGCTGCGCGCGTCTGGATCGGGGGGCGCAGGGCTGGCTGCTCGTGCGGGGATGGGCGCCTGGCATTGCCAAGGCCGCGCTGCTGGCCGTCAAGCTCGCTGCGATCGGTGTCCTGCTCTACACCGCGTTCTGGCTGGCGCTGTTGCTTGCGTTCGCGCTGGTCGGCGCCTGGGTAGTCCGCAACGACGATGGGAGCTACGACGAGGAACACAAGCCGGAATGGCGATACGGCCCTGCCGGGTACGGCCTCTACACCCATGACGACTACCGGATCGACCCCCACGATCCAGAAGACGAGCAAGCCTAGAGGCGTTACTTCGCTGCTTTCATAGCGACACCCGCACCCCTGCCGCCAGCGGCTTGGGCGTCCCTGGTTCCTGCCGCCAGCCCTTGAATTGCCGTTCCCGCGCGCACGCCCACCCAGCCCAGCGCAGCCACCCAGAAGGTAGGCAGCACGATGAACATCGTCGCCATGACGAAGTTCAGCAGCATGTCGCCGAAGGCGTTGTTCAGGCCGATCAGCGGATCGAAGTTGCTGTGCGGCCGGTTCGCGCCGAACCCCCAGCCATAGAGCGCGTCGAGGATCGTGCTGTCCAGCCAGCGCGCGAGCTGGAACCAGAAGTCCACGAAGAACAGCGCGAACTGCACGCAGCTCACCGCGACCAGCGCCTTCAGCTCGTAGGTGCCGAAGACCAGCACCAGCGGGATGCAGATCACCAGCGCCATCTTGAGCAGCGACAGCACCATCGGCAGCGCCTGGCGCACCACGTCCATCGCCGGGAAGAAGCCCAGCGAGCCCATGGTCAGCCCCAGGTCGCCGGCGCCGCGCGTCACGACGTTGGGCAGCGTCTTCTCGATCTGCCCGCCGTAGTCGGTGTAGACCGAGCCCTGGTTCATCTTCTGCTGCCGCGGCGAGACCACGGCGCGGATCACCGAGTCGTTTACCTCGCTCTGCGACAGGAAGCCCGCCCAGCGGCCGATGCGCGTCAGCAGGTCGGGATCGACCTGGGCCAGCAGGCGCGCGCGCAGGCCGCTGCCGTCGTCCGACCACCACTGCCGGCACGTGGGGTAGCCCCCGCCGCTATCCACCTGGGCCAGCCCCGCATCGCGCGTCGCGTCGTAGGGCCAGGCCGTGCGCGGCGTGTTGGAGTGGTAGGTGTCGTAGAAGCCCGCGTTGTTCAGGAAGTAGCTCGAACCGATCCAGGTCACGTCGTTCATCTGCTCGTCGGAGAGCGTGGGCCGAGACATGAACAGCTTGGCGCGCGAGGGGCCGTAGCAGTCATGCACGAAGTCGCCGACCTCCTGGGCCAGCACCGGGTCATCGATGCGCGTGGCATCCACGTCCATGCGCATCTGACGCAGATCCGTCCCGCAGGGGATCGCCGCCACGGCGCCGCCCGTCACCGCCTTCGAGATAGCGTGCATGAAGAACCACCACACCGGCACCAGCGCACTCTGGTTGTTGAGCGTGGTGTAGGCGTTCGACCAGCCCGTGTCGGTGGGCTGCGGGACGCTGACCTGGCATTGCGCGGAGCGCGTCGTGTCGAACTTGATGGTGCTGAGGTCGACCGGAATGAAGGGGATGCCGGCGAACAGGATGACGACGATCGCCACCCACACGCGGTTCTCGATGCGCATCGAGGACAGCACCCCCTTGTTGCCCTCGTCCGCGCCTTCGGCCCGCGCGCGCAGCCATTCCTGCACCACCATGACCACGAACGGCAGCGCGAACACGCCGCTGGCCACGAGGATGTTCCAGATGCCGTTGCTGACGATCCACCCGACCAGGGTCAGGTAATACTCCAGGTAGTCCGTTGTGTTGAGCGTCATGGCGTTCTCCGGGGCTCAGCCATTGCGCAGTAGCTGGCTGCCTTCGAGCAGCACGAGGGTGGCGACGGCCGCGATCTCGACGCGCAGCAGGCGCTGATGGGTCTCGGCCGACGGCTCACGTTCGCGCAGGCGCCGACGCATCCACCACCAGCCGTAGGCCGTCGCTGCGTAGAGCAGCAGCCGCCAGACGAGGAAGTGGCCCGAGTGCTCGCGCAGCCATTGCTCCCAGCCGTCGATGCTGCCGACGACGTGGAGGCCGACGACGTTCACGCCGACCGCGATACCCGCCACCAGCAGCACCCACAGCAGCACGATGCCGACGCGGCGGCCGAGCAGCCATGCCGGCCGCAGCCAGGCCCGGCTGGTCATGGCCCGCTCCGCGGCTTCTGCACTTCCTTGAGCCGGTCGCGCGTCGTGTCGCCCTCGAAGATGCCGCGCGAGCCGGCGGCGCGCGTGCCGTGCCGCTGCACGATCGCCATCGCCGAATTGCCGGCCAGCGTGCGCCGCAGCTCCAGCTCGGTCTTGAGGTTGTTGATCTCCTGCTCCAGCGCCGTGTTCTCCTGATCGACCGCCTTCACGGCCAGCTCGTTGGCGGCGACGTTCGGCTCCTTCTTTCCGGTCAGCAACGTGCGTTGCAGCAAGAGGGCCTTCTCCAGCACGCTCGACAGCGCGGCCTCGGACGCCAGGCGCTTGCCGAGCAGGTCTTGATCGGGCTCGTCGCGCAACGCCTCGATGACGCCGCGGGTGATCGGCAGCGAGTTGCTGCCGGCCGCTTCGAGGTTCGCCACCGTCGTCGGCGTCGAGCCGGTCACGAGGCCCTGCAACGCCAGCAGCTTGGTCTCATACTCCTCCTGGATCACCGGCGTCAGACCGACGCCCGGCGTCGTCTGCGTCTTGGTGCAGGTCTCGCAGGTGCGTTGCTCGCGCTCGCCGAGCACGCGGGTTGCGAAGTCGGCGGCGGCCTGCGGCGAGGACCAGATTTGGCAGGTCAGCCGGTTGCCGCAGGAGGCGCGCGGGATGGACGACGTGTCCATAACGCCGCGGCTGTTGAGCAGGTTGTAACCGGCACGGGTCACATCACCGACCACCTTGATCGATCCCTGGCCCGAACCGCCCGCGTTGCTGCCGCCCACCCAGGGCACGCCGTTGTTGCCCTTGTTGGCTTCGGCCTGCTCCACGGCGGAGACCGCATCGGTGCTGCTCACCGCATCGCGCAGCGCGAAGCCCTCGGCGAGCTGGTCCCATCCTGCCTGGCCGCCGGCCATGTCCGCCATCCGGTTGGCCATCGCCTTGCACGTCAGCTTGCTGCGGTCGAAGTCGAGTCGCGCCTGCAACACGCCGTTGGTCAGCAGGTTGTAGAGGCCCGGATCGGCGCGCTGGATGATCAGCGCCGGCAGCGAGGCGACCGCGCTGGTCGCGCTCTGGATTACGTTGCTCATGATCTGTTGAAAGCCATTGGTGATGCCGTTCAACTGGTTCTGCAGCGTCGTCGTGATGCTCATGTCGCCGCAGATCAAGTTGCTGTTCCAGCCGATGCCCACGCCGATGCTCTGCATGTTCCCGGCGCCGCCCATGGACACGGCCCGGCCACCGCCGATGCTGTAGAGCACGTCGTCGCCGATCACGCTGCCGCTCACGCCAATGCCGGTGGGGTTGATGCGGGTCTGCGCCCACGCGACGCCGGCCGCGGCGGTGACGGCGCAGGCGAGCGCAAGGCTGAGCGTGTAGGGCCTGGCGCGTTGCGCGAGACGGGAGAGAGACGTTTTCATGGGCGCACCTCAGTTGAAATCGACGCTGCCGAGGAAGACCTGGCCGCGGCGCTGGCAGCAGGCATAGGGCCGCCACAGCGCCCAGGCGTAGTCGCCTTGCTGGGCCTGCACGCGCGTGTTGGAGTGCGGGAACACCGCGCAGGAGTTGGAGAGGGTCGGCGTCAGCTCCTGCCACTTGCCGGTGGAAGCGTCGCTTTCCACCAGGGCGCCGGCCGGCCAGTAGCCGTCGCTCGAACTCGCGAGCAGCGGCTGGTAGACGTGCGGCTGCATGCGCCGCGTGACGACATCGCCCGCGCGCTGCGCGACGACGGCGCCGCTCTTGTAATCGTCGGTCTGATGCAGGAAGCCGCCGCGCGGATAGACGTTGCCCCACAGGTTGAGCGTCGTGCGGCCGCCGATCTCGCGCATGCCGGGAATCAGCGCCTCGGGGTACACCATCTCCGGCACGTTGTAGCGCCAGGCCAGCGTGTCGAGCGTGCTCAGCAGGTACGGCATGAAGGCCGTGCCCGCGCCCTGGCAGGCGTAGCCGGACGCGCTGGCGAACTGGCTGAACACCGAACCACCGGGATGCCCGATCACGTCGGCGTTCTTGAACTTCGCCAGGTTGTTCTCGTTGTCGTGGTTCGTCGTCCCGTCGCCGCCGGCCTGCGCCGTGGGGTTGGACATGCTCATGGCGCGCACCTCGATCCACGGGTTCTCGCCGGTGTTGCTGTAGCTCGATACCACGGCGTCGGGCACGTAGTGGCGCACCTTCACCGAGGTGCGCACCGTGCAGCCCGTCCAGGTGCAGAACAGCCAGTAGCAGATGCCGACGACGCGGTATTCCAGGCAGTCGGGCGACAGGGCCGAGGACACGATGGTGGCTGTGTTCAACGCGAAGCTCGAAACGGCGCCGCCGAGCAGCACCGAGGCGATGGCAAGGCGGGCCCGGCGCGACGACGCCGACAGCAGGCGGTTCATGGCTGTGCCCTCCGGTGGGATTCGATGCGGGCCACGGCGCGCGCGACATCGGTCTCGCCGTAGACCACGTAGCGGCGATCGACCACCACGGCGGGCACCTTGGCCAGCCCCAAGCCCCAAGCATCGGCGACGCCCTGATAGGCGCTGCCGATGCGGCGCTGCAGCGCCTGGCCGCCGTCGCGCAGACGCTGCTGCACGAGCGCGGCCGCGCGGCCCGGATCGGCAGGCAGGCCCGCGGCCAGTTCGGCCTCGATGCGCTCGGGCAGGTCCAGCTCGATCACGCGCGCGCCGGATGCGGACTGCACGGGGTGGCGGCTGTCGGTCACGACCAGCACGTCGGCCGCGGATGCGTCCTGGCCGAGCAGGCACAGCAGCAGCCCTCCTGCGCAGGCGACGCGCGTGGCCCGCAGCCGCGGGATGGGTTTCAAGAAGGGAGCCGTCATAGTGGGCATCCTGGGAATGAGAGCAAGGCTCTAGTCGAACGCCGAAGGCAGTCCACCCGCGACAAGGAATGCGCACCGCGCGCGCTCCGCTTTGGGCAGACAGGCGAAAGAAAAGCGGGAGCCGAAGCTCCCGCGGGGACCAGGCGGTCAGCGCCGCTACAGCAGGCCGGATTCGGCGAAGGAGTACGGCGTGCCCTTGCCGACGATGAAGTGATCCACCACCCGGACATCGACCATCGCCAGGGCGGCTTTGAGCCGGTCGGTCAGCGCCTGATCGGCGGCCGAAGGCACGGTCATGCCGGATGGATGCTGGTGGGCCAGGATGACCGCCGAGGCGTTGAGGGCCAGGGCGCGCTGCACCAGCACCCGCGGGTAAACCGAGGTTTGATCGACCGTGCCCTTGAACATCGGCTCGTAGGCGAGGACTTGGTGCTGACAGTTGAGGAACACGACGGCGAAGACCTCGTTGGGCTCCGCGACCAGCTTCAGATGCAGGTAGTCGCGCACGGCGGCGGGACTGTTCAGCATCGGGCCGGCCTTGAAGATGCGTTGTTCCAGCAAGGTGATGGCCTGGCGGATGATCCAGTCTTCGTGCTGGGCGGCGATCAGGCTGAGCGACTCGGGACGCGAGTCGGCGACGACATAGGACATGGCGAACCTCCACGGAATGAAGTCGGAGGACGCCTGTCCCGGAAGGGACAAACCCTCCGGGGGACGATGAAGAACGAGCGGCAGAAGAGCGGGCATCCGCCACCACATGCGCAGTGGCTGTTCGCGTCCAGGGATGCGAAGCGAACGGGGTCGATCAGCGCGGCCAGGCCGCGTCGTAGCCTTGAAGATCGTGGCTACCTGGGCATGTCGCCGAGAGACTCGGCAGGCATTTCCTTCGATGCGGGCTCGGCCGCTGCACTGGCCGCCAGCAGGTCGATCGCGGACAGCAAGGCATCTCCTTCGACCGGGCCGTGCAGCAGCAGCGTCTTGCCGGACTGGCGATCCTGCAGGCGTAGCGTGGGCGTGACCTTGATGCCCTCCTGCGCCGCGCTCGCCGACTGTGCGCGGATCAGCGCATCGGGGCGGTCGCTGTCGAGGCATTGCTGCGCGGCCGGCGTGAGGTCGGGATAGCGCAGGCCCTCGGGCAGGCCTTGGCCGTCGCCCCGGGTGTGCGCGTAGACCCACTCGGCGGCCTGCCAGAACGCCGCCTGGCCGCCGGCCTCGCCGACGCACTCCACCAGGCGCGCACCGGCGGACGCTGCCGGCTCGTGCAACGGCAACGGAAGGTGGTGCCATTGCCAGCTCACGTCAGGGTGCGCGTCGATCCAGCGCTTGAGCACCGCGAAGTACGCGCGGCAGAACGGGCATTCGAGGTCGGCGTACTCGACCACCGTGAAGCGCGCATCGGCGCGGCCATAGCGCCAGGGCGGGCCGGCTGGTGCCGTTGCCGACGTAGGTGTTGCTTCTGCCAAAGGAAAAGCGGGCTCGGCGGGCGGCGACGGCGGCCGCAGGCCGAGCCACACGGCCGTGGTCAGGGCCGCGGCCACCAGCAGCGCGACGGCAAGGACGGTGCGGGACGGCGCAAATCGAGGGATGCGCATCGTGGACTCCCCGTCACGCCAGCGCATCGAGCGCCAGCGGCTCGATGCTGCGGGCGCGGTCGATCTTCTCGGCGATCTTGAAAGCGGCATCCAGTTCGCCGATGCCGTACTGCTGCATCAACTGGAAACGCTCGGCCTTCTCCTCCGGCTCGGTCTGAGCCAGCGCCAGGTACAGGCTGGGCGGCACCGCACGGAACAGCACTTCCATGCTCTTGGAAAGGATCACGCCCTCGCTGAACTTGCCGGCCTCCTTGCGGGCCGACAGCATCAGCGCCTTCTGCGCCGCGTTCAGCTCGCGGAAGCGCGCGATCTTCTCCACCTCGTCGGGCGGCATCGAGAGGCAGATCCACCACTCGATCATGTTGAGCATGGGCTCGGCGGCCTTGGGCAGGTCGTCGATGTTCTGCGTCGCCAGCCAGTACCAGGCGCCGAGCTTGCGCCACATCTTCGTGATCTTGACGACGTAGGGCGCAAGCAGCGGGTTCTTGGTGATGATGTGCCCCTCGTCCGTCACGTTGATGATCGGCCGGCCGAGGAACTGGTCGCGCTCGGCGATGTTGTTGACCGTGTTGATGAGGCTGATGTAGGCGATGGAAAGCTGCGCGTTGTAGCCCTCGCGCGCGAAGGTCGCCAGATCGACGATGGTGATGTCGGCCTCGGGCCAGGGCGTGCCGGGCCGGTCGAACATCTCGCCGTCCACGCCCTGGCAGAACATATCCATCGCGTCGGCCATTTCCAGCAGCCGCGCGCGCCGCACCTCGGGCAGCGCCGTATCGCGGGCGCGCTCGCGCAGCGCATCGCGCACGTCGCGCGTGAGGACGGTGCGCTGGTCGGCCACGCAACGCTTGGCCGCATCGAGGATGCACTGGCGGATCAGGCTGCGGTCGGCGCGCGTCATGCGCGCCTCTTCCTTGTCCTCGCCGCCGGTGATCATCAGCCGCGCGGTGATTTCCAGTTCCCCCAGCACGTCACGCTGCTCGTCGGCATCCGCTGCCTGTGCCGCCTCGTCGCGGTCCTCGTCCAGGGCGTCGGCATCCAGCGTCTGCACCTGGCTGGGCGTTTCGACCAGCCGGTGGGCGTCGGCGAACGGCGCGAGGCTCACCCCGGCACCGGGGGCCAGCTTGACGCGATGCACCTTCATGCCCAGCCGCGCCGCGAAGTCGCCGAACAGGCCGAAGCTGTTGCCCGCCTCGACGATGAACAGCCGCGGCCGGTAGATCGCCGTCACCTGGTTCAGGATGTTGTTGAGCGTGGCGCTCTTGCCCGAGCCGGTGGGACCGAACAGGAACAGGTGAGCGTTCATCTGCCGGTCGAGCCGGTTCAGCGGGTCGAAGGTGATCGGCCCGCCGCCGCGGTTGAAGAACGTGATGCCCGGATTGCCGGTGCCCTGGCTGCGGCCCCACACCGGCGCGAGGTTCGCCGCGTGCTGCGCGAACATCAGTTGCGTGTACCACTGGCGCTTGTCGGCGGCCGGGTCGAACACGCACGGCAGCCAGCGCAGGTAGCTGTTGAGCGGCGCCACTTCGTCTTCCTCGCGCACCGGCTGCAGGCCGGCGTTGAGCATGACGTTGACCAGTTGCAGGCCGCGGGCGTCGAGCTGCGCCAGGTCGCGCCCGCGCAGGTAGAAGGCCAGCGCGCCGCGGTACAGCTTGTGCGCGCTGCCGATCAGCCCGCGCGCTTCCTGCACGTCGCGGCGCGTCTGCTCCGAGGCCAGCGTCTCGCCGACCGACTTCTTGCTCAGGTGGTTCAGGTGCGCTTCGAGCACGTCCTGCGGCGTCGCGACGACCGTCAGGCACATCACCGTGTCCTCGGGCATCTGGTCGAACAGCGCGTTGACCGCGTCGCCGCCCTTGCGCGTCTCGCCGGTGACGTGGCCCGTGGCGGGCGGCATGCGCAGGCGGTCCATCACGATGACCCGGTGCGGCATGCCGTCGAAGACCCAGGTGCCGTTCGCCACGTCCGAGCGCGGCTGGCCAAAGAACAGGCGCTGCGCGAAGTCGCCGCTGGCCAGCTCAATCCCGCCTTGCTCGGCTTCCTCGGGGTAGCGGGTCAGCGCGTAGAACCGTTCGCGGTCGGCGGCGGCGGGGCCAAGCATCGTGGGGTGCGGGTTCAACCAGCGCAGCAGCCAGTCGTGGATGTCGCTCGCCTCCATGCGCCGGGCCTTCACGCCCGTGTTGGCGAGGCCACCTGCGAGCCGGTCGCAGATCGTCGTCAGCGCCTGCTCGGGAGACTGGCCGCGCCGGGACGCGCCAGACGCACTCGCGCGCCGGTAGACCACCATGCGCACGCGCCGCACCTGGCCGCGCCACGGCAGGCGCGTCACCGTCGTGTCCTCGAACAGGCCGCCGGGCTTGGCGATCGCACGCAGGTGATGCCCGAAGAAGCGCAGGTAGAACTCGGTGAAGGCGCTGCCCTGAGCGCGCGGCCGCACGTAGTTCGTAAGCCCGCGCAGGTAGTTGTCCCAGGTTGCTTCGTCCTGGGCGTAGAGCTGCACCACCCAGGGGTTCTCGTCGAGTTCGTCGAACGAGTCCTGCAGCGCGTTCTCCAACGCATCGCGCGCCTGCCACAGCCAGGCCATCTCGCGGCCCTCGGTGCCGACCGGCGACAGCTCGAAGAAGGCCGCCACCGACTGGCCGTCCTCCAGCAGCAAGCTCTTGGAATCGGGCAGGTACTCCACCCAGGGGAGCAGGTCGGCGAAGGACGGCGCCACGCCGTAGAGCGCCTGCAAGTCCGCCTCGGTGGCCGGCCGGCGCGGCTGGCCGCCCACCGCGCTACCGGGCTCGGAAATACCGTGCGCGGCCAGCGTCGAGACATGCTGCGCCCAGGCGTCATCGGCATCCAGGTCGGGGCCGGCAGGCGTGGCGGCCTTGCGTGCCCAGGGCAACGACCAGGCCATCAGTAGTCCTCCAGGCGCTCGCCGGGCATCGCGTACTGCACGCGCTGGTAGAGCGGGAACACGGTGGTGTAGCCGGGCACCGGCACCGGGTCGGTGCCGGCCAGGTGCGGGAACACGTACATCACCAGGTCCGGGTTCGGCAGCCGGTGGAACTGGCGGTAAATCTCGTTGGCCGCGGTGCGCGTGTAGGCGGCAGCGGCGGCGGGCGCCGCCTGCACGTCGGCCTCGGTTAGCGGCCGGCGCAGGCCCTGACGCGCATCGAGCAGTTGGCGCGCGGCTTGCCCACCGCCGGCGCTACCGCCCGTCTCCTGGTTCCACACGTCGAGCATGGTGTGCTCGCCGTGCGGCAGCAGTTCGTCCTTGCTGGTCGCGCAGCCGCCCAGCACCATGACCGCGCACAGGGCCGCGGCCGATTCAATCCAAATCCGACGCATGGGCGCCTCCGATGCGGTGATTGACCTGGCGCCCCTTGGCGTCGTAGTCGATGTTGAGCGGCTGCTCCAGATGCACGGCGACCTTGGCGCCGGGCCGCACGTAGACCGCGGCGAAGGCCTGCCCGTAGAGCTTGTTGACCCAATCGGCCATGTCACGCACGCCGCCGGCCAGGATGCGGCCCATCGCCTCGTTGCCGCTGATACCGACGGTGCCGAGCGAGCCGTTGCTGTTGGCGACCACGGCCACGCTGCCGTTGTCCGACTTGATCAGCGAGGCCGCGCCGGCGCCGGCCGCGGTGATCAGCGCCTGCGAACCCAGGTACTGCTGCGCGTTGCTGCGCCGCTCGCCCGAGACGCACGGGATGCCGTAGGGGTCGCTGATCCAGCCCAGGCCGCCCTGCGTCGTGCTGTTCGCGCTGTTGCCCTGACTGCCGCTGCTCCGATTCCGATTGCCGTCCTCCGGCACGGTGCGGATCGTGCCGTCGTTGAAGACGAACGTGACCGAGCGGATCTGGCCGCGCACGCAGGAAAGCGTCCAGTCGCCCGAGGCCGTGCCGCTGACCACCGCGCCGGCCACGTCGGGGATGTCGATGCCGTTGGCGGTGAGGTTGTCGGGGCCGATCAGCACCTTGAAGGGATACGGATCGTTGACCGTGCCGTCGATCGGCACGCGGCCGATCAGCGCCGTCATCGCGATCGAGCCCATCAGCGTCGAGTTCGACGGCACCGTGTAGACCGGCTTGGCCGACGCGCCCACGGCGCGGCTGCCCGCATCCGCGACGGTGCTTGCCACGCCGTCGGCCGTGTCGGAAAGCGTCTTCTGCGCCGGCCCGAAGCTGGTCGGGAAGTTCAAGCCGCCGCTGCTGCCGTTCTTCGCCGAGGGTTTCGCATCGTCCGGCTCCACCCAGCGCGTGCCGTTGGTGTTGCGCGCACTGCCGCCCTGGTTGCCGCCGAAGTTCTTGCCGTCGCCTTCCTCCAGCCCGAGGCCCACCGGCAGGTCGGCCTGGCCGCTCTTGCCGGAGAGGCCGTCCAGGCGCCGCTGCAGGTCTTGCAGCAGGCCCTGGGTCTGCTGGCGGTCGCCGGCCAACTGCTCGCGGTCCTGCTGCAGGCGGCCGCGCTCGCCGTCGAGCGCGGACTGGATGCGCTGGTCGATCGCGCTTTCCCTCGCGCGCATGCGTTCGTTCTCGGTCTTCTGGTTCTTGTTATCGTTGAGCGCCGTCTGTAGTTCGTTGCGCAACTGCTTGACCTGGGCCACCAGCGTGGCGACGGTATCGCGCGGCGTATCGCCTTCGATGCCCAGCGCCTTCATCTCTTCGGGCGTGAGCGGGTTGGCGCTGCCGGGAGGTGCCGGCCTGGCGCTGCGCTCGCCCGAGAAGAGCTTGATGCCGACGAGCACCAGCACCAGCGCCATCGGGATCAGCAGCCACTTCAGGAGGGGGTTACTTTTCATCGCGCGCTCCTCCTCCTTCGGCCTGGCCGGCCGCCGCCGCCGGCGGCAGGTTCACCGTCGCGTCGATAGGCGCCACCTTGGGCAGCAGCGACTCGGCCAGGCCGTGGCCACGGGTGACGAGATAGACCACGGTGGTGTCGGCTGCGCGGCCGGCCGGCGCCAGGGTCGGATGCTGAAAGGTCGCGGCGAGGAAGTCGCCCTGCAGCGCCCGCGGATCGAGGTCGAGCCAGCGCCCGGAGGTGTTGGTGAGCTTCACGGCCGTCACCCACTGGTCTTCGAGCCGCCATGCGGCCAGAGCCTGCGCGCGCATCGGCAGCGTGGGCAGCAAGGTGTCCAGCGCGAGGTTGCGGCGCAGGTTGGCGCGGCCGATGCCGGCCATGGGCTCCACAGTGCGCAGCGGCGCGTACAGGTTCTGCGCCGCGTAGCGCGTCAGCACCACGGCCACCGGCGTTGCGCGGCGGGCGGCTGGTGTCGGGCGCTGCGCATCGTCGTCCACGGTGGCCGAGGGGCTGGCCGGCTCGCCGTAGCGGGTGGCCGGCACATCGCCCTCGACGATGCGCACGGGTTCGAGCGCGGGCTGGCCTGCTTTGGCCGGCTCGGCGGCGATGTCGAGCAGGATCAGCGCGCCGGATTCCACGTCCTGTAGTTGCAGCCGCGTGGGCGGGATGGGCGCGCTGGCGCGCAGGTAGATCGCGCCACCGGCGCTCTGCACGCGCAATTGCTCGCCGACGCCGGCCGGCACGCCGATGCGCACGTTGCGCTCGATGAAGACCACACGCTCCTGGCCGACCACCAGCGGCACGGCCAGCGGCAGACGTTCCCAACGCAGGATTTCAACGGCATGGCCCGCGGGCACGAAACCCAGGCACAACAGGACGCCGGCCAGGGCCGGAAGGAAGCAGCGCTTCATGGGGTGTCTCCCTGCAGATTGGCGCCGGGGCTGGCGGGCTTGCCGGCTGGCGCCGGGGGCGGCGGGGTTTCGATTCGCTCGGGCGCACGCGCATAGCAATCCAGCACGAGGCCGAAGGGATTGCGCTCGGGATCGATGTCCATGCGCACGACTTTCAGCGCGTAGCGCACGAGCGCGCGCTTGACCTGCTCGGCGCCCAGGTACTCGTCGGCGCTCACATCCAGCGTGACGATCCAGTCGTTCACCGACACGGTGCGCACGCGCGCGGCGGGATCGTCGCCGTAGCCGCGGCCGGGAATCTCGTAGATGCCGCGCACGCGCTGGCGCAACTCGCCGTTGCTGCGCCGGAACTCGTAGTCCTGTTGCAGGAAGGCCCGGCAGCTCGGTGTGAAGTAGGCCGACAGCCCATGCAGGTTGCGCGGGTAGTCCTGCTCGCCGTTGGTCGGCCAGCGTTGGGCCTGCTGCCAGATGTAGAAGGTGAAGGCGTAGACGCTCTCCGGCGGCACGTCCCACCACTTGCGGGTGCTGCCCGAGCGCAGGTCGGGCGGCACGTGGATGGTCAGGCTCTTGGGTGCGCTCCACCAGCCGAAGCCGAGCAGCAGTGCCACGACGAACAGCGCGGCGGCGAACAGGCGCAGCGTCTTCACATGCGCCTGCAGGTGCGCGACCTCGTTCTTGAATCGGCTCATGCTGTACCTCGACGCAGGGACGGGTTGGGCCGCAGGCGCCGCGTGGACCACCAGCCCGAGCGGGTGATGAGTTGCCCACCGCCCGTGTGGGCCGCCAGCGCGGGGTAGCGCAGCGCGAGCCGCCACTGAAGCTGGCGGTACAGCCAGGTGTCAGGCCGGCCGCGCTTCCACCTCCGCAACAGACCGCCGCCCACGAAGACGCCGATGCCGATGCCGGCGACGACCAGCGTGGGCACCATCGCAATGCTGTGGGTCAGCCAGGCCAGCGGCACGCCGGCCACGAACCCGACCGCGCCCGACAGGCCGGCACAGACCCACAGCTCGTCGGCCGTGAGCCCGCGCACGACCACCGGATGGCGGTTCAGGCGATGCGGCATAAAGGTCACGAGCCCGTCGCGCGGCGGGCTCTCCAGGGCGCCAGCCATGGTCGCCGGCCCTTACAGCACGCCGGTGGCCTTGGTCAGCAGCCAGATGCCGACGACCAGGAGGATCGCGCCGACCGCCACCGTCAGGCCGAATTGGCCCCAGGTGGCCCGGCCGGTATGGATCTCCGCGTAGCGCGTGTAGGCGTGGTAGCAGACGCCGACGAACATCGAGGCGACCACGAGCAGCGCGATCAGCAGCACGATGTCGTAGCCGTAGTTCTGCAGCGTCTGCATGATGCCGCTGCCGGTGCCGCGCGACGGGTCTTCCAAGGTGGGCAGGGCCGCCAGCGAGACGAGCGGCGTGACAGCGAGGCCCAGCGGGGCAAGCATGGCTGCGATGCGCGCAGCGGGGCGACGAGGAATCAGCGAAGCGTTCATGGCGATACACCCTTTCATGGTGGTCAGGACAGGAGGAAGAAACCCAGCACCAGGTACATCGCGACGAAGCGCACGATGACGCCGAGGAACTGGCGTTGGGTCAGGTGGTGCTCGGCCCAGCCGACATAGGCGGTGCGCATCGCCCACACGCCCCACAGCAGCAGAACGGCGAAGACGAAACCGAGCACGACGGTGGAGACGGCCGCGGGCGCGAACCCGCCGTTGGCCTGGAAGGCGGCGACCTGATCGGCGGAAGGCGTCATGGCGACGGCGCCTCCTTGTCGCTGGCCGCGCCGCTGCGCGTGTAGTCGCCGGCCAGCGGCACGGGATCGCGCGGCTGGGCGCGCTGGGGAACGAGGTAGTCCCGCACGCCTGCGCGCATGCGCTGCAGGTCGGCGCGCAGCCGGGCGTAGTCGAAGTGGTAGCGGGCGCGCTCCTGCGGTGCGGTGGTGGCTCCACGCTCGGCGAGGCGATCCAGCAGTTCGAGCTGGCGCGTCACCGCGGCGAGCATCTCGCGCTCTGCGGCGTTGTCGGCGGCATCGGCAGCGACGGCCGGCTGAAGCCCCGCAGCGGCGAGCAGGAGCGCGGCCAATAGCGCGGCGATGGCGTGGCGCCGGACATGCGCAGGACTGCGGAAGGTTTCCATCGAGCCGTTCTCCGGGGATGCGGATGGCTCATGCTCGAACGCCCGGTCTTCCGGCGCCGCAATCAATCGGAACCGGCCCGCCACCGCTTTCCGGCAGCGCAAGGAACGACGCGCCTACAGGTACTTCTTGAAGGTGGCCGCGGAGATGGCCACGGCAACGCCCAGCAGCGCCGCGCTGGGCAGCAGGATCAGCAGCGGATGCACGCTGACCGGCAGCGCGAGGTACGTGACCCAGGGCAGCACCGCCAGCGGCATTAGGCTCGCCCTGGCCCGGTGGTAGACGAAGCCCGATTCGCGCCCGGCGCCGAAGCCGCGCACGTCCCTGCGCACCAGCCCATCGACCAGGCCGACGAAAGCAGCCATCACGAACAGCGGCAGGATCAGGATCAGCACCAGCAGCCGCACGAGGAACACCACCACGGTGTAGGCCGAGGCGATCAGGTAGCTCTCCACGTGCACGTAGACCTGTCCGAGGTAGTAGCGGAAGTCCTGCACCTGGCTGTGGGCGCCGGCACGGGATTGCGAGGCGGCATCGCGTATCCAGTCCAGCAGCCCGGTCTTCACGAACAGTCCTTGGTAGGCCCACTCGACGAGCTGCCGCGCACTGCGCCCCGGCTCCTGCACCAGCACGCTGCGCGTGAAATGCTCCGAGACCTGCGACAGCTCGTAGTTCAGCATGCCCTGCGCATGGCGCCAGCCCTGCTCGGGCCAGAAGAAGTGCATGCCGATGCACTCGATCACGATGCACAGCAGCAGCGAGCCACACAGCACGCCGAACAGCCGGAACGGCAGCGTGACCAGCCCCGCGATCAGGCCCTGCTGGCGGACCTGCTGGCGCTGGACGGCGACGGCGGGGTCGCTCATGCCGCGGCCCCTTCATCCACGCTCGCCATCTGCTTGAAGTCCGCCAGCAGATCGTCGGGCAGCGCCTGATCCTGCAGGCCGGGAAGCCCCTTGCTGTCCCACCAGTCGCCGGCCTCGACGTAGTGCTGGCGCATGTAGCCGGCCAGCTCCTGCAAATCCTTGGGCATGGCCTCGTCGGGATCGGGCGCCGGCAAGGGCATGCGCACCTTCCACAGGTGGCCGCCCTCGATCAGCGCAAAACACTGCCCCTTGGGCAAGCCGACGACGTGTGCCGGTTCGATCAGCGGAACGCTGTTGCTGCTGATGCGGTCCTGCGTGTTGGACGTGAACGCGGTGTTGCCGGTCGGGTCGGAACTGTCGGTGGCACCGCTCATCACCGTTGTCGTGTAGACCTCGACCTTGGGCAGTTGCCGCGTCAGCAGCTCGGCCGTGATGGTCTCGCGCACGCGCAGCATGAACAGGTTATTGAAGTTCCCGATGACCTGGCCGGCCTTGGCGCGGTTGCCGATGCGGGCCTCGATGTCGCTCATGGTCTGCGTATAGGCCGTGACCTGCACCCCGGCGCCGCCGCCTTTGTTGACCATCGGAATGAACTCGTCGCCCATCAGCTCGTTGAACTCGTCGGCGTGCACGTTGATCGGCACCTTCACGCCTGCCGACGCGCCCGGCAGGCCATCGTCGATACCGAACTTGTAGATGTGCCCGGCGACCGACACCAGATCGCTGAACATGGAATTTCCCACTGCGGCCGCGACCTCAGCGTCCGACAACGCATCCAGCCCGACATAGACCACGGCCCGCTTCCGGATGATCTGCATCCAGTCGAAGATCGGCCGCGGGTCGCCCAGGTCCGAGTAGTTCGGCGCGAGCAACTGCGCGATCTTGCCGGTGGTCAGCTTCTCCAGCAGCGGCAGGAGCGACGCCACGATCTTGTCGAAGTACGTCCTGTCGTAGCGCACCGCGCTGCGCAGCCCGTCGAGCACCGGGTCGTAGATGCGCACCTGCGAGAGGTACTGCTCCAGCGCGACGACGCGCTTCTCCCGCCCGATCATGTTGCGCGGGATGTTCTTGTCGTTCAGCTTGGCTTCGAGCTGGACGATGACCTCCCAGGCTTTCGGCTCGCTCCTGGCGAAGTAGTGCTGGGCGTACTCGATGAACAGCGCATCGATGTTGATAACGTGGCGCTGGATCAGCAGGTAGTCGGGCCGCTGCCCCAGCTCGACCAGAGCACGAGCGATGATGTTGACAAACCTCCACGCAAACTCCCTGAAGGCGGCCGAATTGCCTTCACCGGAGAGCTGGCCCGCGATGCGCGTGGCGACTTCGCTGATGCGCCCGAACCGCCCCACGGCGTTGTAGCGGGCGCTGATGTCCGGCCAGCCCAAATGGAAGACGTAGAACTCGCCTTCGCGTCCGGCGCGTTTGGCTTCCACGTACATGCGCTTGAGCAGATCGGCGTCGCCCTTGGGGTCGAAGACGATCACGACCTCGTGCTGGCCGCCCACCTTGCGGCGGATGTCCTGGGTGATGAACAGTTCGGCCAGGCGGGTCTTGCCGACGCGGGTGGTGCCGAGCACCAGCGAATGGCCGACGCGCTCGGCCAAAGGCAGGGTGACGTCAACCTCGTGCGGTTCGATGCCGTGCAGGCGCGGCAGACCACCGACTGGCGGTAGCGGCCGCGCCGGGTTGAGCGGGCTGTCCCAGGCCAGGGCCTTCGCCAGCTTGGACAGGGGGTACGGCGCGAACTCCAGGCGCTCCTCGAAGTGCCGTGCCGCCCGATAGATCGCCGTCGGTTCGACATAGCGGCGGAATTCCGGCCGGTAGGTCTGCATCAGCCGGTGCGTGTGGCGCTGGTCCCAGCGGAAACCCCGGCCGACGAACAGCCGCTGCTGGCTGACCGGCACGTCGCGGCTGGTCATCACGTAGCGCGGCAGGCGCCGGATGTTGCGCCGGTAGCGCAGGATCGCCCAGGCGTCCCGGAAGCGGATCGCACCGAAGGTCAGGAAGGCCAGCGCGCTGCCCAGGCCGAGCAAGGGGCTCAGCGCGAGCGACCACGGGGCCACCAGGCACAGAAGCGCGGCGCCCGCACAGACCGCGACGGTGTAAAGCTCCACCGCTGGCCGCAGCAAGACTTCGACGGCTTGGGAGTGGGCCATGGTGGGCGCTTCACCTGGCTCTACCGCGTCAGGGCTCGATGCCGGTGGCGGTGATCAGCACCGGGTAGTGCTTGATGCCCAGGCGGTGTGCCAGGTCGTCGCCCGAGGCCGGGGACAGCACCAGACCCGGCGCGAGGCGGCGCAGCGCGGCCAGTGCCTCGGGTGTTGCGACATTGACCACCAGGCCCACGGCGCGCTGCGCTTGCAGCTCCACGCGCCGCTGCTTGAGCCAGGCGCGCGAGCGGTCGTCGTCACCGACCAGGAACAGCGGCGTCAGGCCCGGCGCGCGGATCACGCGGCGCGGCTCGTCGCCCGGTGTGAGCCGCGCCGACCGCACGGGCAACATGGCCGCCTCGGCTTCGGCAGGACTGCCGATGCGGGGTACTGGTTGCGGCGTGGCCGGTTGGCCTGGCTGCGTATCCTGCGGGTTCAAGGCCCGGTAGTACGGCAGCGCCGAGGTGCCGCCCTTGTCCTCGACCACGATCAGCGGCGGGGAACTGCTCTTGGTGGCGGGGCCGCGATCCTGCGCGTCGGCGGTGGCAGCCAGCAGCGCCGCGGTCGCGGCAAGGAGGATGCGGTTCATGGCATGGAACTCCGGGCAGAGGGAAGTGAAGCGCCCGGCCCGAGCACGCGGGTCAGGTGCTGGTGGACGCTGCGGCGGTAGCGGGCGGCCGGCGCACCGCCTGCGGGACGGTGGTAGCGGCCGATGGCGACCAGCCAGTCCTCGCCCGGCGTGTGCTGCTCTTGCAGGATTTCCGCGGCGATGGCGAGGTTGCGGTAGGGGTCAAGCAGATCGCAGGGATGCGCGTAGCGGTGCGCGTGGTAGCCGAGGTTGACCTGACCGAGACCGGCGTCGATGCGATTGGCCGGCGTGCGTGCCAGCGCCCGGCGGATGCCTGCGCAGGCCTCGGCGCGTGTCGCGTAGCGTTCGGCGCGGCCGGCGACGTTGAGCGTCCACGGCCAGGGGATCAGCCGGCCGCGCAGCCGTGCGCCGCTCTCTTGCAGCGCCACCGCGTAGAGCACCGGCGACGGCACGCCCGCCTGCTGGGCGGCGAGCTGGTAGGCCGGTGGTGGCACTTCTTGGCCGAAGGCGATGGCGGCATGGGCGCTGAGGCCGAGGATCAGGGCCGCGCAGCCCGCGCGGTGGGTTACTGCCGCTGCCATTGGCCGTTGACCTCGCGCACCACGGCGGGCAGATCGCCGGGCAGGCCAAGCGACAGCCAGCGCCCGGCGTCGTGGTTGAGCGTGATGGCGCGCGAGCGCACGCGGCCGGCGTCGATGCCAGCCTGCGTCGCCCATTGGCGGATGCGGGCGTCGTCCTGGCGGCTACCGACCATGTAGAGATCGAAGGCGGTGCCGGCCGCCTGCAACTGGCGCGCGCGCTGCTCGCACGGCGGACACTCGGCCTTCACGAAAACCGCCAGCCGGCCCGAACCCCGGTTGCCGGTGCCCGGCGCCTTCGCACCCGGCATGTCCACGCGCTGCTGGCCCGGATAGAGCCGCTTCCAGGCGGCGTCGTAGGCCCGCTGGTAGGCCAGCGTCTTGCCCACGCGCTTCGATTCCGCCTGCACCTGCAGCTCCGCATAGCGGTTGCGTTCCTCGTCGCTGCGCGCTTCGATGCCCAGGGCCGTGAGCGGATCGAGGTTCGGGGAATAGATGCCCAGCGGTCCCTGCATCAGTTGCCGGTAGCGCGCCCATTCCTCCGGCCGCAGACCCCAATCGCGCGCCAGGCGCTCGTCCAGAGCGGCGTCGGCGCTGTTCTGGACCTGGGCGGGAACCGTGCGCGAGGACGCAACCGGCGCCGACTGCGCCGAGGCAGCACCCGCGACGACAGTGAGGATGGCGGCAAGACCGATCGCGGCTGGTTTCATGGCCGGCTCCTACGGCATTGCGATGCGCTGCGTCTGGCCGTCCACGCGGAACACGGCGGCGTGCGCCTCGATGACCTGTAATTGCCAGGCGCCGATGGCATCGCCTTCGCGCAGCAGTCGCAGTTCGCGCACGGCGGCCACACCCGGCGCCGCGATCGACAGGAAACGCTCGCCGCCGCGCAGTTCCAGGCCTGCCACGCTAAACGGCGGCTCCGGCGCCTTGGGCTTGACCGCCTCGGCGGTGCGCCGGGGCGCCGCGACAGGTGTAGCGGCTTTCTTCAGGCGGGCCTCGATGTCGCCCATGCGGGCCTGCAGCGCCTGCAGGTCGCCGGCACGGTTGTCCGCGGTTTGGGCCTGCTCCACTTGCGACAGCCGTTCGTCAAGCGCCTTGCGGGCGGCCTCGAAGTCCGGCTGGGTGACGGGTTTGGGCTGGCTCTTCGAGGCTGCGGACTGCTGTTCGAGTTCAGCGACGCGCGTGTTGAGTGCCTGCATGTGGGCATCCTGGGCACTGGCCTGGCTTTGCTCGCTCAGGCGCGACAGGCCCACGCTGTTGACCACGGCCAGCACGCTCACGAGCAGCAGCCAGGCGGCCGCAGCGATCTTCAGCCAGCGCGCGCGGTCGGCGCCTTCGGCGGGAAGTTGCGGGATGTTCATGGTTGGGCCTCCTGGGGCTGCGCGGGTTCGGCTTCCGTTGTGCCGGGTGCGGGGACGGCGGGGACGCGGCCAGCGGAGCGCGCTGCCGTCACGCGCGTGAAGCACACCGCGCGCGAAGCGTCATCGACGGACAGTTCCCAGGCCGGGCCGGCGAGTGCCAGCAAGGCATCGCGCAGCGGCAGCGGCCCGAGCCGCAGATGCGCCGCCGGCAGCGGCAGCGCGTACAGCGCCGCGGCCTCCGTCGTGTCGCAGAGCCGGTAGCCGGTGCGCAGCAGCACGTGCCGCAGGGCATCGCCGACGTTCGCGTCGAAGGTCGGCGGAATCGAAACCTCGATCACCTGTCGCGTCAGGTCGCGCTGCGCCGGTTCCGGCACCAGCTCGACCAGCGTGTAGCGCCCGTAGCGGGCGACCGGGATCAGGGTCGGCTCGGGTTCCGGGTAGATGATCCTGGCCGACAAGACCGGCTCGGGCGGCACGGCAGTGGCCGTCGGGGCATTCGCCGCGCCGGTGGCGGCGCAGCCGGTGATGAGCACGCAGCCGACGAGCAAGGCGGGCACAACCAGGCGATGGGCGACGCAGGTGAGTGATTGCATGGTGCAGTTCCCTGGAACACGGAGCCCTCACCATCGCCGCCACAGAGCGTTCGGGCAGCAAACAAAGGGAACTGGCATGCGCCCGACTTCATGGCGCGGCGCAGTGGCGCAGAAAAAAGAAGCCGGCGCCCCGAAGGGCAGCCGGCTTGGGTTGGCCGATCAGGCCGCGACGAGTTGCCGGGCCAGCGCCACCTCGACGGAATCACCGTCCTGGTTCAGCACGTCCAGTCCCGATTCGGGCACGTCTCCCGAGGTGCTCTGAGAGACCATGATCTTCCGAGCCATCAGCCCCAGGCAGGTCATCTGCGAGGAAGCCGCGTAGCCGAGGTAGATCACGCGAACCGGCTGCTTCTGGCCGATGCGCCATGAGCGCCGGGCCGCCTGCTGCAGGCTGTAGACGTTGTAGCCCGACTGCATGAACACGATCGTCGGAAACTCCAACAGGTCGAGACCCGTCTTGACCAGCTCCGGGTTCGTGACGAGAACGTCGATCCCGCGGTCCAACTGCTCGGCGATCCAGTCCTCGCGGCGGCTGGCATCCACGCTCGCGCGCAGCACCGCCACCTTGAAGCCTTCCTGCTCCAGCAGCACCTTCAGGCGCGACGTGGTGTCGCGCGTGCCGGTGTAGACCGAATAGACCAGCGTCTTGCGACCCGCAGCCTTCTCCTGCTTGCAGATCTCGATCAGCTCGCGCTCCTTGGGCATCACCTCCAGCTCGTTGAACTGAGCCGGAACGAAGGCCAAGGTCTGGCGCGTGCGCGGGTGCACCACCGTCTCCGACCGGAAGCAGCAATCCGGCCAGGCCAGCAGCACGTTGAGGACCACACCGAGCAGCGTCGTGTCGCGTTTCGCCAGCGCCTGCTTCAGCGCTGTGGTCAGCCGGCCCGACAGGTCTCGATAGGCCGCGGCTTGCGCCGTGTCCATCGCCACCTCGCGGAACTCCTCGTCGTAGGACGGCAGCACATTGCCGCCGATGTCCTTCAACTTGAGGAAGACCGTGAACGGCAGCACGCAACGCAGCACGCCTTTCGGGCCGAAACCCGGCGCCTTGACCGTGCGCACCGAGACCTTGTTGCCCTTGGCCGTCTTGTGCGCCGTGCCCGTGCTCTCGGAATAGATGTCCTTGAGGACGCCGTGATCGCGCATGAACGCCATCGCGGCCGAGGTCATGCTGCCGCTCTTGGTCGGGCGGTAGCCGTCTTCGATCATTCGTCCCGGCAGGGCTCGGAACAGCAGGTGGAAAAGATCGTCGCCGTAGCCGCCCATCAGCGTGCCGGTGAGCAGCAAGGTCTTGCGCGCCTTCGCTGCGAGCACGCCCATGGCCTGGCCCTGGGCACTGCCGCCGTTCTTGTACTCGTGCGCCTCGTCGGCGATAAGCAGGTCGAACGTGCCTTGCGGCAGGTAGCGTTTGACGAACTCGGACGGCTGGTAGCCGCCCTCACCAAAGCCGAACTCCATGTTCGCCATCGCCCGCTCCATGCGATGCGCCTGGCGATCCGAGAAGACCAGCTCGCCGTTGCCATCCATGAGGTTGATGAACTCGTGGATGTTGTCGCCGAGCATCGACGCCAGGAAGGAGTCGCCGAACTTGCGCATCAGCTTCTGCGCGGTGACTTCCCCGATGGTCGGGATGCGCTGCAAGGCTTTGAAGACGGCCGTCGACTGGTCGCTGGCGGACAGGCTCCTGGGTCGCATCAGCGTCCACAGCGGTGCGGCGCAATGGCTGCACCGGCGGCGGTAGTCCTCGGCTTCGAGTTCGACCGGGTTGATCGGCTCGCCGTCGAGGTTGGTGATGACTTGGCCGCAGTCTGGGCATGCGCCCACATCGCCGTGTCGCGTGCGCCGCACGTTGAAGACTGGCTTCCAGTGGAAACCCATGCGCATCCGCACACGCCCGAGCACGAAGAACTCCTGGCCGCGCGCCTGCACGCCCAACTGCTCGCGCAGCTTGATGAGCTTGACCAGCGTGTCCGGGCCGTTGAGCACCCAGACCTTTGCGCCGGCCACGGTCTCCTGGATTTCCCGGCGCCACTTGTAGACCAGATGCGGGGGACTCAAGACGAGCGTGCGACGGTAGCCTTCGGCGTGCAGCACGGCCGCCGTGGCGATGCCAACAGTGGTCTTGCCGCAGCCCATTTCGCCATTGACGATCGCGGCGCGTTCGCCGCGGTCGGCCAGCAGCTCGGTGACGGCATGCACCACCTCGGCTTGCGCGCCGAACAGCTTGCGCTTGAGACTGGCCAGCACGAGCTGGCGATGCGGCCGGGCCTGGCCGGTGTAGACGGGAGGGTTGGCGCGGTTGAGCGAATCCAGCAGTTCGTCGCCGAATTCGGCAACGAAATTCTGAAGGCTCATCGCCAGTGGAGAAGCAGCCGCTTCGAGCAGGTCGCCCTGGACGGGCGTGCCATCGGCGGCGGGAACAACGTCGGTATCGAGGGACATGGTGATGCTCCAATGAAGATGGGGCATGCACCTCCCCCTGCGAGGCGATGGCATGCCCCGGGGTGGGAAGAGAAGAATGGCGCGAAGCCGCAGTGGAAGAACAGATCGACAGCGAACCGTCAGGGAGCAGCGATCAGCGGATGGTCAACACCTCGCCGCAGGTCGGCGAGCCTGGTGTCATGTCCCAGGCACGGATGACCGGCACGAACTTGTCGGTCAGGATGCGCGTCTCGGCCACGGAGCCGTCGTCGCGTTCGGTGTATTCCGTCTGCAGCGTCTTCTCCTTGTGGGTGTCGCCCTTGACGACGAGCACGCGGCCCGTCTTGGACTTCACCACGCCGGAGATCGCGCCAGCAGCAAGCGCCAAGGCAAGATGCCAGTGCGACAAGGCCCGCGCCGGAGGCCGCAGCGATTGCTGTGCGGCGCCCAGGTGCGTATCGAGCGTCGGCCAGAGCCCTTGCAGCCGGCCGACTTCCTCGGCGAACTGCTCGGGTTCCATCGTCACGCGGTAGAAGTGCTCCGGCTCGGCCGGGCTGACAGGCACCGTGTAAGGCAGGAACGGCCATTCGACTGGCAGCTCCTCGGCTTCGGCGTCGCCTTGCCCGATCTGCAGCAGCAGCGCGCGCGTGGCCTTGACCGAATCCGATGCCTGGTCGCGCTGACGAATACGGCGGCCGAAGATCACCACCTGCTTGAACTGCGCTTCCACCGCGCGGTAGATGCGCAGATCGGCGAAGTGCCGGGTCAGCCATCCGACCAGCTCGGCGTCGAGCACGTAGTGCGGCACGATGTAGATCAGCACGCCGCCGTATTGCAGCAGCGGCAGCGCCTTCTGATAGAACAGCTTTTCGAGCCGGGCGCGGCCCTGGCCCTGGTAGCCGACATTGCCGTTGGTGTCCTTGGACAGGTCGCCATACGGCGGGTTGAGCCACAGCAGGCCGAAGCTCTGCCGGCTGATCAGCGTGTCCATCAGGTCGCCGTGGATGCAGCGATCGACCAGTTGCCGGGCATGGCGTGCACGCTCAGCCTCGTACTCGACGGCAAAGGCCTGGACCTGCTCGCGCCCGAGGGCGTGCGCGGCTTCGGCGATCGCCACGCCTTCGCCGGCGCAGGGATCGATGATGCACAGCGGCCCGTTCGAGGATTCGGCGGGCGCCAGCGCGGCGAGTGCTCTTTCGAGCGTGGGTTCATCCGTGGGGAAGTACCCGTTCTTGACGAAGTTGCGGGCGAGCCGCGGGAACATGAGGGCCATGGCAATCTCCTGGCATTAGGGATGAAGGGATGCGGACATACGCGCGTGCATGTCCGGTGAAGGAACCTCAAGCCACCGCTTCGAGCGGTTGCGCCGAGGGGATACGGCTGGCGGGCGTGCCGGCGACGAGCGCGCCGCTGCGGATCAGGCCGCCCAGCACCTGGGTCAGCGTCGGTACGTCGATGGCGAGCCGATGGCCTTCCAGAGCCCCGAGGGCGAACGGCAGGCGCGTCAGCATCGACTTCGCCTGCAGCAGCTCCAGCACGGGTTCGCGCCAGGGATCGAGAAGCGGCAGTGGGCAGGTGTCCCGCACCAGCTTCCACAGCCGGTCGAGCCGGTGCGTGGAATCGCGAGGCAGGAGCGCCAGCGCGCTAGCGTTGGCCTTGTCGGGCTTGACGCAGCGCCGGTCGAACAGCCAGATGTTGGTCAGCGAGCCGAACAGCGTGCGCCGGTAGGCGCGTGCGCTGCGCTTCTCCAGGTTCTCGACGTTGCCGACGAATACCGGGATGCTCGCGCCCTGCTCGGTGATGACGTGGAACTGATCCAGTCCCTGTTCGTCCCGGCCCAGGGTGAGGCGAGCCAGGAATTCCTGGACGGCGGTGTCGCGCGCCCAGAGGGAGATGAAGACCAGGTTGCCGTTCTCGTCACCGACGACGCCATCGGCCATCAGGTCGGGGCATTCGTCGATGCGATAGAGCGTCTTGGGGGAAGAAGGTGCAGGCATGGTGATGTCCTCGAAGTGAGCGGAGACAGCACCACCCGCGAGGGCAGTCACTGCCCCAGGGGGATGGAAGAAAACGCGGTGAGCGTCGTGGCGAAGAATCAGACCGTGCGTCGCAACGCACCGTAGCCTTGAAGGTCTGGGCTACCTGGGCATGTTGTCGGCAGCGCCGACGGACATGAGCGTAGCCTGCGCCCAGGCGGGTGGTTTACGGCAGCGAAAATCCGCCGCGCAGCGCACCCCTGTTTGCCTGAGACTCACCCACCAAAGAAAAAAAGCGGACCATGCCGCATGGACACGATCCGCTTGTGGGTCAGGCTTTGAGCTGGCGCAAGCCATCCGCGAGCAGCCACAGCGCCCGGTTGAGCCGGACGTTCTGGTCGATGCCCTGAACGGGGCGCGTGCGCTGCTGGCGCCCGTTGGCGGCGCGGCCGGCCAGGCCGCCTTTGACCAGGTTCTCCTGGATTCGGTTGAAGACCGACCACAGATCGGCGCAGTTGTCGTCGAAGCGACGGGGCCGCAGGATCTGGGTCTCCGTGATGGGCAATGCCTTGCCCGAATCGTCGTACTTGAGGGTCAGCGCCGATCTGGCGAAGACTTCGGCCTCGCCGTCGTCGAGCGTGATGACACGCATGGCGTCGCGCGAGTCCAGCACCCTCTCGAAGCCGTGCAGCACCTCGTAGGCGCCTTCGATCACGTGATCGGTGACGTTGCCCTTGTGAGGTACGCGCACGTCGGCGAACGTGTCGCCGCACACCAGCCCGTTCTGGCAGACGAAGCGGAACATGCCCGCCAGCATCTGGTAGCTGCTGGTGCCGTCGTGCGAATTGAGCAGGATGATCTCGTTCGCCTCGGCGCCGTTGATCTGGCTGGCGTGGCGAAGGCGCAGCATGTGCTTGGTGTATTCGCGGCGATCCTCGTGTCGCACGCGGGTCTGGCACACCATGAACGGCTGGAAACCTTCCTTGCGCAGTTCGGTCAGCACAGCCGCCGTGGGGATGTAGCTGTACCGTTCGGAGCGGCTTTCGTGCGGGGTGTCCGCGAAGATGGAAGGGGCCACGGTGCGAATCTGATCATCCGACAGCGGGTGACTTGAGCGCAGCACCGGGGAGCGATGAGCGAAGCGGGATGCAAGTTGCATGACGATCTCCTTGGGAAAAAGAGACCGGAGCCCCGCCCCACCGGGGAGGAACCCCGGTGGGTGGTGGAATGCCGCGCAAGGCGGCGGTGGGAATCAGACCCTGGCGAGGTGCCAGTCCTGGGACAGCGGAGCGAACTCGTAGCCGAGATCACCGAGGCGGTCGCGCTGCTGACGCAGCACACGCCGATCCACGGTGGCATCGAGCTTGACGACATCGCCCAGCGGCCAGAGCGCGCCGAACAGCGTCGCGTCGCCGCCATCGTCTGCATCGGCCGAAGCCTCAGCAGATGCAGTCGCCGGTTCGCTGCCGAACGGCGTGGTATCGACCAGCGGGTCGCGCGGACTGCGCGCCTTCTTCCTGCCGGCCGCCTTGGGGGCGGTCGTTGCAGTCGGTGCGGCGGTCTGCGCTTCCTCGTCGATCGGATCGACTTCCTGCGGACTCAGCCGGCTGGCATCGTCGCGGCTCAGGGCGTCGATGTTGGACAAGGTCATCCCGCCCAGAAGGGCGCGAATCTCGATGACCATGCGGCCGTTAGCGGTGTACGTGGACGGGCGAATCTCGGCGATGGCGAAATCGCCCTCGTACTTGCCTTCGGCGTACTGGTCGAGTTCGGCGTTCTTCACGACGAACTCGCCGATGGAGGTCGCAAGGCGGCCGACGTTGAAGTCGCCGTTGCGGCCGTGGATGGTCTTGATGGCCAATTGGCCGGGAATGGTGATCATGAAGAACTCCTGCGGACGAAGCTGCGATCACGCACACGGCCGTCATGGCGACGGCGCGCGTGCGCACGCGAGTGGGAGAAGACAAGGCCCCGGGGAACGGGGCCTTGCGGATCAGAACGACTCGGCAACTTCCAATGCAGGGGCATCGGCAGCGGCTTCATCGGCAGCTTCGGCGGCGGGCCTGGAAGGCTCGGGCGCGGCGGCTTGCGGTTCGGCGGAAGTCGCGGGGACATCCGTGTTGCGCACGTCGCGGTCGTCGGCATCGGTCGGCTTGGGCTCGGCCTTGTAAACGAGCTTGCCATCGACCTTGATCCAACTGACGAACAGCAGGCGGGCCTTGAGGCTCACCCCCTGCTCGCCGGCACGCTTGCCCTTGGAGTAGGTGAAGGTGTCGGCCCACAGGTCGCCCAGGCGGAAGCCGATCATCACCTTCTTCTCGGCATCGACCGCTTGGATGCAGCGGCGCACCAGGTGCTGCGCTTCGGAGCCCGAGACGCGCGTGTCGAAACGCACGTAGGCAACGTCATCGCTGGGGCCGTTGAGCGCC
>JAHCLE010000320.1 GCA_026125445.1 Burkholderiales bacterium
CCCTTCCTGCCAACATCCCGCGAGACACCGGCTCCCTGAGAATTAGGCTTGAATGGGCGCAGGAAGCCGTTTGCATTGAAGAAGAATCGTCTGAAGCATCATGACCATGCCGCGGGCTCGCCGTCTTCGACGTCGGCCTCGCGGAACGGGAAGTACCAGGACCCCGCTCCGACCCACGCGGCCCCGGCCCCCGAGCGCCAAGACCAGGGCGCCGTGGGGGACCCGGAGCGGAGGGGGGCCTCGCGAAGCGAGGCCCCCCGGAGCGTAGGGGCCCCCACGGCGGGCGCGGCGTCCTCCGCTGACGCGGTCGCCGTGCCCGATCCGGAGGTCACCGACCGCCCGAGGCGGCGCACGTTCACCGCGGACTACAAGCGGCACGTCCTGCGCGAGGCCGACGCATGCGGCCCCGGCGAGATCGGCGCGCTCCTCCGCCGCGAGGGGCTCTACTCGTCGCACCTCACCGACTGGCGCCGGCAGCGCGAGTCGGGCGAGCTCGAGGCGCTGGCGCCGAAGAAGCGCGGCCGGAAGCCGAAGCACTCGCCGGAGCAGCTCGAGCTCGAGCGCCTGCGCAAGGAGAACGCCCGGCTGCTGGACCAGCTCGAGAAGGCCCAGCTGATCATTGACGTTCAAAAAAAAGTGGCGAAACTCTTCGGCGCGGGGGACGACTGGCCCCAGAGCAGCGGGCACAGCTCGTGACTGACGCCGAGACCCTCGCCGCGAAGGTGGGCCTCGTCGCCGCCTGCAACGCCCTCGACGTGCCCAGGGCCAACGTGTACCGCCGCCGTTCACAGCGGCCGCCGCAGCCCTCCGCGCCCCGGCCGAGGCCTGCTCGCGCGCTCTCCGACGAGGAGCGGGCCCAGGTGCTCGCGACGCTGAACGCGCCCCGCTTCGTCGACAAGGCGCCCGGGGAGGTCCACGCGATCCTGCTCGACGAGGGCACCTACCTCTGCTCGGAGCGCACCATGTATCGCCTGCTCGAGGCCTCGGCTCAGGTCCGCGAGCGGCGCGATCAGCGGCGGCACCCGCAGTACACGAAGCCCGAGCTCCTCGCGACGCGCCCCAACCAGGTCTGGTCCTGGGACATCACGAAGCTGCGAGGCCCCACCAAGGGCAGCCAGTACTCGCTCTACGTGATCGTCGACATCTTCAGCCGCTACGTTCCCGGTTGGTACGTCACGAACGGTGAATCGGGGAAGTCCGCCGAGCACCTGTTCCGGGAGACCTTTGTCAAGCAAGGGATCCAGGAGGGCCAGCTCACGGTGCACGCCGACCGCGGCAGCCCCATGACCTCGAAGCCGCTCGGGTTCCTCCTCGCCGACCTGGGCCTCACGAAGAGCCACAGTCGCCCGCACGTCTCGGACGACAACCCGTACTCGGAGGCGCAGTTCAAGACCATGAAGTACCGGCCCGAGTTCCCGGACCGCTTCGGGTCGCTCGAGGACGCGCGCGAGTTCTGCCGCACGTTCTTCGCCTGGTACAACGACGAGCACCGCCACTCGGGGATCGCCATGCTGACGCCCGCCGACGTGCACTACGGGCGAGCGCAGCGGGTCGTCGAGCGGCGCGCCGAGGTCCTCGCCGACGCCCTTGCGGCTCACCCCGAGCGCTTCGTCCGCGGCACCACGCGCACCGTGAGCGTCCCAACCGAGGCGTGGATCAACCGCCCGTCGCCGACCACCACCGACTCGTCGGTGATCGGCATGTCAGACCCGTCGGATAGCCTGTCCTCGGTGTCGTCGAAGATCGGCGAGTCGGCGTCGTCGAAGCTCGGTGAGTCGGCGTCGTCGAAGATCGGCGAGTCGGTGTCGTCGAAGATCGGCGAGTCGGTGTCGTCGAAGATCGGCGAGTCGGTGTCGTCGAAGGTCGGCGAGTCGGTGTCGTCGAAGGTCGGCGAGTCGGTGTCGTCGAAGATCGGCGAGTCGGTGTCGTCGAAGATCGGCGAGTCGGCGTCGTCGAAGATCGGCGAGTCGGCGAAGGCACTCCCCTGCGGGGTCTGCCCTGCCGCGACGGAAGACTCGCTTCAGTAATTTCGTCCGCCGCGTGTCTCAACATCGTTGACAGGTTCCG
>JAHCLE010000321.1 GCA_026125445.1 Burkholderiales bacterium
GCTTCAGCAGATGCGCGGCAGCTGCTCCCCGGCCAGCCAGTCGACCATGCGGCTGCCGCCGAACCCGGTGCGCATCTGCACGAAGTGGTGCGCGTCCTCGACCACCTCGCCCACGATGGCGGCGTCGCGCCCCTGCGGGTGCGCGCGCATCACGGCCAGCAACCGGTCCGCGTCCTCGCGCGCGCAGATCGCCACGAGCTTGCCCTCGTTGGCCACGTAGAGCGGATCGAGGCCCAGGAACTCGCAGGCCGCCGCGACCTCCGCGCGAACGGGAATGGCCGACTCCTCCAGGCGCATGCCGCAGCCGGACTGGCGCGCGATCTCGTTCAGGGTCGTGGCGAGCCCGCCGCGCGTGGGGTCGCGCAGGCAGTGGATCGCGGGCACGGCCTCCACCATCGCGGCCACCAGGCGGTGCAGCGCCTGCGTGTCGGAGGCGATCGTGGTCTCGAAGGTGAGGTTCTCGCGCAGCGACATGATGGCCACGCCGTGGTCGCCCATGGTGCCGGAGACGAGGATCGCGTCGCCCGGCCGGGCGCGGTCGCCGGAGACCTCCACGCCGTCGGCCACGACGCCCACGCCCGTGGTGTTGATGAAGACGCCGTCGCCCTTGCCCTTCTCGACCACCTTGGTGTCGCCGGTGACGATGGGGACGCCCGCCTCCATGGCGGCCTTCGCCATCGATTCCACGATGCGCTTCAGGTCCGCGAGCGGAAATCCCTCCTCGAGGATGAAGCCCGAGGTGAGGTACAGGGGGCGCGCGCCCGCCATCGCCACGTCGTTCACCGTGCCGTGCACCGACAGGCACCCGATGTCGCCGCCGGGGAAGAAGAGCGGCGAGACCACGTGGCTGTCGGTGGCCACCACGAGGCGCCCGGCAGGCGCCGGCACGCGGGCCTGGTCGTTCATCTCGCGCAGCCACACGTTGTCGAACGCGGCGAGGAAGAGCTCGTCGATGAGCTGCGCCATGGCCCGCCCGCCGCTGCCGTGGCTCATGTCCACGAGCCCGCGCTTGAAGTCGATGGGACGGATGTAGTCCTTGCGTATCGCGCTCATGGCTATGCGGCCGTCCGGTAGCGGCCGTAGGTGTAGTGGGCGGCGCAGGCGCCCTCCGAGCTCACCATGCAGGAGCCGATGGGCGTCTCGGGGGTGCAGGCGGTGCCGAAGACCTTGCAGTCGGTGGGCTTCTTCACCCCGCGCAGGATGGCGCCGCACTCGCAGGCCTTGTTGTCGGGGACGCTCCTCGCCTTCATCGCGAAGCGGCGCTCGGCGTCGAAGGCCGCCCACGGCTCCTTCAGGCGCAGGGCGCTGTAGGGCACGAGCCCCAACCCGCGCCACTCGAAGGCGCGGCGCAGCTCGAAGAGGTCGGCCACCAGGCCCTTCGCCTTGGCGTTGCCCTCGCGGGTCACGGCGCGCGAGAACTCGTTCTCCACCACGGCGCGGCCCTCGTTCACCTGCTTCACCAGCATCTCGATGGCCTGCAGCACGTCGAGCGGCTCGAAGCCCGCGATGACCACGGGCTTGCGGTACTCGCCGGCGAAGTACTCGTAGGGCTGGCTGCCGATGATGGTGGAGACGTGCGCCGGGCCGATGAACCCGTCGATGACCACCGTGCCCAGATCGCGCACCTCCGGGGACTCGAGGATGTGCGCGATGGCCGAGGGCGTGAGGACGTGGTTCACGAAGACGCTGAAGTTCGCGAGCCCCATCTCGGCCGCCTGCTTCACCACCAGCGCCGTGGGCGGCGTGGTGGTCTCGAAGCCGATGGCGAAGAAGACCACCTGGCGCGCCGGCTCCTCGCGGGCGATGCGAAGCGCGTCCGCCGCCGAGTACACCATGCGGATGTCCGCGCCCTTCGCCTTGGCCTTCATGAGCGACATGCCGTTGGAGGCCGGGACGCGCATGGTGTCGGCGTAGGTACACAGCGTGACGTTGGAGTCCCCCTCGCCCATCGCCAGGTCGATCGCCATGTCGATCCGCCCGATGGGCAACACGCACACCGGGCAGCCGGGCCCGTGCACCATCACCACGTTCCCCGGCAGGAGGTCGGTGACGCCGTA
>JAHCLE010000322.1 GCA_026125445.1 Burkholderiales bacterium
TGGTAGGCCGCGTACTGCGTGAGGAGCTCTTCGATCGGCCTCATGGGGTCGTCGCCGCGGGCGGGGTCCGGGGAAGGCCGTATTCTACCCGCGCTTGTGGCGGGCGCCCGCCTTCCGCCAGAATGGCGCGCATGAGCGACGCCTGGATCCGGCGCCTGGTGGCCGCCGCCATCGCCCTCCTCGTGATCCACGAGGTGGGCACGTGGGTCTACGCCGCCTTCGGCGCGGCCGCCGGGGCGGTGTCGGCCGTCGTGGTGGCGGCGGTTTCGTTCTTCAGTGCGAGGATGGCGCAGGTGGGAGCGGGCAACACGGCGTGGTTCCTGGTGCCCACGCTCCTCTTCACGGCGCTGCCGCTCGCCGCGAAGGTCTGGAACTTCCTCACCGTGGAGCGAAGCGCGTGGGATGCGGCGCTCGACTTCGCGCCGTTCCTCGCCGGGTTCGCCGCGCCGGTCCTGCTGCTCCTCTGGGTCTACCTCGCCCTGCGGGGCCGCGGTCCCTAGAAGCGCGGCTCGGAGGGCTCCTCCGAGATCTTGAACTCGTCGAAGGACGGGCCGCCCGGCCCCTTGTGCGGCACCGGGTTTTTCACCCGCTCGGCCATGGCCGGCATGATGCCGGAGTTGCCCAGCAGCAGCCCCAGGTTGGTGGCGGAGTCGGCGTTGGCGAGCGCCTCGTCCACCGAGATCTTGTTCTGGCGCACGAGGCGGAAGAGGTCCTGCTCGAAGGTCTGCGAGCCCGGCGACATGCTCTTCTCCATCATCTCCTTCACCTCGCCCACCTCGCCCTTCTCGATGGCCTCGGCGACGTTGCGCGTATTGAGGAGCACCTCGACGGCGGGCGTGCGCTTGCCTTCCACGGTCTTGATCAGGCGCTGCGAGATGATGGCCTTGAGCGACACCGAAAGATCCTGGAGCAGCATCGGCCGCACTTCCAGCGGGAAGAAGCTGATCACGCGGTTCATCGCCTGGTAGGAGTTGTTGGCGTGCAGCGTGGCGAGGCACAGGTGCCCGGAAAGCGCATAGGTGAGCGCCATGCGCATCGTCTCCTGGTCGCGGATCTCGCCGATGAGGATGCAGTCGGGCGCCTGGCGCATGGCGTTTCGCAGCGCGTCGTGGAAGGCGTGGGTGTCGTTGCCCACCTCGCGCTGGTTGAAGACGCACTTCTTCGGCGTGAAGACGTACTCGATCGGGTCCTCGATGGTGAGGATGTGGTTGGCCGTCATCTGGTTGCGGAAGTCGAGCATCGAGGCGAGCGTCGTCGACTTGCCCGAGCCCGTGGCGCCCACGACGAGAACCAGGCCGCGCTTCTCCATCACCAGCTGCAGCAGCACCGGCGGCAGGTTCAGGTCCTCGAGCTTGGGGATCTCGGCGGTGATGAAGCGGATCACCGAGGCGATGGAGCCCTTCTGCCAGAAGACGTTGACGCGGAAGTTGCCGATGCCCGGCATGGGCTTCGAGAGGTTCAGCTCCAGGTCCTTCTCGAAGGTGGCGATCTGCGCCGGCGTGAGCATCTCGTAGATGATCTTCTTGGTCGTCTCGCCGTCCATCACCTGCGGGTTCACCGGCATCATGTTGCCCTGTATCTTGATCATGATGGGCGAGCCGGACGAGATGAAGATGTCCGAGGCCTTCTTCTCGGACATGAGCTGCAGCAGCTTCTCGATGAACATGGGCCTCTCCGGGGATCCGTGTCGGGAGCGGACGGGACTAGTCGCCCCGCAGAAGTTCGTTTATGCCGGTCTTGGCGCGAGTCTTCGCGTCGACCTGCTTGATGATCACGGCGCAGTAGAGACTATACCGGCCGTCGTGGCCCGGCAAGTTGCCCGAGACCACCACGGAGCCCGGCGGGATGCGGCCGTAGCTCACCTCGCCGGTGGCGCGGTTGTAGATCTTCGTGGACTGGCCGATGTAGACGCCCATCGAGATCACCGAGCCCTCGCCGACGATCACGCCCTCGACGACCTCGCTTCGGGCGCCGATGAAGCAGTTGTCCTCGATGATTGTGGGGTTGGCCTGCAGCGGCTCGAGCACGCCGCCGATGCCC
>JAHCLE010000323.1 GCA_026125445.1 Burkholderiales bacterium
ACGCGAGATGGCGTGGGTGTGGCCGCCGCAGAACTCCATGAAGTGGTAGGCGCGGCCGGTGTCGGCCTCGCGGGCGACTCGCGCGGCGATCGCCTTGGCGAGCTCGCCGTCGCGGAACTCGTCGACGTACTTCACGCGGCGGCCCCCTGCGCGGCCAGTCCGGCGAAGAGCTCGAGCGTCCTGGCGGCCTCGTCGGGGTCGACCTTCTGCAGGGCGTAGCCCACGTGCACGATGACGTAGTCGCCGGGCCATACATCGTCGACGAGGGCAAGCGAGATCTCCTTGCGCACGCCGGCCAGGTCGATCACGGCCTGGTCGCCGTCCCTGAGCTCCACCACCTTGGCGGGTATCGCGAGGCACATGGCTAGACGATCTCCTGCAGCGCGGCCCACGCCTGTCCGAGCGCGATGCCGCCGTCGTTGGCCGGGGCCTGGCGGGCCTCCAGCACTGAAAGTCCGCAGGCGGCGAGCTCGCGCCGCAGCCCCGCGGAGACAATGGCGTTCACGAAGCACCCGCCGCCGAGGGCGACGGTTTCAAGCCCCGTCCGGATGGCCGCCTGCCGCACCCATTCGGCCAGGGCCTGCACGAGGGTCGCGTGGAAGAGCGCCGCGCCGAAGCCCGCGTCGCGCGCATCCGCCAGGAACCCGGCGAGCGCGAGGAGCTCGAGCGTGCCGTCCTCGGCGATGCGCCAGAGCGAGTCGTCGCCCGCCACCGGCCCATGCTGCGTGGCGAGCGCCTCGAGCTGCATCGCGGCCTGGCCCTCGAAGGTGCTGGTCTCGCGCACTCCCAGGAGCGCGGCGGCGGCGTCGAACCAGCGGCCGGCGGAGGTGGTCACGGGGCAGTTGGTGCCGCGCTCGAGCATCTCGACCACGACGCTCGCGCCGGGACGCTGGAATCGCCTGCCCACCTCGTCCACGCGGCCCAGGGCCTGCAGGAGGCCGGCGGCCACGCGCCAGGGCTCGCGCGCCGCGCGGTCGCCGCCGGGCAGACGCAACCCCCCGAGATGCCCCAGGCGGGTGAAGCGGGCGCCCTGCACGCTCAGCAGCTCCCCGCCCCAGGCGGTGCCGTCGGTGCCCAGGCCCACGCCGTCGAGCGCGAGACCGAGCGCCGGTCCCGCGTGGCCGTGCTCGGCGCACACCGCGGCGACGTGGGCGTGGTGGTGCTGGATCGCGAAGGCCGGCAGCTCGCGGGCGGCCGCGAAGCGCGCGGCGAAGCGGCTGGAGTAGAAGTCGGGATGCAGGTCGTGCGCGCAGGCCGCGGGCTCGACCTCCAGGATCGCGAGCAGGTGCGCCACCGCCTCGTCGAGGGCCTCGCAGGTGGGGCCGTTGTCGAGGTCGCCGATGTGCGGCGAGAGGAAGGCCTGGTCGCCGCGCGTGACGCACACCGTGTTCTTGAGCCAGGCGCCGGTGGCCAGCACGCTCGGGCCCGGTCGCGGCAGGCGGATGGCGCGCGGGGTGTAGCCGCGGGCGCGGCGCACGAACGCCGGCCCCTCGGCCGTGGGGCGCACGAGGCTGTCGTCGCAACGCGCGGCGATGTCGCGGTCGTGCACCAGGAAGGCATCCGCGATGCCGGCCAGCCGCCGCACGGCCTCGTCGTTGCCGATCACGAGCGGCTCCCCGCCCGGGTTCGCGCTCGTCATGACGAGGACGAGCTCCTGCGGCCCGGCGAGCCATTGCGTGCCGCCCTTCTCGCCGCTCGCTTCCAGGAAGAGCAGCCACTGGATGGGCGTGCACGGGAGCATCGCGCCCAGGGCCGAGACGCCGCCGGCGATGCCCGCCAGCGCCTCGTCGCAGCCGGGCTTCTTGGGCAGGAGCACGATGGGCCGCTCCGCGGACTCGAGGAGGCGCCGGGCGGCCCCGTCGACCTCGGCGTACGCAAGGAGCGACTCCACGTTGGCCGCCATCACCGCGAAGGGCTTCTCCTCGCGCTGCTTGGCCGCGCGCAGCCTCGCCACGGCGCGCACGTTGCGCGCGTCGCACGCGAGGTGGAATCCGCCCAGGCCCTTGAT
>JAHCLE010000324.1 GCA_026125445.1 Burkholderiales bacterium
GCTCGCCTCCGGGGCCACGCTCCTGCTCTACGACGGCTCGCCCTTCCTGGACGGCGGCCGCGTGCTCTTCGACTACGCGGACGAGGAGGGCATGACCCACTTCGGCACCTCCGCCAAGTTCATCGACGCGCTGGCCAAGGCGGGGCTCGAGCCGATGAAGACCCACCGCCTGGAGCGGCTGCGCGCGATGTTCTCCACCGGCTCGCCGCTCGTGCCGGAGGGCTTCGACTACGTCTACGGCAAGGTGAAGAAGGACCTCTGCCTCTCCTCGATCAGCGGCGGCACCGACCTCGTGGCCTGCTTCGCGGGCGGCGCACCCATCCTGCCCGTGTGGCGCGGCGAGCTGCAGTGCCGGATGCTCGGCATGAAGGTCGAGGTGTGGAGCGACGAGGGCCGCCCTCTCGAGGGCGAGAAGGGCGAGCTGGTGTGCACCGCCCCCTTCCCGACGATGCCCCTGGGCTTCTGGAACGACCCCGACGGAGCCAAGTACCGCGCCGCCTACTTCGAGAAGTACCCGAACGTCTGGCGCCACGGCGACTGGAGCGAGATCACCCCGCACGGCGGGATGGTGATCTACGGGCGCTCCGACGCCGTTCTCAATCCCGGCGGCGTGCGCATCGGCACGGCCGAGATCTACCGCCAGGTCGAGCGCCTGGACGAGGTGGTGGAGTCGATCGTCATCGGCCAGGACTGGCGGGGCGACGTGCGCGTGGTCCTGTTCGTGAAGCTGCGCGAGGGGCTCGCGCTCGACGAGGCGCTGGTGAAGCGGATCAAGGACACGATCCGCAACAACACGACGCCGCGGCACGTGCCGGCCGTCGTGGCGCAGGTGACGGACATTCCGCGCACCAAGTCCAACAAGATCGTGGAGCTCGCCGTGCGCGCCGCCATCCACGGCCAGCCGGTGAAGAACGTCGAGGCCCTGGCCAATCCCGAGGCGCTCGAGCAGTACCGCAACCGGCCCGAGCTGGCGGGCTGAAGCGGCGCGCGGCTCAGGACCTGCTGAAGGCCTCCATGCCCATCCGCCCGTTGCCGGGCGCGGCCACGCGGCTTTCCACCAGCTTCGCGAGGAAGGCCGGGTCGTAGACGGCCAGCAGGTGCGGCTGCCAGTGCTCCAGGTAGTAGGCGATCTGCGCCTCGAGGCCATCCATCTGCACCAGCACCCCCCAGGTCGCCGCGTCCCACTGGAAACGCAGCCCCAGGTCCCAGAAGGCCGCGTTCAGGGCCTCGCGTCCCCCCGCCAGGCCCGCCCGGGCCGGTTCCCGCATGTCCATGCTCGCCTCGCTTCGCGGTCCGTGATGTCGCGTCCCAGGCTACTCGCCGAAATACTTAAATGAAAGTAAAATGAATTTTGGCAATCATTAAGTGATCATTTAATGAGGAACGCGACGCTGCGCCAGCTGCGCGTCTTCGAGGCCGCCGCGAGGCACCTGTCGCTCACGCGCGCCGCCGGGGAGCTGCACCTCACGGCGCCGGCGGTGTCGATCCAGGTGAAGCAGCTCGAGGGCCACGCCGGCGCGGCGCTCTTCGAGAGGGTGGGGCGGCACCTGCGACTCACGCAGGAGGGCGAGGAGGTGCTCGCGCACGCGCGCGGCATCCTCGGCCACATCCGCGGCGCGGAGGAGGCGATCGCCGAGCTCGGCAGCCTCGAGCGCGGGCTCCTCGACGTGTCGGTCATCAACGCCGGCGACCACTTCTTTCCCTGGATCGTGGCGGCGTTCCGCCGCGAGCATCCGGGCATCCGCGTGCGCATCACGGTGCAGAACCGCGACGAGCTGCTCTCGCGCCTCACGGCCTACGAGACCGACCTCGCGGTCATCAGCCAGCCGCCCGCCGAGGCGGGCTACGCCGCCACCGCCTTCGCGCCGCATCCGCACGTGATCGCCGCCGCGCCCGGGCACCCGCTGGCGGGCCGGCGCCGCATCCCGCTCGCGCGCATCGCCGCCGAGCCCATCCTCACGCGCGAGCGGGGCTCCTCGACT
>JAHCLE010000325.1 GCA_026125445.1 Burkholderiales bacterium
CGCCGGCGTGACGGAGCTCGCGGCGCTCTCGGGCGAGGGCCGGCTCCTCGTCCTGCCGCTCGAGGAGGTGAACGAGCTTTCGGGCGGCGGCAAGGGCGTAATCCTCATGCGCCTGCACGAGGGCGAGGCGCTCCTGGGCGTGCGCGCCGTGGCGGGCGCGCTCAAGGTGAAGGGCAAAGGCCGCGGCGACAAGACCTCGCTCGTGACCGTGTCGCCCGTTGACCTCGACAACTACCGGGGCAACCGCGCGCGGACGGGTCGGGTGCTGCAGGGTTCGCTCAGGGCGGTGGCGGGATTCGCGGAGTAGCGCCGCCCCGGAAGCGCCGTCAGCGCCCCGCCCTCGGGGCGATCGCGTCGCGGACGTCGACCATGGCCTCCTGCGACACGTTGATCCAGCCCTGGCCGGGCCGGTCGATGTCCGCTATGAGCATGATGACGAGCGAGAAGGTGAGGGCCACGGCGAGCATCACGGGGCTCCTCGTCGTTCCCGCCACGCCGCCGTGGTAGCCCATCGCCCCGAGCGAAAGGACGGCGACGAGGAACAGGATGGCCCAGATCCCCGCGGGGATCCGTCCCCGGTCGCGCACCATCACCCGCTCCTCGTGGAGCTCCGTGAGGCGCGCCACGGCGCCCAGAAAGGCGTCCACCGCGCCCGGGTTCTGCGCGGCGACCGCGTTGGACTGCGCCCAGAGCCGCTCGAGCATCGCCGCGGCCGCGCGGCGGCTCTCCGCCTGTCCGGTTTCGGCCCAGCGAAGCCGCTCCTGCGCGTACTGGTGCAGGATCGCGCGCACCTCGGCCTTCGGCGCCTCGGCGAGCGCTCCGGCGAGGGCGTGGGTCACGCGGATCGCGTTGGCCTCGTTGAGGACCGCGTGCTTGCGCGCCTGGAAGTGGTCCGCGGCCATGCCGAAGGTGAAGGCGAGCAGGAACGCGAGCAGGCCGAGGGTGGCGCCCACCATGGCGCCCACGGGAGCCTCGAACTCCTTTTCCTCGCGGTCGCGGCGCTGCCGCTTGCCGGCCCAGCGGTAGCCGGTCTCGACCGAGGCGAGGACCATCCCCAGCGTGGCCAGGAAGAGGATCCACAACGGGATGGAAGCGAACAGGCCTTGGTCCGGCATGGGAAGCGCCTTTCGGGATGGGAGGATCGCTGCTTCCCGGCGGGAACCGGACGCGGCGAGCCAACCCGCCGCGCCGGGGGAAGCCGGAGGGCGCTAGCCCATGAAGAAGGCGTTGAGCTTGTTGCCGTCCAGGTCGCGGAAGTAGGCGGCGTAGAAGTTCTCGAAGCGCGGGCCGGGCGCGCCCTCGTCGGTGCCGCCCAGCTCGAGCGCCTTGCGGTGCAGGCGATCGACCAGTTCCCGGGAGTTCACGGCGATCGCCACCATCACGCCGTTGCCCACGGTGGCGGGCTTGCCGTCGAAGGGCAGGCCGACGCCCAGGGCCGGCTTGTCCATCGAGACGCCATAGGCGACGCTGCGGCCGAAGTCCATCAGCTGCCTGGCGCCGATCTCGGCGAGGAGGGCGTCGTAGAACGCCTTGGCGCGGGGCAGGTCGTTGGTGCCGAGCATCACGTAGCCGATCATGGGGTTCTCCTGTGCGTGGGAGCGCGGAGTGTAGCGCAACGGGCGTGTAAGATCGGCCCTTTCCCGCCAACCCGACCGACGGAGGCCGCTGCCATGGCCGTGAAAGTCTTCGACAAGCAGGGCGCGAAGGTCCGACTGGACGCGATCTCCGCGGACCCCCCGAAGGGCATGACGCGCGAGAGGGCGGAAAAGCGCTTCGTGAAGCTGGGCCAGGAGCTCTTCGACCTGCAGGAGGCGATGTACGCGGCGCGGGTCACGAGCGTCCTCGTCGTGCTGCAGGGCCGCGATTCCGCGGGAAAGGACGGCACGATCAAGCACGTGGTGGGGTGCCTGGACCCGCGCGGCGTCGAGGTGACCCCCTTCGGCGTGCCCACGCCCGAGGAGCGCGCCCACGA
>JAHCLE010000326.1 GCA_026125445.1 Burkholderiales bacterium
ACGAGCTCGCGCTTCTTGGCGGTGTCGTCGCGGTAGCTCACGAGGTCGCCGAAGATCGGGATGCGCGAGAGGATCGGCAGGCCGCCGCGCGAGTTCTGGAAGCTGTCGACCATGAGGCCGCCGAGGATCGCCGTCTGCCCGCTCGCCACGCGCAGCACGCTCTCCATCTCGCGCGTCTGCGTCACCGGGATCTTGCTCTCGATCGAGGGCGTGGTGAGCGTGCCGCGCAGCGACGGGTTGGGGTCCTGCACCTCGCCGATCTTGGCCGTGACGGTGGGCCGGACGTTGAGCGTGACCACGTCGTTGTCGCTGATCTGCGCCGTGAGGTTCATGATGATGCCCACGGGCAGCACGTTCTGCGTGGTGGTGAAGGTCGTGGTCGACACGTTCGCGTTGGTGTTCGTGTCGGCCTTGATCGTGAAGTAGACGAGGTTCTCGGTGACGCGCAGCACCGCCGTCTGGTTGTTGAGCACCATGAGCACGGGGCTCGACAGCACCTTCGTGGTGCCGTAGGTGTTGAGCAGCTTGATGGTGCTCGAGATGTTGCCGCCGGCCGCCGGGTTCGGGTTGGAGTAGGTGAGCGAGAAGACGTTCGTCGCCGAGGCGAGCGCCGGCTGGATGAACGACTGCGTGATGGAGTAGCCCAGTCCGTTGGTGGCGAGCGCCGACCAGTCCACGCCGGACTGGTAGGAGTCGTTCAGCTGCACCTCGACCACGGTGGCCTCGATCACCACCTGGCGCCGGGCGGAGCCCGTGACCTGCTCGAGGAACTCCGCGACCTTCTCGTGCTGGCGCGAGGTCGCGCGCACGGTCACGATGCCGGCCTCGGGGTTCACGATGACGGAGGCGGCCTCGCGGAAGGTGAGGCGCTGCTCGACGTACTCGCCGGCCTGCTGGGCCACGGTCTGGCCCGGCGAGGTCGCGGTGGCGCCGACGGCGCCCGCGACGTTGCCCACCGCGCCGGTCCCCGCGACCGCCCGCCGCTGCAGGCTCGACTGCGTGGTCGACAGGCCCGACTGGCCGCGGCCGCTCACGAAGGTCTCGCTGCTGCCCTCGGGCAGGAGCTTGTCCGTCTCCCGCAGCATGTCCTTGATGTTCTTCTCGAGCGTCTCCCAGAAGCGGTGGCGGGAGGTATTGCTGATGCGAAGCGTCGAGTTGTTGTCGCCCGACTGCGACGCGCCCGCCGTGCCGGCCACGGCGCCCGAGAGGATCTGGGTGGCCACCGAGACCGTCTCCGAGGTCTCGCGCGCCATGTTCACGTAGTCGACGCGGTAGTTGCGCAGGTACGGCGAGTCCGGCATCACGTGGATCGTGTCGTTCTCGATCTCGTAGCGCATGTCGACCTGCTTGGCGAGGCGCGCCAGGATCTGCTTGAGCGTCTGGTCGATCGCGTTGAGCGTGACCAGGCCTTCGACACCCGGGTGCACGTCGACGTTCACCTTGGTCTCGGAGGCGATCGCGAGCAGCACGTCGCGCACCGGCTGGTTGGCCACGACGATGGAGTACTTCACCTCGGCCGCGCGCGCCTCCGGTGGCGGGGGCAGCGGCGCGGGAATCACCGGCTTCGGGATCTCCGGCGCGGCGGCCGCGCGGGCAGGATCCTGGCGGATGTGGGCGTCGGACTGCGCGATCGGCTGCGTCCCGCACCCGGCCGCGATCGTGGCGATCGCGGCCACGGCGGCGAGCGAGGGACCGCGGTTCAGGTGCGTGGGCAAGTTGTCGCCGTAAGTAGTTGTTTTTCGGGGGAAACGCAGCACGCCACTTTATAGCGTTTCCCGGCGCGAAACGCAATGGAAAACGGGCTCGCGGCCGCTCCTGATATCGCTTGACGCGAGCAGCCGGGAGCCCTCACGCGGGAGAGCGCCGGCGAAGGTCGTTGCGCACGGATTCGACCGCCCGGACATAGGGTCGGAACTGGCGCAGGTTGGCCGGGAGGGCGGCCATGGCCTCGTTGGCCTCCTTGCGGGTCTG
>JAHCLE010000327.1 GCA_026125445.1 Burkholderiales bacterium
CTCGCGGTAGTGCCCGTGCATGCTGTTGTTGTAGTAGAAGAAGCTGTTGCCCACCCACAGGATCGACAGCGAGGAATCGCCGCCCAGCTCGGTGCGGGCGGGCTTGGTCTGGGCGGGCGCGGCCAGCGGGGCGAGGGCGATGCCGAGGGAGCAGAGGAGGGTGGCCAGGGTGCGGCCGATTCGGGGATTGCGCATGGAGGTTCTCCGGGTTCTCGTCTTGGGATGGCGCGGCAGCGGCGGGGCGGCCGCGAGAGGAAGAAGATAGCGGATTTCGCGGACGCGCGCGGCGGGCGTGCGCCCGGGCGTCGTATCATGACGCGCATGCCAAAACATTCCGCGGGCTTCACCTGGATCGAGCTGGTGCTCGTCCTCGCCGTGTTCGCGATCCTCGCCGCGATGGCGCTCCCCAGCCTGCGCGACGGCACCGTGAGGACGCAGGTGAAGGAGGGCATGGCGCTCGCCGACATCGCCAAGGGCGGAGTCCAGGCCTCGTGGACCGCCACGGGCGAGATGCCCGCCGACAACGCGGCCGCCGGCATCCCGCCGCGCGAGAAGATAATCGGCAACCTCGTTCGCGAAGTGAGCGTCGCGGGCGGCGCCATCACGATCACCTACGGGAACAACGCGGCGAAGCTCCTGGAAGGCAAGCGCGTGACGCTTCGCCCGGCGGTGGTCGTCGACCAGCCGCGCGTGCCCATCGCCTGGATCTGCCACGACGTCCCGGTGCCCAACGGCATGGAGTTGCGTGGCAAGGACGAGACGGACATCCCGAAGCACCTGCTGCCGGTAGATTGCCGCGGGCCGGAGAAGAAGTGATCTCCGCTCAGGCCTGCGGTTCCCGGCGCTCCATCGTGTAGGCGCCGTCGAGCCAGCGCACGACCTCGGCGGCCATGGGGTGATCCACGGCCGCGTAACGCGAGCGCAGCCGCTCGCGATCCGCCTGCAGGTGATCGATGCCCAGGTCCTGCAGGCTCAGCAGGTCGACTTCGAGCATCGACGCGAGATCGTCTCCGGCCGTCGCGCGCGCCGCCTCGCGGAAGGCGCGCATGTAGCAGTACGCGGCGCCCTCGCGATAGCTGGCGGCGAGTGTGGCGGCCGGGATCAGCGTGAGGCGGGGCTGCAGCGCGGGATTGATGGCGTGCGCGGCGACATGGGAGGCTAACTCGCCGGGACGGCCCGTGAAGGCGCGCAGGTGCAGGAAGCGCGACATGCGCGGGCCGTCGTTGACCGGGTAGTTGTCCCAGAGGATGGGCTTTCGTCGCAGCGCCGAGGCGACGCGATCGAGGTGGCCGGGGCTGAACTCGCGGGTGCAGATCTCCTCGCCGGTCCAGTAGACGCCGACGCGCTCGTCGAGCCGGCGGCCGAGGTCCTCGAGGTAGCCCGCCGGCCGCTCGCCGAAGACGACGTCGAGCATCCTGTCCTCGGAGTAGTAGGTCGGACACATGACGACGCGGCTCGCGCGGGTGACCGCCATCGCCGCGTGGACGATCTCGCATTCCTTCGCGGCGAGGTCGGGGATCTCGCCGCGCGTGTCGTCGAAGAGCAGCGCGAGGTCGTCCAGGCCGATCTCGTCCAGCGCCCGGACCTTGGCGATGAAGTCGGCCTTTGCGGGGCCGGAGAAGTCGCGGTAGAGCTCGTAGGGGCTCAGCCCCACGCCGAATCGCATGCCGAGGCCGCGGCAGTGCGAGGCCAGGTCCGCCAGCTCGGCCAACACGGCATCGGGATGGCGCTCGCGCCATCGGCGGCGCAGGAAGTCGTCCGCCTTCGGCGCGTAGTGGAAGAAGGAGTAGCCGAGTTGCCGCAGCTCGCCCGCCACGAGCTTGCGCTCGGCGTGGGCCCAAGGTTGGCCGAAGTAGCCCTCGATGAGGCCGAGCTCGGGGATCATCCCCCTCACCCTACCATGGCGGCGGCGCTGCGCTGAGGCGGGGCCGCGCCAGCGCCGCGAGAACCGCTACCCGCAGGCCCCC
>JAHCLE010000328.1 GCA_026125445.1 Burkholderiales bacterium
GGCGAAGCGGGCGAGGTCGGAGGGACGCCGGTTCCAGCGGATATCGGGATGCCGCCGGGCCACCCCCGAGGCGCTGCAGGGGGCGTCCAGGAGAATCCGGTCGAAGGGGCGCCCGTCCCACCATTGCCCGGGCTGCGTGGCGTCGCCGCAGGCGACCCGGGCCGCCAAGCCCAGGCGGTCCAGGTTCTCCCCGATCCGGCCGATCCGCTCGGGATCGTTGTCGAGGGCCAGGAGATCCACGTCGGCCAGCTCCAGGAGGTGTCCCGACTTGCCGCCGGGGGCCGCGCAGGCGTCCAGTACCCGCTGGCCGTCGCTGGCGTCGATGAGGGGAGCCGCCAGCTGGGCCCCGGCATCCTGGACGCTGGCAAGACCCGCGGCGAAGCCCGGGACCTCGAGGACGGGCCTCGGGTCGATCCGCACGGCCATGCCTCCCAGGGGGCGGGCTTCGATGCCGGCCTGCGCCAGCAGTTCCAGGTACTCCTCGAGGCTCGTCCGGCGCCGGTTGACGCGCAGGGTCATCGGGGGGTGGCGGTTCTCGGCCTCGAGGATCCTTTCCCAGCCGTCGGGACATTGGTCGCGAAGCTTCTGCACCCACCAGGCTGGAAAGCCGAACCTTACCTCTGGCGATTGCCAGGCCGTCCTTCCCAGATCCTGCTGGCGGCGCAGGAAATTCCTCAGCACGGCGTTCACCAGCCCCCGGGCAGCCGGCTGGCCGAGGCGCTCGGCGGCCTGCACGGCGTGGTCGACGATCGCATAGGGCTTGGCGCGGGTGAACTGCAGCTGCGCCAGTCCCACGAGGAGGAGGCTTCGCAGGCCCGCGTGCCGCACGGGCGCGAGCAGCAGCTTGCCCAGCTGCGCCTCGAGGAGGCCGAGCGATCGCAGGCCCTCGTAGCAGATCTCCCGCACGATGGCCCTCTCCCCGGGGCTGAGCGACGGGTGCCTGCGGAAGCCTTCCTCGAAGGCCGCGGAGAGGTTCCGCCCGGCGAGGGTGTCGCCGAGGACCGAGGCGGAACAGAGCTGGATGTCGAGCACGGGGCTGCGGGGCCGGCGGCCTCGCGGCCGCCGCGCTCAGGTGGCGACGAGGCCCCGCGCCATCGCGTGCAGGCGCGCGATGCGCTCGCCCGTGTCGGGGTGCGTGCTGAAGAGGCCGGCCACGCCGCCGCCGGACAGGGGGTTCATGATCATCATCTGCGCCGTCGCCGGGTGGGCCTCCGCGGCGGCCATGGGAATGCCCTGGGCGTAACGGTGGATCTTGTCGAGCGCCGAGGCGAGCGCCTGCGGGTCTCCGCTGATCTCGGCGCCGCCGCGGTCCGCCTCGAACTCGCGGGCACGCGAGATCGCGAACTGGATGAGCATCGCGGCCAGGGGCGCGACGATCATGACGATGAGCGACACGAGCGGATTGGCGGGCCGGCCTTCGTCGTCGCGGCCGCCGAAGATCATTCCCAGCTGGGCGAGCGACGAGATGGCTCCGGCGACGGTCGCGGAGATCGTCGAGATCAGGATGTCGCGGTGCCTGACGTGCGCGAGCTCGTGGGCCATGACGCCGCGCAGCTCGCGCTCGCTCAGGATGCGCATGATCCCGGTCGTCGCGGCCACCGCGGCGTTCTCGGGGTTGCGCCCCGTGGCGAACGCGTTGGGCTGGTCCTCGTCGATGAGATAGACGCGCGGCATGGGCAGCCCCGCGCGCTGCGAGAGCTCGCGGACCATCCGGTAGAGGCCGGGCGCGGAGGTCTCGTCGACCTCCCGGGCGTCGTACATGCGCAGGACCATCTTGTCCGAGAACCAGTAGGCCCACAGGTTCATCGCCCCGCCGAGAACGAGCGCGAGGAGCATTCCCTGGGCGCCGCCCAGCATGGCGCCCACCGTGCCGAAGAGGGCGACGATCGCTGCCATCAGGAGGGAGGTCTTCAGCCAGTTGCCGAACATCGTTTGCGTTTCTCCG
>JAHCLE010000329.1 GCA_026125445.1 Burkholderiales bacterium
CGAGATGGGAGGCGATCTCCTGTTTCCGAGACTCCAGTCGAAGTCCGGGATAGCAATGAATTATCGGCGGCAATCGGCGGGGCATCGGCGTTCATCGGCGTTTCCAAGGATTTTTGCCCGCATCACTCGACAGCGGCAGCGTCGTGGTGCTGCGCGCCGAGGTAGGCCTCGATCACCTTCGGGTCGCGGCGCACGTCGGCGGGCAGGCCCTCGGCGATGCGCCGGCCGTAGTCGAGCACCAGCACGCGGTCGCACAGCCCCATCACCAGGCGCATGTCGTGCTCGATGATGAGGATGGTGGTGCCGTCGCGGCGGATGGACTCGAGGAGCCGGCGCAGCTCCTGCTTCTCGGTGGCGTTCATGCCGGCGGCGGGCTCGTCCAGGGCGAGGAGCCTCGGGTCGGTCGCCAGCGCGCGCGCGATCTCGAGGCGGCGCTGGTCGCCGTAGGCGAGGTGGCGCGCGAGCTCGTTGCCGCGCGCGCCGATGCCCACGTAGTCCAGCAGCTCGCGGGCGCGCCTCACGATGGCCGCCTCCTCGGCGCGCGTGCCGCGGTCGCGGAAGACGGCGCCGGCCACGCCGGCCTTCGTGCGCACGTGGCGCCCGATCATCACGTTCTCCAGGGCCGAGAGGTTCGCGAAGAGGCGGATGTTCTGGAAGGTGCGCGCGATGCCCAGCGCGGCGATGCGGTCGGGCGTGGCCTGCACCAGGGGCCGGCCCTCGAAGCGGAACTGGCCCTCGTCGTGGCGGTAGAGACCGGTGAGCACGTTGAAGAGCGTCGTCTTGCCCGCGCCGTTGGGCCCGATGAGGCCGTAGATCTCGCCCCGCGCGATGGAGAAGCTCACCTCCGAGAGCGCGACGAGTCCCCCGAAGCGCTTGGTGACGCCCTCGATCTCCAGCAGCGGCTCGCGCGCGGGGGCCTCAGCCATCGCCTTCCTCGTCGTCGCGCCCGGTCGCGAGCTCGCGCTTCCTCACCGCCGAGGGCATGATCCCGGCGGGCCGGAAGAGCATCATCACCACCATCGCCAGCCCGAAGAGCAGCATGCGGATCACCTCGGGGTCGATGAGGGAGCGGCCGAAGAGGAACTGCTGCGCGGGAGTGACCGTGTAGCGCAGGATCTCCGGCACGAAGGAGAGCAGCACCGCGCCCAGCACCACGCCCCAGATGTTGCCCATGCCTCCCAGCACGACCATCGAGAGCACCATCACGCTCTCGGTGAGGATGAAGCTCTCCGGGCTGATGAAGCCCTGGATGGCGGAGAACATGCCGCCGGCGATGCCGCCGAAGGAGGCGCCCATGGCGAAGGCCAGCAGCTTCATGCGCGTGGTGTTGATGCCCATGGCGCGCGCGGCCAGCTCGTCCTCGCGGATCGCCTCCCAGGCCCGGCCGATGCGCGAATCCTGCAGGCGCAGGTTCACCACGATCACGACCACCAGCACCACGAGCAGGAAGTAGTAGTACTTGATGGTCCCGGAGAGCGCGAACTCGCCGATGCGGGTGGCGCTGGAGAAGTCGAGCCCGAGGAAGCGGATGGGGTCGATCGTGGCGATCCCCTTCGGCCCGTTGGTGAGGTTGAAGGGCTCGGAGAGGTTGTTGAGGAAGATGCGGATGATCTCGCCGAAGCCCAGCGTCACGATGGCGAGGTAGTCGCCGCGCAGCTTGAGCGTGGGCGTGCCCAGGATCACGCCGAAGGTGCACGCGACCGCCGCCCCGATGGGCAGGATGGCCCACCACGGAAGGTGCAGGCCGAAGTGCGGCGAGGCGAGGAGCGCGTACACGTACGCCCCCACCGCGTAGAAGGCGATGTAGCCCAGGTCCAGCAGCCCCGCGAAGCCCACGACGATGTTGAGGCCCAGCGAAAGCAGCACGAACAGGATGGCGAGGTTGGTGATCCGCACCCACGCGGTGCCCGCCATGGCAAGGACGAAGGG
>JAHCLE010000033.1 GCA_026125445.1 Burkholderiales bacterium
GCCTTCATGCTGAAGGAGCGCCAGCCCGACGTGCGCACGGTGCTCGTCGCGCACCGCGACTGGTGGGGGCACAAGGCCGGCGTGAACGAGGGAAACCTCGACGAGGTGGTGATGCTGCCCATCAAGTCCAACGCGACGCGGCTGGCGGCCCTGCTCTCGGGGGAGGCGGACTTCGTGCTCGACCCGCCGACCCAGGACGTGGCGCGGCTGCGCGCGGACCCGGGCGTGAAGATCGTCGAGGGCGGCGAGCTGCGCGTGCAGTACCTCGCGTTCGACCTCTTCCGCGACGACCTCCTGTACGGAAGCGCCGGCGGGAGGAATCCCTTCAAGGACCTGCGCGTGCGCCAGGCGGTGGCCCACGCGATCGACGCCGAGGCGATCCGCGCCAAGGTCATGCGCGGATTCTCGCGCCCCACGGGCACGATCATCACCCCCGGCGTCCAGGGTTACGCGCCGGAGGCCGACGTGCGCCTTCCCTACGACCGCGAGAAGGCGAAGAGGCTGCTGGCCGAGGCGGGGTACCGCGACGGATTCGAGGTCACCCTCGACACCGGCAACACGCAGCCGGCCGCCGACATCGCGCAGGCGGTGGCCGCGATGCTCTCGCAGGTCGGCATCCGCGTGCGCCCCAACATCGTCCCGCAGGCGACCTACTTCCCCAAGATCGAGAAGCACGACACCAGCTTCTACGTGCTTTCCTGGGGCGGCGGCGTCACGGCCGACGCGCTCTACACCCTGCAGGCGCTGCTGCACACGCCCGACCGCAAGGGCGAGGGCGACTTCAACCTCGGCCGCTGGTCCGACCCGCGCGTCGACGCGATCATCCAGCGCCTGCAGGTGGAACAGGACCCCGCGAGGCGAAGCGCCCTCGTGAAGGAGGCGCTCCTCGTCGCCGGCCGCGAGCTGCCGCTCGTCGCGATCCACCAGCCGCTCATCCCCTGGGCCATGCGCCGCAACGTCTCGGCGCGGTTCACGCCGGTGAACACGGTGTATTTCTACACGGTGAGGATCGAATGATCGCCTTCGTCATCCGCCGGCTGCTGCAGGGCGTCGTGGTGATGCTCGTGGTGGGCTTCATCGCCTTCTCGCTCTTCAACTTCGTGGGCGACCCGGTGGCACTCATGCTGCCGCCCGAGGCGACCCAGGCCGACCGCCAGGCCATGCGCGAGACGCTGGGGCTGGACCGCCCCTTCCACGTGCAGTTCGCGACCTTCGTCGGCAACGCCGTGCAGGGCAACTTCGGGATCTCGCTCCGGCTCGGGCGCCCGGTGTCGGCGCTGCTCGTCGAGAGGCTGCCCGCCACCCTCGAGCTCGCCTTCGTCGCCGCCTCGCTCGCGCTGCTGGTGGGCATCCCTCTCGGGGTCTACACGGGCCTGAAGCGCAACGCGTGGCTCTCGCGCGTCTTCCTCACCGTGTCGCTCATCGGCGTGTCGCTGCCGACGTTCCTCATCGGCATCTTCCTCATCCTCATCTTCGCCGTCTGGCTGGGATGGCTGCCCTCCTTCGGCCGGGGCGACACCGTGATGGTGGGCGCCTGGTCGACGGGGTTCCTCACCGCCTCGGGGCTGAAGGCGCTCATCCTGCCCTCGATCACGCTGGGCCTCTTCCAGCTCACGCTCATCATGCGGCTGGTGCGCAGCGAGATGCTCGAGGTGCTGCGCACCGACTACATCAAGTTCGCCCGCGCGCGCGGCCTCACCAACCGCTCCATCCACTTCGGGCACGCGCTCCGGAACACGCTGGTGCCGGTGATCACGATCACCGGCCTGCAGCTGGGCGCCATCATCGCCTTCGCGATCATCACCGAGACGGTGTTCCAGTGGCCGGGCATGGGCCTGCTCTTCATCCAGGCCGTCCAGTTCGCCGACATCCCGGTGATGGCGGCCTACCTCTGCCTCATCGGGTTCATCTTCGTGGTCATCAACCTCGTGGTCGACATGCTCTACTACCTCGTGGACCCGCGGCTGCGCATCGACCGCGCCGTGGCGGGAGGACATTGATGCGCTCCCTCTCCCGCCTGCTCGACTCCGACGTCTTCTGGAGCTTCCGGCGCTCCCCGCTCACCATCGTCGCGGCCGCGACCACGCTGGCGTGCATCGTCGCGGCGGTCTTCGCCGGCTGGATCGCCCCGCACAACCCCTTCGACCTGAAGACGCTGAACCTCCTCGACGCGTTCACGCCGCCCGCGTGGACGGAGCGCGGCAACCCCGCCTACCTCCTGGGCACCGACGACCAGGGCCGCGACGTGCTCTCGGCGATCATGTACGGCTCGCGCGTGTCGCTGATGGTGGGCTTCTTCGCCGTGATGCTCGCGATGACGCTCGGGATCGCGCTGGGGCTGCTCTCGGGCTACGTGGGCGGCAAGGTCGACGCCTTCATCATGCGCGTGGCCGACGTCCAGCTCTCCTTTCCCGCGATCCTCATCGCGCTCCTCATCGACGGCGTGGCCCGGGTGGCGCTGCCCAAGGAATCCCACGACACCCTGGCCCTCTACGTTCTGGTGCTCGCCATCGCGGCCTCCGGCTGGGTGCAGTACGCGCGCACGGTGCGCGGCTCTACGCTGGTCGAGCGCAACAAGGAGTACGTGCAGGCCGCGCGCGTCATCGGGCGCCACCCCGTGGCGATCATGTTCTCGCACGTGCTGCCCAACGTGATGGGCCCGGTGCTGGTGCTCGCCACGCTGCACATCGGCACCGCGATCATCACCGAGGCGACGCTGTCGTTCCTGGGCGTGGGCGTGCCGCCGACGCAGCCCTCGCTGGGCACGCTCATCCGGATCGGCAACGACTTCCTCTTCTCCGGGGAGTGGTGGATCACCGTCTTTCCCGGGGCCTGGCTCGTGATCATGGTGCTCGCCATGAACCTGCTGGGCGACTGGCTGCGCGACGCCCTCAACCCCAAGCTCCGATAGGCCGAGGCCGACCATGAAGCGACTTTCCGCCACCCTCCTCCTTTTCGCGCCCGCCTGGGCCGCGGCGGGGCCCTTCGACCAGCCGTGGGCCGAGATCCGCGGCGACGGCGCGTCCACGCCCGACGCGAAGCAGGGCACCGCCATCGTGACCCGCATCGACGGCGAGAGCGTGGCCAGGGGCCGCGCCGTGGTGGAGCCCGGAACGCGCGTGGTCATGGTCGCCCTGCCGCCGAACAAGGGCACGAGCGTGGGCGCCCAGGCGAGCCTCGAGGTGCAGGCGAACGCGTGCATGCGCTACGTCGTGGGGGCGCGCGCCGACGAGCTGGCGGGCGGGCAGTGGAAGCCGGTGGTGCGCCGCGCCGAGTCGATCGGCGAGTGCCTCACCCGGTTCAAGGGCGGGGAAGCGCCGCGGTGAGCGCCGGGATGCGCCGCACCTTCGCGACCGGCACCCCGTGGGAGCCGGTGGTGGGCTATTCGCGAGCCGTGCGCTGCGGGCCCCACGTGTGGGTGTCGGGGACGACGGCCACGGACGCCGAAGGCCGGCTCGTCGGCCGCGGCGACGCCTACGCCCAGGCGAGACAGGCGCTCGCCAACATCGTCGCGGCGCTGGAGCGGGCCGGCGCCTCGGCGGCCGACGTGGTGCGCACGCGCATCTACGTGACCGACATCGCGCAGTGGGAGCGCGTCGGCCGGGCCCACGGCGAGGTCTTCGGCGACGTCCGCCCCGCCTGCACGATGGTCGAGGTGAAGGCCCTCGTCGATCCCGACATGCTGGTCGAGATCGAGGCGGAGGCCTGGGTCGCCCCGGAGCCGAGCCCCGCATGAGCGCGGCCGCGCCGCTCCTCGAGGTGCGCCACCTGCGCGTGGAGTTCGCCACGCGCCGCGGCACCCTCGTGGCCATCGACGACGTGAGCCTGGACATCGCGCCCGGCGAGGTGCTCGGGGTGGTGGGCGAGTCGGGGGCCGGCAAGTCCATCACCGGCACGGCCATCATCGGGCTGCTGGAGCCGCCCGGGCGCATCGCCGGCGGCGAGATCCTGCTCGAGGGGCGGCGCATCGACGACCTGCCGCCCGAGCAGATGCGCCGCATCCGCGGCCGGCGCATCGGCGCCATCTTCCAGGACCCCCTCACCTCCCTCAACCCGCTCTACACCGTCGGGCGCCAGATCGTGGAGACGATCCAGACGCACCTGCCGCTGGGCGCGGCCGAGGCGCGCGCCCGCGCCATCGAGCTGCTGAAGGAAGTGGGCATCCCGGCCGCCGAGCGGCGCATCGACCACTACCCGCACCAGTTCTCCGGCGGCATGCGCCAGCGCGTGGTGATCGCGCTGGCCCTGTGCGCCAACCCGCGCCTCATCATCGCCGACGAGCCCACCACGGCCCTCGACGTGTCGATCCAGGCCCAGATCATCACGCTCCTGAAGAAGCTTTGCCGCGAGCACGGCACCGCCGTGATGCTCGTGACCCACGACATGGGCGTCATCGCCGAGACCGCGGACCGCGTGGCGGTCATGTACGCCGGCAGGATCGTGGAGGTGGGCCCCGTGCAGGAGGTGATCCACCACCCGCAGCACCCCTACACGGCGGGCCTGATGGGATCGATCCCGGCCATCGGCCAGGAGGTGGAGCGGCTGCCGCAGATCGAGGGATCGATGCCGCGGCTGGACGCGATCCCGAAGGGGTGCGCGTTCAACCCGCGCTGCCCGAAGGCGTTCGACCGCTGCCGCGAGGAGCGTCCCGACCTGATGCCTGCCGGCAGCACGCGCGCAGCCTGCTGGCTGCACGCGGGCAAGGCAGGAACCGCGGATGAACGCAGATGAACGCAGATGAATACTGAGTTGAAGTCGACCGTGGATGCGGCGGGCAGTGGCTCCAGGGTGCTGCTGGAGGTGAAGGACCTCGCGCGGGACTTCGATGTGTCGCGCCCGTGGCTCAACCGGGTGCTGGAGGGCGCGCCGCGGCAGCTGCTGAAGGCGGTCGACGGGGTGTCGTTCACGATCAACCGGGGCGAGACGCTCTCGCTAGTGGGCGAGTCGGGATGCGGGAAGTCCACGGTGGCGCGGCTCATCTGCGGCCTCTACGCGCCCTCGCGCGGCTCCATCGTGTTCGACGGGCGGGACATGGGCGCCATCGCGAGGCGCTCCGAGATGCTCGCCATGCGCCGGCGCTTCCAGATGATCTTCCAGGACCCGTACGCGAGCCTCAACCCGCGCTGGCGCGTGGGACGCATCATCGCCGAGCCGCTGCGCGCGCACGGGCTCCTCCGGGGCAACGAGGCCATCGCGCGGCGCGTGGGCGAGCTCCTCGCGGACGTGCGCCTTTCGCCGCAGGACGCCGAGAAGTTCCCGCACGAGTTCTCCGGCGGCCAGCGCCAGCGCATCTCGATCGCGAGGGCGCTGTCGTCCAACCCGGAGTTCCTCGTCTGCGACGAGCCCACCAGCGCGCTCGACGTCTCCGTCCAGGCGCAGATCCTCAACCTCATGAAGGACCTGCAGCGCGAGCACGGGCTCACCTACCTCTTCATCTCGCACAACCTCGCGGTGGTCTCGCACATCTCCACGCGAGTGGGCGTGATGTACCTCGGGCGGCTGGTCGAGATCGCGCCGACGCGCACGCTCTTCGCGCGGCCCCTGCATCCCTACACGCAGATGCTCGCGAGCGCGATCCCCGACATCACGATGAGCGGCAAGTCGCGCACGCCGGTGGCGGGCGAGGTGCCCAATCCCCTCGATCCGCCGTCGGGCTGCGCCTTCCACCCGCGCTGCCCGCACGCGAACGACCGCTGCCGGCGCGAGCGCCCGGAACTGCGCGCCGAGGGGGGCAGCCAGGTCGCCTGCCACGCCGTCGAGGAAGGCCGCCTGGCTCCCCGGCAGGGCTGACGGCCGCTGCCTTCAGAAGACGAACGGGATGATCGCCCGGGTGCGCGCGCGATAGGCCCCGTAGCCCGGGTGCAGGTCCGCGAGTCCCTTCTCCTCGCGCAGGGCCTTCGCGGCGAGGACCGCCGCGAGCGCCACCCACGCCGCCCACTGCCAGGCGTCGCCTCCCAGCGCGAAGGCGGCCATCGCCAGCAGCACGGCGAGGTACATGGGATGGCGCACCCACGCGTAGGGGCCGCCGGTCACGAGCCTGCCTTCCGGGTGCGGATCGGGGCGGATGTTGAAGTTGCCGGGGCGGTTGGCCGCCAGCGCCCAGGCGCCCACGGCCACGCCCGCGCCAAGGAGCGCGACGAAGCCGGGGCCGATCGCGCCCGCCTCCAGGCGGACGGCCATCAGCGCCATCAGGCCGAACTGCAGGGCGACGAGCAGGCTCGACACGGGCTGCGCCTCAGCGCCCCAGCCCCCGCGCCATCACGACGGCGAAGACCGGGATCATGGCGGCCACGTGCACCTCCCACATGAGCCAGCGGCGAAGCCGCGCGCGCTCCTCGTCGGGAACCGCGAAGGCGGACCCGGAACCGGCCAGGCGGCGCCAGCGCCGGATGGAGAGAGTCGGCGCGATCGAGAGCGCGGCCACGGCGAGGAAGAGCGTCACCTTGGCGTGGAACACCCAGTCGCCGGCGTAGAAGCCCCAGCCCTTGGCGCCCCAGATGGCGCGCGCGAACCCGGTGGCGAGCGTGACGAGGGCGGCCCCGAAGTACCAGAGGTCCACGCGCGCGAGCAGGCGCACCGAGGATGCATCCAGCGTGGCCCTCGCCAGCATCAGCTCCACCGTGAGGAAGGCGAAGAGCACGAACACCGCGGTGAAGTGCAGGTAGGCGAGGACGGCGTCGAGCCACATGGTCAGCTCCCTTTCCCCAGGAACGCGCGCAGGCGGGAGACGGCCTCCTCGAGCCGCGCGACGGGCTGCGTGTAGGCGATGCGGATGTGGCGCTCGGGGGCGTTGAAGCCGAAGTCCTTTCCCGGCGTGAACGCCACTCCCGCCTGCGAGAGCGCCGCGCGCGCGAGCGCGAAGCTGTCGCTGGTGAGGCCGGCGCATCCCGCGTAGACGTAGAAGGCCCCCTCGGGGACGGCGCCGATCGAGAAGCCCAGGGAGGCGAGCGCCGGCAGCAGGAAGTCGCGCCGGGCCTGGAGCTCGCGCCGGCGCGCTTCCAGGATCGCGATCGTCTCCGGGGAGAAGGCGGCGAGCGCCGCGTGCTGGGCGAGGGTGGAAGGCGAGATGTAGAGGTTCTGCGCGAGCTTCTCGACCTCGCGCACGCAGCCCCCGGGCACGACCATCCAGCCCAGGCGCCAGCCCGTCATCTGGAAGTACTTGGAGAAGCTGTTGATCACGAAGACGTCGCTTCCGGCCTCCAGGGCCGTGCGCGCGTCGCGGCCGTAGGTGAGGCCGTGGTAGATCTCGTCGACGAGGAGTGTCGCGCCGCGGCTGCGCGCCAGGCCCGCGAGCGCGGCGATCTCCCCGGGCTCGACCAGGGTGCCGGTGGGGTTGGACGGGCTCGCCACCATGACGACGCGCGTGCGCGGGGTCCACGACGCCTCGGCGAGCGCCGGGGTGAGCTGGTAGCGCGAGGCCGCGTCCACCGGAACGAGCCGCGGGACGCCTCCCAGCGCGTGCACGAAATGGCGGTTGCAGGGATAGCCGGGATCGGCCAGCAGCACCTCGTCGCCGGGATCGAGCAGCACGCCGAAGGCGAGCAGCAGCGCCGCGCTCGAGCCCGCGGTGACGACGACGCGCGCCGGGTCCACCTCAACGCCGTAGCGATCCCGATAGAAGGCGGAGATCGCCTCGCGCAAGGGCGGGATGCCCAGGGCCGAGGTGTAGAACATCGGCTGCGAGTCCAGGGCGCGCTTCGCGGCCTCCACCACGGGCGCGGGGGTGGCGAAGTCGGGCTCGCCGATCTCGAGGTGGACCACGTCGCGGCCCTGCGCCTCGAGCGCGCGCGCGAGCGTCTGGATCTCCATCACCTCGAAGGGCGCGATGGCGGCCATGCGCGTGGCGAGGTGCGGTCCGGCGGCGCGGTCTTCCATGGGACGGATTCTACGCGCGCAGGTGCTCGTCCCAGAACCTCTGCAGGCGCTTTGCGGAGACCGGGAACGGGGTCTTCAGCTCCTGCGCGAAGAGCGAGATGCGAAGCTCCTCCACGAGCCAGCGGAACTCCTCCAGCCTCGGCTCGCGCAGCCCCGCCTTGCGATCGGCCTCGGCGCGCGCCTCGTACTGCGCCCACAGGCCCGCGACCACGGGGGCGTGGCGCTGGTCGCGCTCCGGGTTGCCGCGGTACTTCACCAGGCGCAACGCCGCGCCCTTGAGGTAGCGCGGGACGTGCTCCAGCCGCTCCCAGGGCGTGCGCGCGAGGAAGCCCGGGTAGAGAAGCCGGTCGCGCTGGGCCTTCACCTCGTGCGCGACCTTGCCCAGCCCGGTGGAGCGGGCGAGCTCGGAGGCGAGCGCGTGCTGCGCCTCGGCGATGGCCGCGGCGTGCCGCGTGGCCGCCTCGGTCACCGCCGGCAGCCGCGCCTTGGCGCGCTTCTTCTGCTCCTCGAAGGCCTTCGGCGAGCGCGGAAGCTCGTCCTCGCCCACGAAGGCGCGGTCGAGGACGCATTCCACGAGGTCGGCGCGCAGGCGCTCGGGCGGCATCACCGGCTGCAGCTTGAGGGCGAGCGCATTGAACCCGGAGGGCCCGCGCTCGAGGTTCTTCACCTGCTCCCGCAGCTCGAAGGCGAGCAGGCGCTTCACGCCGCCGCGGTGCGATTCGGCCGCCTTGTCCTTCGTGTCGAAGAGCCGGATGGAGACGCTCTCGCCTTCGTCGGCGAGCGCGGGGTAGCCCGTGAGCGCCTGGTTGTCGCGGCGGAAGGTCACTTCCGCCGGCAGGTCCCCGAAGTCCCACGCCCGGATCCCCTCGCGCTCCAGGCCGGGCTTCGACTGCGCCAGCGTGAGCTGGGCGGCCTCGCCGAGGCGCGCGCGCAGCTCGCCCAGGTCGCGGCCCATCGCGAGCTCGCGCTTCGCGTCGTCCACGACGCGCAGGTTCATCCGCAGGTGGGCGGGGCACTCGTCCTTCGACCACACGCCGGAATCCAGGCGCTCGCCCACGAGCCGCGAGGCGTAGGCGAGCACCTCGTCGGCGATGCGGCGCTCGCCCGGGTTCGCGCGCTCGAGGAAGGCGGTCACGTGCTCGGGCACTGGGACGAGCGCGGTGCGGATGCGCTTGGGCAGGGCCTTCATGGTCCAGGCCACCTTCTCGCGCACCATGCCGGGCACCAGCCAGTCGATGGCCGCCTCGTCGACCTGGTTGAGGAGCGCCAGCGGCACGTTCATCGTGACGCCGTCCAGGGCGTGCCCCGGCTCGAAGCGGTAGGCGAGCGGGAACGCGTGCTCGCCCAGGCGAAGCTGGCGGGGAAAGAGCTCCTCGGTCACCGACTCGGCGCCGTGGCGCATGAGGTCGGACTTCGAGAGGAAGAGGAGCTTCGGCTCCCCCTTCGCGGCCGCCGCGTACCACGCCTCGAAGGAGCGGGAGTCGCGCACCTCCGCCGGCACGCGCCCGGCGTAGAAGGCGAACACGGCACGCTCGTCCACCAGCACGTCCTGGCGCCTCGCCCGGTGCTCGAGCTCCTCGACCTCGCGCACGAGCGCGCGGTTGTGTGCGAAGAAGGGCTGCCGCGTGTCGAACTCGCCGGCGACCAGCGCCCCCTCGATGAAGATCTCGCGGGCGCGCGCCGGATCCAGGCGGCCGAAGCTCACCTTGCGGCGCGAGACGATCGTGAGGCCGTAGAGGGCCACCGTCTCGTACGCCACGACCTCGCCGCGGGCGCGGTCCCAGTGCGGCTCGGCGTGCGTTCGCGTCACCAGGTGCGCGGCCGCCTTCTCGATCCACTCGGGCTCCACGCGCGCGACGTTGCGGGCGAAGACGCGCGTGGTCTCCTGCAGCTCCCCGGCCATGATCCAGCGCGGCCGGTTCTTCTTCAGCCCCGAGCCGGGCCAGACCGCGAAGGCGATGCCGCGCGGCGCGTTGTAGTGGTCGCCCTCCTGCGACTTGAGGCCGACGTTGCCCACGAGGCCCGCCAGTAGCGCGCGGTGCACCTGCTCGTAGGTGGAGTCGGCGGCGTTCTCGCGGATGCCCAGCTCGGCGGCCATCTCGCGCAGCTGCCCGGCGAGGTCGCGCCACTCGCGCATGCGCACGTAGGAGAGGAAGTGCTCGCGGCAGGTGGCCCAGAGCTTGCGGTTGGACTCCTTGTGGCGGAATGCCTCGTCGAAGAACTTCCACAGGTTCAGGAGCTGCACGAAGTCGGACGCCTCGTCGCGGAACTCCTCGTGCGCGCGGTCCGATTCCTGCCGCTTCTCCTGCGGGCGGTCGCGCGGGTCCTGGATGGACAGGGCGGAAGCGAGGATCACCATCTCGCACAGGCAGTTGTGCTCGCGCGCGGCCACCAGCATGCGCCCGATGCGCGGGTCGACGGGAAGCCGCGCGAGCTCGCGCCCGACCGCGGTGAGGTTTCGCCGCTCGTCGATGGCGCCCAGCTCGAAGAGCGTGCGGTAGCCGTCCTCGACCTGCCGGGGCGTGGGCGGCTCCACGAAGGGGAAGCTGGCGACGTCGCCCAGCTCGAGGGCCGCCATGCGCAGGATGGCGCTCGCGAGCGAGGTGCGCAGGATCTCGGGCGTGGTGAACTCGGGGCGGGCGGCGAAGTCGTCCTCCGCGTAGAGGCGGATGGCCACCCCGCTCGCCACCCGGCCGCAACGGCCCGCGCGCTGCCTCGCCGCGGCCTGCGAGACGGGCTCGATGCGCAGCTGGTCGATCTTCTGGCGCGCGCCGTAGCGCTTGACGCGGGCGAGCCCCGTGTCGATCACGAAGTGGATGCCGGGGACCGTGAGCGAGGTCTCGGCCACGTTGGTCGCGAGCACGATGCGGCGCTGGCCGGAGGGCTCGAAGACGCGGTCCTGCTCCTCGGCGGAAAGGCGCGAGAAGAGCGGCAGGATCTCGGTGCCCCGGGGGTGGTGCTTGCGCAGCGTCTCGGCCGTCTCGCGGATCTCGCGCTCGCCCGGCAGGAAGACGAGGATGTCGCCGCTGCGGCTGCCGCGCGCGATCTCGTCCACCGCCTTCGCGATGGCCTCGTTCATGTCCACCGGTTCGTCATCTTCGTCCTCGACCTCGAAGTACTCGGGCCGGTAGCGGACTTCGACGGGCCAGGTGCGCCCCGACACCTCGATCACCGGCGCGCCGCCGAAGAAATCGGAAAAGCGCTGCGTGTCGATGGTGGCGGAGGTGACGATCACCTTGAGCTCGGGGCGCGCCGCGACGAGGCGCTTGAGGTAGCCGAGCAGGAAGTCGATGTTGAGGCTCCTCTCGTGGGCCTCGTCGACGATGATCGTGTCGTAGGCGCGCAGCTCGCGGTCGGAGTGCGTCTCGGCGAGCAGGATCCCGTCGGTCATCACCTTGACGACGGTGTCGGGATTGGTGCGGTCCTGGAAGCGGATCTTGTGCCCGACGAAGCCCTTCGGCGTGCCGGGGAGCTCGTGCGCGAGGCGGGAGGCGAGGCTGCGGGCCGCGATGCGCCGCGGCTGCGTGCAGCCGACGAGACCTGCGGCGCCGCGGCCCAGCGCGAGGCAGATCTTGGGGATCTGCGTGGTCTTGCCCGAGCCCGTCTCGCCGCAGACGATGGTCACCGGATGCGCCGCCACCAGCGCGGCGATCTCGTCGCGCTTCTGGGCGATGGGAAGCTCCTCGGGAAAGCGAGGGCGCGGTAGCTTCGCCGCCCGTTCGGCGCGGGCCTTGCGCGAGCGCTCCACCAGCGCCGCGAGGAGGGCCTTCTCGCGCTCGCAGGGTCGGCCGGCGCGCGCGCGCTCCGCGACCGTGTCGGCCAGCGCGGCGATCTTCGGGTGGTCGGCCGCGAGCGTGGCGGCCAGCAGGTCTTCGGGGAGAGCGCTCAAGCCGCCATTCTACGGAAAAGCGCGCCGCCCTCCCGCCGCACCCCGGGGGTCAGAGGCGGCGGGCTGGGGTGCCGGCCGCCGGCGGAAAGGCGGCGAGGCGCCGCGCTTCCCTTTCGAGGTCGACGAGCTTGCGGCGGATTCGCGTGTCGGCGCGCAGGCGCTCGGCCACCGCCTCCGTCTCGCGCAGCGCGTAGAAGAGAACCATGCCCACGAAGAAGAACGCCATGAGCCCCGCGACGGGGTGCGGGCCCGACTCGACGAAGAAGATGTTGATCGTCGCGGGAACGGTGGCCGGGATCGAGAGCGCGGGATGCGCCCAGCGCACGGGCGCGTAGGCCGTGATCGAGCCGCCGACGTAGCAGGTGATCACCATGATCGCGAAGTTCTGGTTCGGGCCGGGCTCGCCCGGGAAGATCCAGGTGCCCAGGAGTCCCCACTGGATGCCGGCGAGCAGGTTTCCCAGCACCGCGAGCCGCCCCCAGTCGCGGGCATCGAGGCCCAGGGCCCCGGCGTGGTACGCCCAGCCCAGCCCCAGGCGCAGGGCCGCCACGACGATCCCGTAGCCGAGCCACAGCACGTGCTCCGGGCGCAGGCCGTTCTCGCCGAGGACGAAGATGCACAGGATCGTGCCCACGAGCGCCGCGCCGGCGCCCAAGGGGAGGTTGCGGTAGAGCTCGGCGACCTGGAGGGCCTCCACGTCCTGGGCGAGGACGGCCGGAGGCACCCCGTTGCCCGGTGGGAGAGGGTTCATGGCTCGCGCGCCTTTCGCGGGCGGTGGCCGCCCGTTGTTAAGTATTGTGAGCCAATGGTAGCGCATGTTAATAGCGCGCGCCACTTCGCCCGCCGCCGGGCGCCAGCGGCCTCCCGCAAGAAGGCCTCAGGGATTGAGCTGGCGGTAGACGCTCGTGGAGATGCGCGAGAGCGCCGGGCGGTCGATCTCGCCCGAAAGGGCGTAACCCCAGTTGCCGTCGATCCAGTAGAAGACGGACACGGCGCCTTCCTGCGCGAAGCGGAACGCCGTCTGCCCCTCGTCCTTCGACTTCGCGGAGACGTAGAGCGTGAGCCGCCGGCCCGCCGCCTCCTGGAACATGAACTGCGCCACGGGGCCGTCGGGACCCGGCAGCAGGCGGCCGCCCAGCAACTCGAAGCCCTCGTCGACCAGGACCGGGACCTTGAGCTTCGTCCCCAGCCGCTTGGAGAGCCAGGCCACGAGGTGCTCCTGCTGGGTGGCGTCCACCTCGACGGGGTGGCGGACCTCCATCGCGTAGACCAGGTGGGCGCGCGCGGCGCGGGCCGCAAGCGCCTGCGCGGGCGCGGAGGCAGGCGAAGCTTCAGGCGCGCCGGGCCAGGGCCGCGGCAGGGCGAGGCCGATGCCGATGCCCGCGGCGAGCACCGCCGCCGCCCGTGCGTAGCCGATCCACGCCGGGCGCTGCAGGTGCAGGCGCGCCGGGACGGGCTCGAGGAGCACCGGGTCGAATCGTTCGTGCAGGAGCCGGTCCTGCTCCCTGTCGGTCGTCATCGCACCACCTTGAGATTGGCGCGCTCCGGCTCGCCGTCCAGGTAGCGGCGGAGCTTCTCGCGGGCGCGCGAAAGCCGTGACATCACGGTGCCCATGGGCACGCCCAGGGCACGGCTCACCTGCTCGTAGCTCATCTCCTCGAGTCCCACCAGGAGAAGGACCTCGCGCTGCTCGGCGGGGAGCCTCGCCAGGCCGCGCTCGATGTCGCGCAGGTCCGTGGAGGAGACGGGGTTGCCGGGGGCGGCGAGGTTCTCGTCGACCTCCTCGGTGGGGGAGATGCGGCGCGCCTTGAGCTGGTTCACGAAGACGTTGTGCATGATGGAGAAGAGCCAGGCGCGCAGGTCCCCCGGACGCCAGAGGTGGAACTTGCGCACGGCGCGCTCAAGCGTGTCCTGCACGAGGTCGTCGGCCGAGTCCCGGTCGCCCACCAGCGCGCGCGCGTAGCGGCGCAGGTTGGGGATGTAGGGAAGGACCTGCTCGTAGTCCAAGGGCCGGGCTCCTGTCACGCCTTCGGGCGCAAGCGTACGACGGATAGAACAGCGGCGGGCGGTTCCTTATTCCGCCACGGCCGACTCGGGCAGCAGGACCACGCCGCCCGGCGCGTGGACCTCCGCGGAGATCCCCGTGGCCTGCGCGTCCACGAAGCGCACCGGGGCGCCCTCGGGAAGGCCGAGTCGGCGCAGCGTCGCCTGGAGCCGGTCGGCGTCGGGAGTGCGCAAGGTCAGCCTGTGCAGGTGGCATCCCGAAGACGGGAGCGCGGCAGCCGGATGCCGGTCACCCTCCCACTGGATCAGCGTGGGAAACACGCCGGCCGCCGGCAGGGACCCGTCGGGCGGCACGCCGATCCGCCAGCGATACTCGCCGCGGGAGAGGGCGAGCACGTCGCCCACGAGGCCGGGATGCCGGGCGCGGGCGGCCTCGATATCGTCCGTCCGCGCCACCCAGTGGACCAGCGCCGGGCCCGTTGCCAGGCGCCGGGCCATGGCGGGGTCGTCGAGCCCGAACCAGCGCGCGCGGGACGGTGCCGGCGCCCCGGGATCGACCGCGATGATCTCGAGGTAGGCTCCACCCGCCAGCGCGAGAAGGCGGTTGTGCGTTCCCATGAGGGCGTGCCGGCCCCCGGCCACCGTGGGCACGCCGATCCTCGCCTCGAGCCAGTGCGCGCCCTCCTCGAGCGTGCGCGCGGCCACCACCAGGTGGTCGAGGGCGAGGCTCATGCCATGGTGATGCCTTCGTCGGCCATCGTCTTCTTCACCGCGGGCCGCGCCAGCACGCGGTCGACGAGCGCGGTGTAGTTCACGAGGTCCTTCACCGGGAAGCCGTTGCGGTTGCCCCAGCGGTAGAAGACGAGGAGGTAGGCGTCCAGGACCGTGAAGTGCCCGCCGACGGCCCACTTCCGGCCCGCGAGCAGCCGGTCGATCTCGGCCAGGCAGTCGCCGAAGGCCTTGCGCCCGCCCTCCTTCACCGCCTCCAGGTGCGACTCGCCCTGCACGTAGCGCTCGGGGCGGAAGAGGTGGGCGTAGGCGGGATGCACGGTGTCGGCGAGCCAGGCCATCATCGAGAGCGCCTGCGCCTGGTCCCAGGTCGTCTTCGGCCACAGGCCCTTCTGCGGGAATCCCCCGCCCAGGAAGGAGAGGATCGCCACGTTCTCGACCAGCACCTTGCCGTCGACGGCGAGCGCGGGCACGCGGCCGCGCGGGTTGATCTTCAGGTACTCCGGCGAGCGCTGCTGGCCCTGCGCCGTGCTGATGCGCACGGCCTCGTAGGGGATGCCCAGCTCCTCGAGGACGATGTGGGGGGCGAGCGAGCAGGCGCCCGGGGAGTAGTAGAGCGCGATCTTCATCAGAGCCTCGTGATGAGGGAGGAGGTGTCCCAGCGGTTTCCGCCGGACTTCTGCACGTCGCCGTAGAACTGGTCGACCAGCGCGGTGACGGGAACGCGGGCGCCGTTGCGCCGCGCCTCGTCGAGGACGATGGCGAGGTCCTTGCGCATCCAGTCGACGGCGAAGCCGAAGTCGAACTTGCGCTCGGCCATGGTCTTGCCGCGGTTCTCCATCTGCCACGACTGCGCAGCGCCCTTGGAGATGACGTCGAGGACGAGCCGCGGGTCGAGCCCCGCCTTCTCCGCGAAGGCGATGCCCTCGGCGAGCGCCTGAACCAGGCCCGCGATGCAGATCTGGTTCACCATCTTGGTGAGCTGGCCGGCGCCAGCCGCGCCGAGCAGGGTGACCGCCCGGCCATAGCTTTCCATCACGGGCCTGGCGCGCTCGAAGGCGGCCGCCTCGCCGCCGCACATGACCGTGAGCTTGCCGTTCTCCGCGCCGGCCTGGCCGCCGGAGACGGGCGCGTCGATGAAGTCGACGCCGCGCTCGCGCGCTTCGGCGAAGATGCGCCGCGCCGAGTCCGCGGAGGCCGTCGTGTGGTCGATGAGCACCGCGCCCCGCTTCATGCCCGCGAGAGCCGCGGAGGCGACTTCCGCGAGGTCCCTGTCGTTTCCCACGCACATGGCCACGAAGTCCGCGCCCGAGGCGGCCTCGCCGGGCGTGGCCGCCGACCGGCCGCCGTGCCTCGCGACCCACTCCTGCGCCCTGGCCGCGGTGCGGTTGTAGACGGTGACGTCGTAGCCCTTGGCCTTGAGATGGCCGGCCATGGGGAAGCCCATGACGCCGAGGCCGAGGAAGGCGACTTTCGCGCTCATTGCATTCTCCTCAAGCGAGTTCCTTGTTGACGAGGTTGGGTGGCGTGCGGCCCTCGAGCGCCGCCGCGAGGTTGGCCACGGCCGTCTCGCACATGCGAAGCCGCGTGGCGCGCGTCGCGCTGCCGATGTGCGGCGTGAGGACGGCGTTGGGAAGCGCCAGGTAGCCGGGGTTCAGCTTCGGCTCGCCCTCGAAGACGTCGAGCCCCGCTCCCGCGATGCGCCCGGCGCGCAGCGCCTCGACCAGCGCCGCGTCGTCGACCACGCCGCCGCGCGCCGTGTTCACGAGGATCGCGTTCGGCTTCATCTTCGCGATCTCGGCCGCGCCGACGAGGTGGTGCACCGCCGGCGAGTAGGGAACCATCACCACCACGAAATCGCTTTCCGCGAGGAGGCGGTCCTTCTCCACCCAGGTCGCGTTCAGGCGCCTCTCGTCAGCCTCCGGGATGCGGCCGCGGTTGTGGTAGAGCACGCGCATGTCGAATCCGGTCGCGCGCTTCGCGATGGCCTGCCCGATTCGCCCCATGCCGAGGATGCCCAGCGTGGCGTGGTGCACGTCCGTGCCCAGCGGCGACTGCATGCGGAAGGCCACCGTCCACTCGCCGCGACGGACCATCGCGTCGCCCTCCGCGACGCGCCGTGCCGCCGCCATCAGCAGCGCCCAGGTGAGGTCCGCCGTCGTGTCGTTGAGCACCTCGGGCGTGTTGGTGACCCGGATGCCGCGCCTCGTGCACGCCGGGATGTCGACGTTGTTCGTGCCGACGGCGATGTTGGAGACCACCTTGAGTCCCGGCGCGGCGGCGAGCGCCGCCTCGTCGATGCGGTCCATGACGGTGGCCAGCACGCCTTGCTTGTCTGCGAGGCGACGCGAGAGCTCGTCGGGGGCCCACGGGCGGTCGTCGTCGTTGTGCTCGACGTCGAAGCGGCTTCCCAGCGCCTCGACGATCTCGGGGAATACCTGGCGGGTGACGAGTATCTTCGGCTTCATGTCGATTCCAGTTCGGTGAAACGAAAGGACCGGAAGCCCTCGCCTCCGGTCCTTCGCGGCTGGGACGCGCTGCGGCGGGTGGAACCCACCCCGCCCGGGGCGTCACTTGTAGAGGACCTGCGGCAGCCAGAGCCCGATTTCCGGGAAGATGTAGAGCAGCGCCAGCGCCACGAGCTGTATGCCCATGAACGGCAGCATGCCCGCGAAGATCTGGTTGAGCGTCACGTGCGCCGGCGCCACGCCCTTCAGGTAGAACGCCGCCATCGCCACCGGGGGCGAGAGGAACGCGGTCTGCAGGTTGAGCGCCACCAGCAGGCCGAAGAAGAGCGGATCGACGTTGAACTTCACCAGCAGCGGGATGAAGATCGGCATGAAGATGACGATGATCTCCGTCCACTCCAGCGGCCAGCCCAGGATGAAGATGATGAACTGGGCGAGCAGCATGAACTGGATGGGCGTGAGGCCCAGGGAGAGCACCCAGTGCTCGATGATCTCCTGGCCGCCCAGCAGCGCGAAGGAGGCGGAGAAGATCGACGAGCCCACGAAGAGCCAGCACACCATGGCGCTCGTCTTGGCGGTGAGGAACGACGACTCCTTGACGATGCCGCCCATGTCCTTGACCGTGGTGACGAAGGCCCCGCCCTTGGCTCCCTTCAACGCGGCGATGTAGCGGTAGGCGACGGCCAGCAGGAAGCCGCCGAAGGCGCCCACGGCCGCGGCTTCCGTCGGGGTCGCCAGGCCGAACACGATCGAGCCCAGCACCGCGATGATGAGGATGGCCAGCGGGAAGAACGAGGCGAGCAGCATCTTGAAGATCTCGAGCCGCTGCCAGGTCATGAAGCCGTAGGTACCGGCCAGGATGAGGACGCCCGCGCCCAGGACATACCAGTACCAGGTCGGGACCGGCAGGCGTTCCTGCTCGACGGCAGGTGCCGGCTTCGCCTCCGCCTTCTTCGCTGGAGCGGCCTTCGGCGCTGCCGGGGCGGGCTTGGCTTCCTCGGCCGCGGGCTCCTTGGGCGGCTCCGCGAGGCCGGTGGATTCCTTGGGCGGTTCCGCGAGTCCCGTGCCGGACTCGGCCGGCGGCTCCGCGAGCCCGCCTCCGATGTCGCTCTGGTCCGCGGCAGCCACTTCGCCGCCCGCCTCGACGAGTCCCGCGGTGCTGTCGACCGCGACCGGCGCCGTGGCGCCCTGCCAGGTAACGGCCAGGACCGCGACGATCGCGATGGCGGGCAGCGCGGACACGAAGAACTGCGAGACGACCTTCGCCTTCGAGAATCCCGGGACGCCACCGAGGGCGGAGGCGAGGAGTCCCGCGAAGGCGTTTCGCCGCTTCGGCGCGAGCGCCTCGGAAAGCGGCGGCAGGGGCACGTGACGCTCGGATTCCGGGAGCGGTGGCATCAGGTGCGGCTTCCACTTCGCCAGCACGATCACGTAGCCCACGTACAGCAGCGCCAGCATGATGCCGGGGAAGAAGGCGCCGGCGTAGAGCTGCACGACGGACACGCCCGCGGTGGCCCCGTAGACGATCAGCAGCACCGAGGGCGGGATGAGGATCCCGAGGCAGCCGCCGGCGGTGATCGCCCCCGCGGAGACCTGCACGCTGTAGCCGGCGCGAAGCATGGCGGGGAAGGCCAGCAGGCCCATCAGCGTCACCACCGCGCCCACGATGCCGGTGGCGGTCGCGAAGATCGCGCAGGTGACGATGGTGGCCACCGCGAGCGATCCCGGCACGCGCGCGAGCGACAGGTGCAGGCTCTTGAAGAGCTTCTCGATGAGGTTGGCGCGCTCCACGAGGTAGCCCATGAAGACGAAGAGCGGCACCGCGATCAGCACGTCGTTGGACATCACCGAGTACGCGCGCTGGACCATGAGGTCGAGGATCTGGCGCACCGCGGTGTCGGGATTGACGCTGCGGTAGGCGAGCCAGCCGAAGAAGACGCCCATGCCCATGAGGGTGAAGGCCGTCGGGAAGCCCAGCATGATCGCCACGACGACGAGGCCCAGCATGATGAGGCCGAGGTGGCCGTTGGTGAGGTTGTGCCAGGGCGTCAGCACCACCAGCGGCACCAGGATCAGCGCCATGAGGGTGAAGCCGAACCACAGCTCCTTGCGGATCTTCATCGCGCGCCCTCCTGCTTCACGACGAGCGCGTCGAGCTTCTCGATGTCCTCGGTCTTCACGTGCACCATTTCCTTCAGCTTGTCGACGTCGACTTCCTCGACGTCCTCCTCGCGCGAGGGCCACTCGCCCTGCTTGATGCAGATCACGCAGCGCACGATCTCCACCACGCCCTGCAGCAGGAGGATGGCGCCCGCCACCGGCATGATCGTCTTGAACGGGTAGATGGGCGGGCCGTCGGCCGTGATGTTGGAGTGCTCGTTGATGGCCCAGCTCTCCGCGGCGTAGGTGTAGCCGGCCCAGCACAGGGCGATCACGCCGGGGATGAAGAAGACGAAGTAGAGGATGAGGTCGATCGTGGCCTGGGTGCGCGGCCGGAAGAAGCCGTAGAGCACGTCGCCGCGGACGTGGCCGCTCTTCGCGAGCGTGTAGGCGCCCGACATCATGAAGAGGGTGCCGTAGAACATGATCATCACGTCGAAGGCCCAGGGGTGCGGGTTGTCCAGGACATAGCGGGAGTAGACCTCCCACGAGATGAGGAGCGTGAGCGCGACGATGAACCACGAGAACAGGTGGCCGACGAACGTGCTCGCCTTGTCGATGAAGAGCAGGAGTTTTTGCATTGGGCGCGGTGTTGCCTATGAGGGTTGCTGCGGCCAGGCGCGTGGATGCCCGGAAAAACGAAAACAGCCATCCGGCTCGGGCCGGATGGCTGTGGCGGGGACTGTGGTTCAGCCCTTCTTCGGCGCCGCGGCGGGCTTGGCGAAGTAGTGGTTGTAGGCCATGCGGCGGCCGACCACCGTGTCGAGCTCCCAGCGCACGACGCGCTCGGCGAACTGCTTCTGCGAGGCCTCGATCTCCTTGAACAGGGCGTTGCCCTCGGCCTTCTTGGCGGCGGCCTGGTCGTAGGCGACGAGCTGGTACTGGAGCACGGGGTCCGGGGTCTTGTAGAACTTGACGCCCATCTTCTGCAGCTCGAGGTAGTCCTTGGAGTAGCGGTCCAGCGCCTTCCAGGACATGTCGGCGGAGGCCGCCTCGACCGCGTTGGCGATGATGGCCCGCATCTTCTCGGGCAGCGCATCGTACTTGGTCTTGTTGAACATGATCTCGAACTGCTCGGCGTTCTGGTGGTAGCTCTGCAGCATGCACACCTTGGAGACGTCGGCGAAGCCCAGGAGCTTGTCGGAGGAGGCGTTGTTGAACTCCGCCGCGTCCAGCAGGCCCCGGTCCATGGCCGGCACGATCTCGCCGCCGGGCAGCGCGTTCACCGCGGCGCCCAGGCCCGTGAACACGTCGATCGAGATGCCCACCGTGCGGTACTTGAGGCCCTTGAAGTCCTCCTTCTTGGTGATGGGCTTCTTGAACCAGCCCAGGGGCTGGGTCGGCATCGGGCCGTACGGGAAGGACACGACGTTGGCGCCGATCGAGTTGTACAGCTTGGTCAGGAGCTCCTTGCCGCCGCCGTACTTGTGCCAGGCGAGCATCATGTTCGCGTCCATGCCGAAGGCCGGGCCGGATCCCCACAGGGCCAGCGCGTTCTGCTTGCCGTAGTGGTACACGAGCACCCCGTGGCCGCCGTCGAGCGTGCCCTTGGAGACCGCGTCCAGCAGGCCGAAGGCCGGGACCACGGCGCCGGCGGGCAGCACCTCGATCTTCAGCTCCCCGCCCGTCATGTCGTTCACCTTCTTGGCGTAGTCCAGGGCGTACTCGTGGAAGATGTCCTTGGAGGGCCAGGTCGACTGCCAGCGCATCGAGATCGGGCCGGTCTGGCCCTTCGCGATCATCGGGAAGGCCAGCGCGGAAGCACCGGCTGCGCCGGCGAGGAACTTGCGGCGGGAGGGTTGCGTCGCGGTCTTCGCGACAGGGGTCTTGTCGGTCATCAGGAATCTCCTCGGGTGTAGTTGTTGCGCTCTTCGGAAGGCCGTTATGCGGACGGGCCCGCCGCCGGGGCGGCCGGCTCGTCGGATTGACACGGAATCCTAATTCTCCAGAGGGGGGAAAGGCAATAGAAACCGGCCCCGCCGGGACGTCAACGCCGCCTAACGCCCGCCTGACGCCCGCCTTACGCCGCCCCTGCGGGCCGCGTACCCGGCGCGCCCGGCCGGTCCCGGAACGGGGCCTCCCCGCCCCCGCGACCGGCTTTACCCGCACCCCGGTATAAGCGGGGGATACCCGGGCGGGCAGGTCAATGGGCGGGCGACGTCGCCGCGGGCGGGGAGGCGGCGCCCTTGTGCGGCTCGTGCGGCTCCCAGCCCAGGGTGGCCAGCAGCACGAGGAAGCCGATCACGTACGCCACGGCCACGTGCCAGCCGTGCCGCACCCACTGGCCCACGGAACGGGCCTCGGGGAAGAGGTTCGAGAGCGCCACGCCGGCCGAGGAGCCGAACCACAGCATCGAGCCGCCGAACCCGACGGCGTAGGCGAGGAAACCCCAGTCGTAGCCGCCCTGCTTGAGGGCGAGCGCCGTGAGCGGGATGTTGTCGAAGACCGAGGAGAGGAACCCCAGGCCCAGGGCCGTCTGCCAGGAAGCCGCCGGGAGCTTCTCCACGGGCATCATCGAGGCGCACATCACCAGGCAGAGCAGGAAGATCGTCCCCTTGAGGTTGCCCGGCAGGAGGTGCCAGTCGGGCTTGCGCACCGGCGCGGAAAGGACGATCGCCGCCCAGACGGCCACCCCGATCACCGGGAAGGCGTCGAGTGCCGCGGGGAACCGGAGGTTCGCCACGACGTTGGCGAAGATGGCCGCCGCGAGGATGAAGGCCACGATGCCCACGCGCGCCCAGTCCACGGGAGCGACGGCGCCGGCCTCGCGCACCAGCGGCTGGTGCGCGTGCTGCTGCTTGGCGGCGATGACGCCGAAGACCGCGAGCGCCACGCCGGCGGCCACGAAGGCGTGCAGCACGTCGAGGGGATCGACCCCGTCGATCCACATCATCGTCGTGGTGGTGTCGCCCACGACGCTGCCCGCCCCGCCGGCGTTGGAGGCCGCCACGATGGCCGCGAGGTAGCCGATGTGCACCCGCCCCTTGAACACCACCCCCGCCATCGTGCCCCCGATGAGGGCCGCCGCGATGTTGTCGAGGAAGGAGGAGAGCACGAAGACGATCGCGAGCAGCGCGAAGGCGCCCTTCCAGTCGCCCGGCAGGTACTTCGGCAGGGCGGCCGGGACGTTGCTGTCCTCGAAATGCTTCGAGAGGAGCGCGAATCCCATCAGCAGGCAGAAGAGGTTCGCGAGCAGCACCCACTCGTGGCCCAGGTGCGCGAAGAATCCCGCGAGCCCCGGCCCCGTCCTGAGCCCCGTGATCGCGATCTTGTAGAGCGAGATGACGACGAGCCCCGTCACCGCGACCTGGAAGGTGTAGTGGTGGAAGAGCGCCACGCACAGGAGCACCGCGGCGAACAGGACGAAGTCGAGCGGCACCGGCCCGATCATCACGAGCTGGGGCGCGTAAGCGCCCGTGGCGGCGGCGGCGGGCAGGGCGAAGGCCGCCAGGAAGGCGAAGGCGAGGAGGCGGATCATTTCAGAGGAGGATGACGTGGACTCGGTAGGGGCCGTGGGCGCCGATGACGATCGTCTGCTCGATGTCGGCGGTGCGCGAGGGCCCCGAGACGAAGAACACCGCGCGCGGGGGATCGCCCACCTCGGCGCGCACGAGCGCGAATGAATCCTCCATCGTGTCGACGAGCCGCGAGGTCCGCACCACGCAGACGTGCGTCTCGGGCAGCAGCGCGGTGACCTTCGGCGTGGCCGGCGCGGACAGTAGCAGCACCGTGCCCGTCTCGGCAATGGCGCAGAAGCATCCCGTGAGGCCCGTGCGGTCGTCCCCGCGCGCCGGGCGATTGTCGAACGCAATGCCCGCGCCGGCCCAGTCGAGGCCGGCGAACTCGCCCCAGCCCGCGAGCCGCGGCTCCAGGCCGTTGGCGGCGAGATAGCGGGCCACCTCCGCGGGAACGTCGCGCTCGGAGGCCACCTGCGCGTGCGTGGTTCCCAGCCGGTCGCACTCCTTGCGGAACTGCGCCAGGCGGTCGGGCGCGTGCGCGAACGGCGGCTGCGGCCCCACCTCGTGCCGCGCGATGGCCTCCCTCACCGCGGCCCTCTCGGCGGCCGTAGGCTCCCCTCCCGGCCGTCCCTGCGCCCGGCGAATCCTCGCGAGGATGTTCTCCCTAGCGCCCATGGCCCTTCAACCCGATTTCATCCGCGTTCATCCGCGTTCATCTGCGTTCCAGAGACCTTTGCCTGTACAACTCCCTGAAGGTCCTTCCCGCGGGAGCCGGCATGTCCCGCCCCTTCGTCCACCCGTCCAGCCCGGGAAGCGAATGGATGAGCCCCTCGCGCCCGCCCATCCACTTCGCCACGCGCGCGCCGATCCCCGAGAGGAAAGCGTAGAGCGCGGGCCGCTTCACCGCGAAGGCCCACGCCGCGATGGCCAGGCGCTCCGGCCAGGGCCGCAGCTTGCGGTCGAACTGCTGCTCGCGGAGCTTGCGCATGAGCTCGGGCAGCGGGATCTTCACCGGGCAGGCCACCGCGCACTCGTGGCAGAAGGTGGCCGCGTTGGGCAGGTCGCCCGCGTTCTCCAGTCCCACGTACACCGGCGTGAGGATGGAGCCCATCGGGCCGGGGTAGACCCAGCCATAGGCGTGTCCGCCGACGTTCTGGTAGACGGGGCAGTGGTTCATGCAGGCCCCGCACCGGATGCAGCGAAGCATCTCCTGCATCGGCCCGCCCACGAGCTTCGTGCGCCCGGCATCCACGAGCACGATGTGCATCTGCTCGGGGCCGTCGGCCTCGTCGGGCATCTTGAGGCCCGTGGTGAGGGTGAGGTAGTTGGTGACCGTCTGCCCGATGGCCGAGCGCGGGAGCAGGCGGATGAGGGTGGCGAAATCCTCGAGCGTGCCGATCACCTTCTCGATGCCGGTGATCACGACGTGGATGCGCGGCAGCGTCGTCACCATGTCCGCGTTGCCCTCGTTGGTGACGGTGAGCGTCGTGCCCGTCTCCGCGATCACGAAGTTGGAGCCCGAGATGCCCATGTCCGCGCCGAGGAAGTGCCCGCGCAGCGCCTCGCGCGCCTCGCGCGTCATGGCCGGGATCTCGGTGAGCCTGGGCTTGCCGTGCGCCTTCACGAAGAGCTCGGCCACCTGCTCCTTCGACTTGTGCACGGCGGGGGCGACGATGTGCGAGGGCGGCTCGTGGGCGAGCTGCAGGATGTACTCGCCGAGGTCGGTCTCGATCACCTCGACGCCCGCGGCCTCGAGGGCCTCGTTTAGGTTCACCTCCTCGGAGACCATGGATTTCGACTTGGCGGCCTTCCTCACGCCGTTCGCGCGCGCGATGCCGACGATGATCGCGCACGCCTCCTCCGCCGTCTCGGCCCAGTGCACCACGGCGCCGCGGCGCGTGGCGTTGGCCTCGAACTCCAGGAGGTAGGCGTCGAGGTTCGCCAGCGCGCGGTCGCGCACCTTCGCCGCGTGCGAGCGCACCTCCTCCCACACGCCGAACTCCGCCACGGCCTTCGCGCGGCCGTCGACGAACTTGCCCTTGGCCTTCCTCATGTTCCCCTGCAGCAGCTCGTCGCCGAGCTTCTCGCTGGCGCGCTGCTTGAAGAACATGCTCTGGACTTGCATCAGCGGCTCCGAGTGATGCGGGCGAAAATCTTTGGAAACGCCGATGAACGCCGATGCCCCGCCGATTGCCGCCGATCAAGTCGGGCGGGACCGGTGCCCAAAGATGCGACTCGACTCGGTCCGGCATCCGTCAGCCTCGGCGCAGACCATGAAGTATCTGCGGCAATCGGCGGGGCATCGGCGTTCATCGGCGTTTCCAAAGACTTTTGCCTCCGTCAGCCCTCGCCGGCGATCACTTGGGCGAAGTGGAGCACCTTCGTCTCCTTGTCCCCCGTCCTGCGCAAGCGCCCCTCGATGTTGAGAAGGCACCCGAGGTCGCCGCCCACGATGGCGCCGGCGCCCGTGGCGCGGATCGACTCGCACTTGTTCTCGCACATGCGCGTGGAGATCTCCCCCAGCTTGATGGAGAAGGTGCCGCCGAAGCCGCAGCAGCGTTCCGCCCCTTCCATCTCGGCGATCTTCGCGCCGGCCATCTGCAGGAGGTATCGCGGCTGCATCTTCACGCCCAGCTCGCGCAGCCCCGAGCAGCTGTCGTGGTAGGTCACCGTGCCCTCGAACTTCCCGGGCACCGCGTCGACCTTCAGGACCTCCACGAGGAACTGCGAGAGCTCGTACCACTTCGCCGCGAGGGCCTCGAACTCCGGCAGGTCCGGCTCGCCCTGGAAGAGGTCGTGCACGGTGGCGACCTTCATCTGGCCCGAGCAGGAACCGGAAGGGGCGACCACGTAGTCGCAGTCGCGGAACTCCGCGAGAACCTTTCGCGCGAGCGCCTTCGCGATCTCGCGCCCGCCGGAGTTGTAGCCGGGCTGGCCGCAGCAGGTCTGGGTTTCCGGCACCACCACCTCGCAACCCGCCCCCTCGAGGAGCTTCAGCGCCGCGAACCCGATGCCGGGCCGCGAGAGGTCCACGAGGCAGGTGACGAAGAGGCCGACTTTCATGGCCGGAGTGTAGCAGCGCGGGGAGGCCCCCTCACGCTGCGGCGCCGCAGGCGGGGCTCAGCCGGCGCGCAGGGCCCCGGCCAGGCGGGCGGGGTTCTTCTCGAGCCAGCGCTTGATGCGGTTGGCGTCGCCGATGCGCGTGAGCCGGCCCCAGGAGTCCAGGAGCACGATCACGATCGGGGTGTTGGCGATCATCGCCTGCATCACGAGGCACTTGCCGGACTCGCTGATGTAGCCGGTCTTGGACAGGCCGATGTCCCAGTCGCCGGCGCGCACGAGCGCGTTGGTGTTCACGTAGTTCACCTTGCGGCCGGTGTCGGGGAGCGTCACGTCGAGCGCCGGGGTGGTCGAGTACTCGCGGATGATGTCGTAGCGGGAGGCCTCGCTCACCAGCCGCGCGAGCTCCGCGGGGCTGGAGACGTTGCCGGGCGCGAGCCCGCTCGAATCGACGAAGCGCGTCGACTGCAGGCCGAGGAGCTTCGCCTTCGCGTTCATGGCGGTGACGAACGCCTCGATGCCGCCGGGGTAGGAGCGGCCGAGCGCCGCCGCCGCGCGGTTGTCGGAGGCCACCAGCGCGATGCGGATGAGGTCGTCCCGGCGGAAGTGCGCCCCCACGGGAAGGCGCGAGCGCGTGCCCTTGAGGGTGTCGAGGTCCTCGGAGGAGATCCGGATGGGCTCGTCGAGCGGCAGCTTCGAGTCGAGGACCACCATCGCCGTCATCAGCTTGGTGATCGAGGCGATCGGGTGCACGGCGTCCGCGTTCTTGGCGAACAGCGTCTCGCCGGTCTTGGCGTCGAGCACCAGCGCCGCGGTGGAGCGCAGGTTCGGGTCGCCGTCCTTGTCGAAGTCGGCCGCGGCGGCGGGCTTGGCGTTCCTGGCGCGCGGCGCGGACTTGTCGGCCGCCACCGCGGCGGAGGCCAGGGCGAGGGCAGCGAGGACGATGGCGATTCGCTTCATGGGATCGGGGCGGCGTGGGGGCAAGTCGCACCATAGCAAAGAAGGGCCGTCCGTGACAAGATAAGCCGGCTCAAGAACATTTCCCAAATCCCTGATTCGATGGCCCATTCAGGCCCCAAGACGCCGCACCCCGATACGCTGGCCGTTCACGCCGGGCAATCCCCCGACCCGGCCACCGGCGCGCGCGCCGTTCCCATCTACCAGACGGCGAGCTACGTCCTGCCGGATGCCGACACGGCGGCCGCACTCTTCGACATGGAGCTGCCGGGGCACGTCTACTCGCGTCTGTCGAACCCGACGGTGGCGGTCCTCGAGGAGCGCATGGCCGCGCTCGAGGGCGGCGCCGGCGCCATCGCCACCGCCAGCGGCCAGGCGGCGCTGCACCTGGCCATCGCCACGCTCATGGGCCGCGGCGGGCACATCGTGTCCTCGGCGAGCCTGTACGGCGGCTCGCACAACCTGCTGCACTACACGCTGCCGCGCTTCGGCATCGAGACCACCTTCGTGCCGGCGCGCGACCCCGACGCCTGGCGCCGCGCCATCCGGCCCGAGACGCGGCTGCTCTTCGGCGAGACGGTGGGCAACCCCTCGGCGGACTTGCTCGACATCCCTTCGCTGGCGAAGGTCGCGCAGGACAACGCCATCCCGCTCCTCGTCGACGCGACGGTGACCACGCCGGCGCTGGGGCGCTCCCTCGAAATGGGCGCGCACCTCGTCGTGCACTCGGCCACCAAGTTCCTCTCGGGCCACGGCGTGGTGATCGGGGGCGTCCTCGTGGACGGCGGGCGCTTCGACTGGGACGCCTCGGGGAAATTCCCGACCCTCACGCAGCCCTACGAAGGCTTCCACGGCATGGTGTTCAGCGAGGAGTCCACCGTCTCCGCCTTCCTGCTGCGGGCGCGGCGCGAGGGCCTGCGCGACTTCGGCGCCTGCATGGCCCCGATGACGGCGTTCCAGGTCCTGCAGGGACTGGAGACGCTGCACCTGCGCATGCCGCGGCACGTGGCCAGCACGGCGGCGGTGGTCGACTTCCTGGCGAAGCACCCGGCGGTCGCGCGCGTCCACCATCCCGCGCTCGCCGCGCACCCCGACCACGCCCTGGCGCGCGCGCTCTACCCGCAGGGGTGCAGCGCGATCCTCGCCTTCGAGCTCGCGGGCGGGCGCGAGGCCGGGCGCCGGTTCATCGAGGCGCTCTCGCTCTTCTCGCACCTCGCCAACATCGGCGACGCGAAATCCCTGGTGATCCACCCCGCCTCGACGACGCACCATCGCATGGACGACGACGCCCTCGCGCAGGCCGGCATCACGCCGGGCACGGTGCGCCTGTCGATCGGGCTCGAGCATCCCGACGACCTGGTCGAGGACCTGTCGCGCGCGCTGCGCGCCTCGCAGAAATGAACTTCATCGTCGAGGGCTACCCGGCCTACGCCTACACCGGCGGGCGCGACTTCGACCCGAAGCTGCCGGCGGTCGTGTTCGTCCACGGCTCGGCCCTCGATCACAGCGTGTGGCACTACCCGGCGCGATACCTCGCCCATCACGGCTTCGCGGTGCTGGCGGTGGACCTGCCGGGCCACGGCCGAAGCCCCGGCGCGGTGCGCACCACGGTCGAGGCGCTCGCCGACTGGGTGGCCGCGTTCGTCGACGCCGCGTGCGTCGGGCGTGCCCACCTGGTGGGCCACAGCATGGGCGCGCTGGCGGCGCTCGACTGCGCGATCCGCCATCCGCACCGCGTCGCGAGCCTCGCCCTCGTCGGGATCTCCGTTCCCATGCCCGTGGGGGAGGCCTTCCTCGCGGCGGCCGCCGACGACTCTCCGGCCGCCTTCGACATGCAGTCCGTGTGGGGCCACGCGCGCCTGGCATCGCTCGCCGCGAGCGCGATCCCGGGGCTTTCCCAGGTCGGCGCGAGCCGCAGCCTCGTGGCGCGCGCGCGCCCGGGCGTGCAGCACGCCGACCTCGCCGCCTGCCACGCCTACGCGCCGCCGGCCGAGTCCATCCGGGCGATCG
>JAHCLE010000330.1 GCA_026125445.1 Burkholderiales bacterium
ACCGGCACCATCTTGAACTGGATGCTCGCCGCGCCCGGCTCGTACCAGCCGTTGATGGTGCAGCCCAGCAGCGCCATGTGGTTCAGGCCGTAGCCGGCCATGCGCACGTCGCGCTCGATCTGGAAGAGGCTGAAGACGCCGTTCTGCTGCGCGTCGCTGGCGCCCGTGGTCGTGCGCTTCTGCCCCTCGGAGACGGCGAACACCTGGAAGATGACGACCGTGCCGATGAGCCCGATCAGCACGCCCACCATGATCTCGACGAGGGTGAAGCCTCTCGCCAGCCGGGGGAATCTCTCGCTTCTCATGGTCTCGAGCTCCGGGGAATCAGGGGTCGCTCACGAAGGCGACCGCGACGTGGTTGCTGGGCGCAACCGCCTCGGGGGCCTTCCAGCGAAGCGTGACGGTCACCTGGCGGCCTCCGGAGGCCGGCGTGACGATCGCCACCTCGGGCGGATAGGTGTCGGAACCGGGAAGGAGCGTCTGCACCTTCTGCACCCAGCGGTCCGCGCCCGGGGCGCCGCCGGTCGTGCCGCCGGAGACGGCGTACTTGGGAACGTTCGCGTAGTTGGCCCCGCGGTCGACCCAGATCTCGCTGATGATCTCGTTGGCGAGGAAGGCCGCCTCGGTGCGGTAGCGCGCGTTGGAGACGTTGCTCACCGACACGGCCTGCATCGCCACGAGGGCGAGCACGCCCAGCGAGAAGATGAGGATGCCGATGAGGGCCTCGAGGAGGATCACGCCCTGCTGGCTGGAGGGTTTCGGCGCCATGGTGTCTTCTCCTAGCAGGCGCGCGGGTCGCCGGCCGCGACCTTGGGGTCGCAGAGGCGGATCGCGCCGCCGGTCGGGATGATGATCCGCAGGTTGCGGCGGTCGGCCACGACCGCGATCTTCGGGTTGTCGATGTCGATCTGCGTGAGCGGGGGCGAGGCGTCCGCGTTGTCGACGACGCGGCCCAGCGCGCTGAAGGTCACCGCGTTCGCACCGGCCGGCTGGGTCGTGATCGTGGCGTTGGGCGAGCCCTCGGTGGCGTTGCGCACCTGCAGCGGGTTGGTGTCCGGGTCGCTCTTGAAGTTGACGCGCCACTCGGTCGAGCCGGCGACGGGAAGCATGAACTGCACCGACACGTTGCGCCGGATGGCCTCGTTCCTCGCGGTCTGGAGACCGGACATGATCGTCTCGGAAGCCGTGCGGATCTGCGTGTTCTGGATCCACGTGCTGTAGGCCGGCATCCCGAGCGCCATCACGATCCCGATGATCGCGACCGCGACCAGGACCTCGATGAGGGTGATGCCCGACTGGGCCGCGCGGCTCATCAGCAGGAGCCTTTCCTCTGGATCCAGCAGGTGGCCATGTCGGCCGACTCCCAGCCCGCCTTGGCCGCGGTCGTCGCGCGCGTGTTCTGCTCGTTGATCGTGAAAGTGAACTCCTTGACGCGGCCGTCGGCCCCGGCGGCGGTGGCCGTGTAGGTGTTGGTGTCCGCCTGGCAGTCGTACTTGAAGTTCTTGGCGCTGGCGGGCGCCGTCGCGCCGCAGCTTCCCAGGCCCGCGCCCTTGTAGGTGCGGTTGTCCTGGAAGAACTGCTCCATGCGCACGCGGAGGTCCGAAAGGCCCGTATGGGCCTCGATCAGCTGGCTGCGCAGGATGTGGTCCGTGTACATGGGCACGGCGATGGCGGCCAGGATGCCGACGATGGCCACGACGATGAGCAGCTCGATCAGGGTGAAGCCGTTCTGTCTTTTCATGGGATCCTCCGGGACGATTGCATGTTAGGTACCCCCGCCGCGGCCCGCCATTCGGCCCGACGCGAGGCGTCCGGCGGCCGACGAACGGAAGGCGCCGCCGGGGGGCGATCCCCGCCGGGCCGGGCGGCCGGGGAGTCGCGGATGGCGCTCTCCCGCGCTATAATGCCCGACTCGCG
>JAHCLE010000331.1 GCA_026125445.1 Burkholderiales bacterium
AGCTCGAGGAGAAGTGGGGCGACAAGGTGCCGGTCCTCCTCGACGGGGAGCGCGAGATCTGCCACTACTTCCTCGACCTCGAGGCCCTGGAAGCGCGCCTCGAGCGAATGAAGTAAAATGCCGCATCCAACGAAAGGGCACGCCGGGCGTGCCCTTTGTCTTGAACGGCCCCCATGCAGCGCATCCGCAACTTCTCCATCATCGCCCACATCGACCACGGCAAGTCGACGCTCGCCGACCGCCTGATCGAGCGCACGGGCGGCCTTTCCTCGCGCGAGATGGAAAGCCAGGTCCTCGACTCGATGGACCTCGAGCGCGAGCGCGGCATCACCATCAAGGCCCAGACGGCCGCGCTGCGCTACAAGGCGCGCGACGGGGAGGACTACCTCCTCAACATGATCGACACCCCCGGCCACGTGGACTTCTCCTACGAGGTGAGCCGGTCGCTCTCCGCCTGCGAGGGGGCGCTCCTCGTGGTGGACGCCTCCCAGGGCGTGGAGGCCCAGACCGTGGCCAACTGCTACACGGCCATCGAGCTTGGCGTGGAGGTGGTGCCCGTCCTCAACAAGATCGACCTGCCCTCGGCCCAGCCCGAGCGCGTGATCCAGGAGATCGAGGACGTGATCGGCATCCACGCCACCGAGGCCATCCGCACGAGCGCCAAGACGGGCGAGGGCATCGACGAGGTGCTCGAGGGCATCATCGCCCGCATCCCGCCGCCGCGCGGCAATCCCGAGGGCACGCTCAAGGCGCTCGTGGTGGATTCCTGGTTCGACAACTACGTGGGCGTGGTGATGCTCATCCGCGTGGTCGACGGCGTGATCCGGCCCAAGGACAAGGTCCTGCTCATGGCCACCGGGGCGGTGCACCTGGTGGAGCAGGTGGGCGTCTTCACGCCCAAGGGCGTGCAGCGCGACAGCCTCGGGGCCGGGGAGGTGGGATTCCTCATCGCCGGCATCAAGGAGCTCAAGGACGCCAAGGTGGGCGACACCGTGACGCTCGCCGAGCGGCCGGCCGCCGAGCCGCTGCCGGGCTTCAAGGAGATCAAGCCGCAGGTGTTCGCCGGCCTCTATCCCGTGGAGTCCAACCAGTACGAGGCGCTTCGCGACGCGCTCACCAAGCTGCAGCTGAACGACTCCAGCCTCCGGTTCGAGCCGGAAACCTCCCAGGCATTGGGCTTCGGTTTTCGGTGTGGATTCCTGGGGCTGCTGCACATGGACATCGTGCAGGAGCGCCTCGAGCGCGAGTACGACATGGACCTCATCACCACGGCGCCCACCGTGGTCTACCAGGTGGTCCAGAAGGACGGAACCGTCATCGACATCGACAACCCGTCCAAGCTGCCCGACGCCTCGAGGATCGAGGAGATCCGCGAGCCCGTGATCCGCGCCACCATCCTCATGCCGCAGGAGTACGTGGGCCCGGTGATCACGCTGTGCACGCAGAAACGGGGCGTGCAGGTGAACATGCAGTACGTCGGGCGACAGGTGATCCTCACCTACGACATGCCGCTGAACGAGGTCGTGATGGACTTCTTCGACAAGCTGAAGAGCGTCTCCCGCGGCTACGCCTCGCTCGACTACGACTTCAAGGAGTTCCGCGGCGGCGACCTCGTGAAGCTCGACATCCTCATCAACGGCGAGAAGGTCGACGCGCTCTCGCTCATCGTGCACCGCGAGAACTCGGTGTACCGCGGCCGCGACCTCGCCACGCGCATGCGCAAGCTCATCCCGCGCCAGATGTTCGACGTGGCGGTGCAGGCGGCCATCGGCGCCAACGTGATCGCGCGCGAGAACATCTCGGCGCTGCGCAAGAACGTGCTCGCCAAGTGCTACGGCGGCGACATCACGCGCAAGAAGAAACTGCTGGAGAAGCAGAAGGCCGGCAAGAAGCGCATGAAGCAGGTGGGC
>JAHCLE010000332.1 GCA_026125445.1 Burkholderiales bacterium
CGGCGCAGGGTTGCTGTGGCCGCGAGGCCCATCAGCGCCAGCAGGGCCAGCCAGGTGCTGCTGCCGGTTTCACAGCCGCCACCGCCGCCGCCCTTGCCCTTCTTGCCGCCGCCGACCGTGCCGACGTTGCTGTAGCTGAAGCGCTGCGTCAGCGTCTGGGGCGGCAGGGCGCCGCTGGTCACCACGATCGGCAGGTTGCTGCCGCCGCCGCTGGGTACCGTCAGGCCCGTCACGCTGGTGCCGCCGGTGATGATCGCAGTACCCGGGCACACCACGCCGCCGATCGTCACCGTAAACGGCGTCATGAAGCCCGAGCCCGCAATCGTGATCGCCGTGCCGCCCGCGGGCAGGTCACCCAGCGGGCTGAAGCTGGTCACCGCAAACTCGATCGCGCCAAGGCTCTGGCTGTTCGGGTTGGGTGTGCCCAGCAGCACCGTCACGCCGCCGGTCACGCTTACCGCGCCCGTGCTGGTTACACCCAGCGTCCAGGTCTCGGGCGTGGCGGCCACGCCCATGCCCGCGGTGTTGCTCAGCGCGATCCGCACCCACAGGTCGGCGCTCGTGCTGTTGGTGACCGTAAAGCCGGTAAAGGTCGCATTGACCGTCGCGCCGCCCACGCCGCTGTACAGCTGCGTGTCGCTGGCGGCGTTGAAGCTGCCGTCGCCGTCATCGCGCCATACCTCGACAGCGGTCACGTCGGTGGCCCAGTCGCCGGTGCCGCCGGTGGTGATCGCGATGCTGTTCACGCTCACGTCCGCGTTGGCAGCCGTCAGCCGCCAGCGCGAGACCGTGTACGTGGCCGCGCTGCCGCCGCGGTGCAGCGGCGGAGCTGTCACAGCCGGGCCGTTGGCCACCGTGATGGCCGCCGCGTTGATGATCAGCGCCGTGCTGGCGCCGGTGGGCAGGCCGATCACCGTGCCGCCCGTGGGCGGGGTGGTGTTGGCGCTTTGCAGGTTGGCGTTGAAGGTCTGGCCCGCCGTGGCTGTGCCGTTCAGCTTGCCGACCAGGTAGAAGCGCCGCGAGGTGCCCGCGGCCATGGCCGGGTTGGTCAGGGTCATGGTCACGGTGTTGGCCACAAAGTTGCCGGTGGGTGCAGCCAGCGTGTCGGTGCCTGCGCCGTCCCATGTGCCGTTGCCGTTGTCCTGGTACAGGGCGATTTCAGAGTACGCGGTGTTGTGGCTGCCGGTACCTGATGCGTTGAAGGTCAGGCTGGTGACGGTCCATGCGCCGCCGGGTGCGGCGGCCAGCGTCACATCCAGCAGCAATGCGCCGTCGTTGGTGGGCCCCTGGTAGTTGCTGTCCACCGAGGCTGCCCCGCTGGGGCCGTTGAAGGTCACAGCCAGCACGTTGGCGCTGACCACCAGGCCGGGTGTGCCGGTGACAGCCGGAACCGGCAGGCCGCTTGGCGTGCCGCCATGGGTGCCGTTGCCTGCAGCGGACACATAGCACTGGAAGGTTTCGTTGTCGGAGGCGTTGGCGTTGAGGTTGTAGATCACAAAGAAGCGGCGGGTGTCGCCGGCAGTGAAGTTGGCGTGGCTGGCCATGCTGAACTGCACGGTGCCGTTGTCGGCGCTGAATGTGCCGGAAGCGACCTGGGTGTCGGTGCCGGGCTCAAAGGTGCCGTTGGCGTTGCTGTCATGCCAGAGCTGCACGGCGGTCAGGTCATCGACTTCGTGGGCCGAGCCCAGGCCGGTGACAGTGACCGAAGCCGGCTTGTCGGCGGGCCCGTTGGGATAGGCAATGGTGAACGCCTGGCAGACGTTGTTGCTGCTGCCCAGGAAGACGGTGGTCGCCGTGGCCGGGCTGACGTCAGCAAAGTTGAACGAGGGCGTAAGGATGTTCAAGCCGTTGATCGTGCCGCTGGGCACGCCCGCCTTCTGGGCATTGGTGCCTGAGAC
>JAHCLE010000333.1 GCA_026125445.1 Burkholderiales bacterium
CCTTCTAAGATGCATCATGAACCATTTCCATTTTCTCTGGGGAGTCTTTGATTGTGACTGTAGAATAAGATTAGATACCCTATTGCAGCTTAGAAGTGGAAAGGGGATGAATATTGGACAATCAAAACAAGAGCGAGGAAAAAATTAGAAGTCAAGAATATTCTATACTCGAGAAAGGAGCACCGAAGGCGGCGCGCATTTACCTTCAAGAGTATCTAAATTATCAAGAACCAATATACGAAGATATTCGATTGGTTGCGGAAGCAATTCGAGTATTGACCACGACAAAAAATAAAAGGGCTAAAAAACATCGTCTAGCGGTATCAGCCATTAGTTGGATTTTGAAAGAGATTCCAGACGACGAGCCTGCGAAGGCTAGTTTTATCCAATGGCTAATCACTACCATGCAAAAGTTGGTTTAGTTTAAAGTCATTTTCGCAATGATTCCTCCACAGGTTTTCGATTCTATAGCTTATGTTTCAGTGCTTGAGGAAAACTATTACAAGCCAATAGGAACTTGCTTTTTTATTCATGGAGAGGAAGAGCAAGGGGCAGTCTATGTGGTTACATGTAGACATGTAATACGCGAAGCTTTAATCAATGATGTCCCTTTGTATATAAGGATGAATAGAAGTGATACAAAAGGGGTGTATAACGTCCCGATTCAATCTGATTGGGAATGGCAGTATCCTGATTCAGAGGATGAGGGCTTAGTCGATCTTGCAATTTTAAAAATAGAGGGCTCGTCTTTTACTGATTCTCAATATGAGGCGGAGACTAAGGCAACCACTTTTGCTCCAGGTTGGGTTTTAGGCGAAGTTCATTTTGAATTTGCTAACTGGAGGCCCTTAGACGTGGGTGATGAGGTTGTATACGTGGGCATGTTCGAGAACTTTACAGGAAGCCATCGAAATTATCCTGTAGCTCGATTTGGCAAAATTGCATTAAGGCCTTCGGAGAAGATGCCAGGAGTTGAAAGGTGGCTGGGCGATTCGGAGTATTACTTGGTGGAATGTCAGGCCTATCCAGGTGTTAGTGGATCGCCAGTTTTCGTCAAGAGAAAATTCCCAGATAAAGAGCGCCTATTTCTTGTGGGGGTAATGGTAGGTTTCTTTAAAGAAGATCAGGTGCTTGATAGAAAATTTACTCATTATGGCCTCTCGCTTATGATACCGGGCCGAAAACTGGCTGAAGCTGTTTTGGGTCGGACTCATGTTGAGGTTGAGCAAAATAAGTCTAGTGAATTAGCAAGCCAAATGCGAAATTTCTCGGAACGCGTCGAAAGAGAAACAGGTGAAGTGTTGACGCCAGACTTGTTCTGGCCCCGGTTCAAGGGATTTTCATCCTTGATGAAAAAGGAGCAAGAAGATTCTCCAAGAAGAAATGACAATAGTATCAGCTGATTAGCTCAGTCAAAAACTATAGCTGCTTTCATTTTCCGCAAGCTTCTTGGATAATTTCTTTGTGTGGACGTGTAAAGTGCTAGCGCCATGCTATACTTTCTACACTAGCTACATATTGCGGTTAACTGGTGAAGTCCGGTGAAAGTCCGGCACTGTCGCGCAACGGTAAAGTCCGATCCCAGTTATGTGCCTCTGGCCCGCGCACCGGCTCGCGTCTGGCTCTTTGGCTTTGCTTCAAATCACCTGGCGCACGCTAGGTGATTTTTGTTTCTACCAAGGAGCTGACATGGCAGTTCGAACAGCAAATTTAGGATACCCGCGCTTTGGTGCCAAGCGTGAGCTTAAGCAGGCGATGGAGAGCTATTGGAAAGGCAAATTGAGCCAAGCTGATTTTCTACAGGTAGGCAAAGAGCTGCGCGCCGCCAACTGGCAGACCCAGCAAGCCGCGGGGGTGGATTTCATCCCCTCCAATGATTACTCCAGCTATGACCA
>JAHCLE010000334.1 GCA_026125445.1 Burkholderiales bacterium
GGAACGCTCATCAGCAGCACGAGCGCGGTCGAGGTGAGCAGCCAGGCGATGTCGCCCTTGTTCGGCGTGGGCGCGGGGGCGGCGGCGGGAGCCGCGGCAGGTGCCGCAGCCGCGGGAGCTGCCGGCGCGGCCGGAGCACCCTCCGCCGGCTTCGCGTCGGCGGGAGCGGCAGCCGCCGGTGCGGCAGCGGCCGCGGGTGCCGCCGCGGGAGCGTCGGCTTTCTTCTCCTGCGCGTGCGCGATGCCCCCGAAGGCGAGGGCCGCGGTGACGGCGATGAGACTCAGTAGGCGTTTCATGCGCTTTCCCCTTGTGTCCTAGAGTGCGTCCGCGCCGGTCTCGCCGGTGCGGATGCGCACGACCTGCTCGAGTTCGAATACGAAGATCTTTCCGTCGCCGATCTTCCCGGTGTTGGCGCTCTTCTCGATCGCCTCGATGCACTGGTCGAGGATGTCGTCCTTGATGGCGGCCTCGATCTTCACCTTCGGGAGGAAGTCGACGACGTACTCGGCGCCGCGGTAGAGCTCCGTGTGGCCCTTCTGGCGGCCGAAGCCCTTCACCTCGGTGACGGTGATGCCCTGCACGCCGATGGCCGAGAGGGCCTCGCGGACCTCGTCGAGCTTGAACGGCTTGATGATGGCGGTGACTAGTTTCATGGTGTCCTCGTGTTGGCTGGTTCGCGCGAGCGAGGCCGGCGTCAGAACGTCTTCTTGAGGTAGATGACGCCGCGGTCCTTGGCGGTGTTGTAGCCGGTGAGGTCGGTGTAGAAGCCTTCCTCGGCGTTGTTGCCCGAGTAGTACGCGCCGACCTCGACACCCTTCATGAACCCGTCGGGGATCGTGTAGCCGAGGCCGATCCTCCAGTCGTCGTAGCTCACCTTGCCGGCGCCGCTGCCGTCGTTCTTCACGTCGAGGATCCCGTAGTGGGCGTTGAGGGTCACGCCGGACTCGCCGAGCGGATAGGCGGCGGAGAAGTCCCAGTAGAGGGTGCCGTCGGTGCCCGCGCCGGTGGGCTTGGCGCCGAAGTAGTCCTTGAAGTTGTAGCTCACCTTGGCGCTCAGCCACTTCCAGCCGATGCCGACGTAGCCTTCCAGCGTGTCGGCCTTCGTCACGCCGGGGTTGGCCGTGCCGGGGTAGTAGTAGTAGAGAAGGCCCACGTCGTAGGAGAAGTCGTCGGCGAAGCTGCCCTTGTAGCCGCCGTAGAAGTCCCACTCCAGGCTCGAGCGCGTGTAGGCGCCGAAGTCCTGCAGCCAGCTGATGCTGGACGCCCACGTGCCCAGGTAGATGCCGCTGGAATGGGAATAGTCGAAGCCGCCCTGCACCGCGGGCTTGCCGGCCGTCTGCGAAATGCCGCGGAAGATGTACTCGCTGAAGAGGCCGCCGTTGGCGGTCAGCGTGTGCTCCGGCGTGGCGGGAGCGGCGGCGGGCGCGGCCGTCTGCGCGTGGGCGACCGAGGCGCCGAAGGCGGCAGTCGTCATCGCGGCAACGAGGAGGGCTTTGGAGGCGTTTCGCATGTTGGTATCCTTCGTGGGGTTGGAATGAAAAGACTTCGGGTGGTCTTTAGCAGGGAGCGTGCCACCCGGATTCCTGCTGCAACCCGTTGTTCGTGAAGGATTTGTTTCAGGCCCGTTGCGGCACTGCACCATACCGGCACCGATATCGCGCGCGCCGCACCGTGATGGTGCGCGTCACCAAGCCGGTCAACCGAGTCCCCGCCTACGGAATTGAGATGAGAGAAAAGCTGCTGGGCGAAATCGCCGCCCGCCTCGCCGAAGCCGCCGCCGACAACCCGGCCCGCGAGTTCGAGAAGAACGCCACGGCCGTGCTCGCCGCCGCCTTCGCGAAGCTCGACCTCGTCACGCGGGAGGAATTCGACGTCCAGTCGGAAGTCCTCGC
>JAHCLE010000335.1 GCA_026125445.1 Burkholderiales bacterium
CTTCCGCGGCAAGCCGATGGCGGCATGGTCGATCGAGCGCCTGGCGCCGCAGGTGGATGCCCTGATCATCAACGCCAACCAGAACCTGGAGCAATACGCAACCTTCGGCTACCCCGTGGTGCCCGATCGCATCGCCGGCTTTGCCGGCCCGCTGGCGGGGCTGCACACGGGCCTGCTCGCAAGCGAGACGCCGCTCATCGTCACGTCACCCTGCGATTCGCCCTTTCTGCCGGAAGACCTGGTGGTACGCCTGCGCACCGCCCTGGAAGCGGTCGGCGCGGACCTGGCCGTGGCGAAGACCGGCGCGCAGCCGCATCCGGTATTCTCCCTGGTGCGCCGCGAGGTGCTGGACGGCCTGACGGCCTTCCTCGAGGCTGGCGGCCGCAAAGTCGACGCCTGGTACGCGGCGCTCAAGGTGGCGGAGGTGCCCTTCGAGGACGAGCGGGCCTTCGCCAATATCAATACGCCGGAAGAACTGAATCAGATGGAATCATGACTTCGCTGCTCAAACAGATTTCCTGCGCGGACGACTACGATCCGGAATCCCTCAGCGTGGCCCGGGCACGGCAGATCATCTTCGATCTCGTCGAGCCGGTCCCGGGCAGCGAGCGCCTCTTCGTGCGCAATGCACTGGGCCGCGTGCTGGCTGAGGACGTGATCTCGACCGCCAACGTGCCCGGCCACGACAACTCGGCCATGGACGGCTATGCGGTGCGCTTCGCCGATCTCGCCGCAGAGGGCGAAACCGTGCTGTCCCTGGCCGGCACCACCTTTGCCGGGCGCGCTTTCGAGGGAATCCTCGGGCCGGGACAATGCGTGCGCATCATGACCGGCGGCATGATTCCGCAGGGTGCCGATACGGTCGTCATCCAGGAAGCGGCCAGGGCCGAGAGCGAACGCATCACCGTTCCGCCGAGGCAGCGCCAGGGCCAGCACGTGCGCCATGCCGGGGAGGACCTGCGCGCCGGGGAGCAGGCGATCCGCGCCGGCAAGCAGCTGCGGCCGGCGGAACTCGGCCTTCTGGCCTCGCTTGGTGTCGCCGAGGTCAGCGTGAAGCGGCGGCTGCGCGTCGCCTTCTTCTCCACCGGCGACGAGCTGTGCTCGCTCGGCACCCCCCTCAAATCGGGCGAGGTTTACGACAGCAACCGCTACACCCTGTTCGGCATGCTGACGCGGCTAGGCTGCGAGGTGATCGACCTCGGCGTGGTGCGCGACGAACCGGCGGCGCTGGAGGCGGCATTCCACATGGCGGCCGCACAGGCCGACGCCATCCTCACCAGCGGCGGCGTGTCGGTGGGCGAGGCGGACTTCATCCGCGGCCTGATGGCAAAGCTTGGCGAGGTGGCCTTCTGGAAGATCGCCATGCGGCCCGGCCGGCCGATGGCCTTCGGCCGCATCGATGAGGGAAGCAAGGGAGCATTCCTCTTCGGCCTGCCCGGCAACCCGGTTGCCGTGATGGTGACCTTCTACCAGTTCGTGCGCGAGGCGCTGCTGAAAATGATGGGCGTCTCGCCAATCGAAGCATTGCCGCAGTTCCGCGTCCCCTGCGTCACCGCCCTGAAGAAGCGGCCCGGCCGCAGCGAGTTCCAGCGCGGCGTGCTGTTCAGCGAGAAGGGCGAATGGAAGGTGCGCGCCACGGGTTCGCAGGGGTCGGGCATCCTGAGTTCGATGTCCGAGGCGAACTGCTTCATCGCCGTCGAACCGGACCGCGGCAGCGTCGAGCCGGGTGAGTCGGTCTTCGTGCAGCCCTTCGAGGGCTTGGTGTAGGTCGGGCTTCAGCCCGACTCGGCGCCGGGGCAATCTCCGTTGTCGGGCTGAAGCCCGACCTACGACACGATCTACGAGAAATAGAACGGCCGACCGACGGCGTGGCCCTGGGCGTAGTCGAT
>JAHCLE010000336.1 GCA_026125445.1 Burkholderiales bacterium
CAGATGCTCAAGCTCCCCGACGGCACGGTGAAGGTGCTGGTGGAGGGCGTGCAGCGCGCCGGCATCGTGCGCGTGCTCACCGAGAAGGCCAACTTCGAGGCCGAGATCGAGCCCATCGTCGTCGACGAGGCCGACTCCACCGAGGTCGAGGCCATGCGCAGGACGCTCCTCACGCAGTTCGACCAGTACGTGAAGCTCAACAAGAAGATCCCGCCGGAGGTCCTCACCTCGCTCTCCGGGATCGACGGCGCCGGGCGGCTGTCCGACACCATCGCCGCGCACCTGCCGCTCAAGCTCGAGCAGAAGCAGCAGATCCTCGAGATGTTCGAGGTGGGCCGCCGCCTCGACCAGCTCCTGCAGCTCCTCGAGACCGAGATCGACATCATGCAGGTCGAGAAGCGCATCCGCGGGCGCGTGAAGCGCCAGATGGAGAAGAGCCAGCGCGAGTACTACCTGAACGAGCAGGTGAAGGCGATCCAGAAGGAGCTGGGCGACTCCGAGGAGGGCGCCGACCTCGACGAGCTCGAGAAGAAGATCAAGGCCGCGCACATGCCCAAGGAGGCGCGCGTGAAGGCGGAGGCGGAGCTGAAGAAGTTGAAGCTCATGTCGCCCATGTCCGCCGAGGCCACGGTCGTGAGGAACTACATCGACACGCTGGTGGCGCTGCCGTGGAAGAAGAAGACCAAGGTCTCCACGGACCTCAAGAACTCCGAGAAGATCCTGGACGCCGACCACTACGGCCTCGAGAAGGTGAAGGAGCGCATCGTCGAGTACCTCGCGGTGCAGAGCCGCGTGGACAAGCTCAAGGCCCCGATCCTGTGCCTGGTGGGCCCGCCCGGCGTGGGCAAGACCTCGCTGGGGCAGTCGATCGCGCGCTCCACCAACCGCAAGTTCGTGCGCATGTCGCTGGGCGGCGTGCGCGACGAGGCCGAGATCCGCGGCCACCGCCGCACCTACATCGGCTCCATGCCCGGCAAGATCCTGCAGAACATGTCCAAGGTGGGCGTGAGGAACCCGCTCTTCCTCCTGGACGAGGTGGACAAGATGGGCATGGACTTCCGCGGCGACCCGTCCTCGGCGCTGCTGGAGGTGCTCGACCCCGAGCAGAACCACACCTTCGTCGACCACTACGTGGAGGTGGAGTACGACCTCTCCGACGTGATGTTCGTGGCCACGGCCAACACGCTCAACATCCCGGCGCCGCTCCTGGACCGCATGGAGGTGATCCGCCTCTCGGGCTACACCGAGAACGAGAAGGTGCACATCGCCAAGGAATACCTGCTGCCCAAGCAGCTCAAGTCCAACGGCCTGAAGGCGGGCGAGCTCACCGTCACCGATTCCGCGCTTCGCGACATCGCGCGCTACTACACGCGCGAGGCGGGCGTTCGCAGCTTCGACCGGGAACTCGCCAAGATCTGCCGCAAGGTGGTCAAGGCCATCCTCATCAAGAAGAAGGACGGCACGGCGGTCACGGTCAACGCGAAGAACCTCGACAAGTACCTGGGCGTGCGCAAGTACACCTTCGGCATCGCCGAGAAGGAGAACCAGGTGGGCCAGGTGACCGGCCTCGCCTGGACGGAAGTGGGCGGGGAGCTCCTCACGGTGGAGGCGGCCAAGGTGCCCGGCAAGGGCAACACCGTCACCACGGGCAAGCTCGGCGAGGTGATGCAGGAGTCCATCAAGGCGGCCATCTCGGTGGTGCGCGCGCGCGCCAAGCGCCTGGGCATCCCGGAGGACTTCTACCAGAACCTCGACCTGCACATCCACCTGCCCGAGGGGGCGACCCCCAAGGACGGTCCCAGCGCCGGCATCGCGATCACCACGGCGCTCGTCTCCGTGCTCTCGGGCATCCCCGTGCGCTGCGACGTGGCCATGACG
>JAHCLE010000337.1 GCA_026125445.1 Burkholderiales bacterium
GGGCATCGCGGCGTCCTTCATGATCCCGGCGCCGGCGTGGTTCATCGCGCTCGATCTCCTGGCCGCGTACGTCCCGATGGCGTGGCTGGGGACGAGGATCGGCGAGCGGATGCGGCCCGCCACGACCTAGTCCCGATCGACAAGGATGTGCTACCTCGGCTGGCAGGAGTCCCTCGAGGCGCTGGCGAGGCTCGTGGAGCCCGACATCCGGCAGCAGCTTCGACGGGATTCGCGCACCTGCCGTTGACCGTCCGTTGATGCACGGACAAAATGGCACGAATCCTCGTCAATCCGGCAATCTGCCTGCTGCGAGGCCCGCTTCGGGCAGTGTCCGCGGCGTGATCCGGGAGGGGCTCATCGTGCACAGGCTTGTTCGAATCGCGTTCCTGGCGGTGGCAATGGCGACGCTTCCCGCCGGCGCAGCCAATGAAGAGGCCGTTGCCAAGGCCCAGGAGGCAGCCCGGTCGTGGCTCGCCCTGACCGACTCCGGAAACGGAGCAAGGAGCTGGCAGGCTTCCGCCTCCTTGTTCAAGGCGGGCGTGCCCCAGGACAAGTGGGAGCAGTCTCTCGCTGCCGCAAGGGGACCGCTTGGCGCCCTCAAGTCGCGAACCCTCTCTTCCGCCACGTACTCGCGTACGTTGCCCGGCGCGCCGGACGGCGAGTACGTCGTGATCCAGTATTCCTCGCAATTCGCGAACAAGGCGACTGCGGTCGAGACTGTCACGCCAATGCGCGAGAACGACGGTTCCTGGAAGGTCTCCGGCTACTTCATCAGGTAGGCACGTGAATCGGCATGTCGCCGTCCTTGCGGCCGCTTGCTTGGCCGCGTGCGCCGCTCCCCCGACCCCCGAGCGGATCCCGATGCGGAGCCAGTTCGAGGGCACGGTCCATGACGCCTACCTCCGGCCGGGAACGGCGGTTGTAGGCGGCCAGGCAATTTTCCGGCAGCAGGGGGGAGGCGTATTCACCTGCGCACGGAGAGGAGTGATCATGTTCCCGGCCACACCCTTCTTCGAGGAGGCGCTGGATCACCTGATGGCAGGCCGCCAACCCGACGTGGGAAGGAACCTGGATCCGCGGTACAAGTCGCTCCTGCGCCAGTCCCGGTGCGACGCGCAGGGAATCTTCGCATTCCGTGACCTCCCCGCCGGCGATTGGTATCTCGTGACCGACAACTTCTGGACCGTTGGAGGCACCCGCAAGAGAGACGGACTCCTGCGTCGTGTCGCCGTGGGCGAAGGGCAGGACCTGCAGGTGCTCCTGACCGAAACGGATCGGGTCGGACGATGAGCAGTCGGAGAGACAGGCAACCTGTTGGCGATCGGAGAGGGAAGCCATGAGTGACAGGGACAAGGGCCCGGGCAATCCTGGCAAGGTCGAGAACCTGAAGGCGATGCTCGCGTGGCAGGACCATGCGATCGTGAGCCGGATGCTGCTGAAGAACCCGGGCGGCAGCGTGACGCTCTTCGCCTTCGACGCGGGAGAGGGCCTGAGCGAGCACACGGCGCCCTTCGACGCGCTCGTCGTGGGCGTCGAGGGCGAGGCCGAGATCCGCATCGGAAGCGCCGCGCACCGCGTCGGCGAAGGCGAAACGTTGCTCATGCCGGCCAACGTCCCGCACGCAGTCGCCCCGGTGGGCCGCTTCAAGATGCTGCTGGTCATGATCCGGGGCGGGAAGGCGGCCTGAAGGCCGCCGCCGTCAGGACTTCTTCTTCCCTTCGTCCGACTCCAGCAGCCCCGCCGCCCCCGTGCCCGAAGGCAGGACCCCCGCCTTCGCGTAGATCCCGAGCTTGTCGCGGGAGTCGAGGATGTCGAGGTTGCGCATCTGCAGCTGGCCGATGCGGTCCACGGGCGAGAAAGCCTCGCCCTCCACCTTC
>JAHCLE010000338.1 GCA_026125445.1 Burkholderiales bacterium
GGGGCAAGGACGAGGTCCTCACGGTGTCACGGATCTACTCGCACCTCTTCAAGCAGATGTAGGGGAATGGCCTCAGGCGGGCTCGAAGGCGAACCGCCGGCAGGACTCGGTGGTGTAGCCGGGCGAGCCCTGCCCCAACCTCGCCGCCGCGCCGAGTTCCGTGAGCAGGCGGGCCGTCGTCTCCTTGTCGCGGGCGCGGCACGCGAATGTGGCGAACAGGTTCCGGTTCCATGCGTCGGGATAGCGGGCCACCATGTCCTCGAAGCCCTTCTTCATCCGCGGCCAGCTCGCGCGGGTGACCTTGAAGAGGTCGCCGTCGGTCTTCCGGGCGACGTCCACGTAGAGCCAGGCGTAGAAGGCCTCGCCTTCGCTCTCGCGCGTGCGCTCGACGACCTTCCGCACGAAGTCGTCCACGGCGTCGAAGCTGCCGCCCCACTGGGGGAGCAGGTAGTTCATCCGCGTGTAGTGGATGGTGTGGTAGGAGGGGAAGCGGCCGGCCGCCTCCTCGTAAAGGGCATCGAACGCGGAGGCCGGCTGGCCACTGCTGCCCGCCACGATGAGGGCGACCCAATACCAGATGGGCGACGCCTTGCCTTCCGGTCCCGCCGAGTCCAGGGCCTTGGTGGCGCGGGCGAGGCGGTCGCGGAACACGGACATCGCCTCGCCCGGCACGCTCGAGGCATAGCCGCCGCCGCGGGCCACCCAGGCCTGCCGCTGCCACTTGATCGCCTCCACCAGGCGCCGAAGGCGCGAATCCGGCGACGCCTTCGCCCACTGCGCGAGAGTGCGCTCCATGGGCCCGATTTCGGGCGTGTCGAACTGGTTGTCCCACGCGTACTGCAGCGATTCGACGACGAAGAGCCCGTGCGTCGATCGCTTGCCCGTGGCGAGGAACTCGTCGTGCATCCGGTCCGGCTTCGCGAAGTCCTCGTTGAAGATCGCCGTGACCGTGGCGCTTCCCGCCTTGTAGTAGAGCGGCACGTCGTAAGCGGCGGGCTCCGCGGGCGCCTGCGGCGAGCCCGGCGCGTTCCCGGGGAGGGGCTTCGGCCCGGGATTCCACCACTGGGCCTGGGCGGGGCCGCCCATTGCGAGTGCGGCGACGCAGAACGCGAGCGCGGGAAGCAGGGGCGAGCGGAACATGAAGGGCGGTTTCCGGAAAAGTGGAGGGCGCCATTCTATTTGTTATGAGAAAAATTGAAAACCATTCACGGAAATCATCGGCCCCTGCCAGTCTCCCGGCCGCGTTCGTGCAACTCGCGGCCAACGATCCTGGCGCCCTCGTGAAGCAGCATCCTGGCCGCGCAGGGATCGGTGCGCGGGGCGATACGCCGAATTACAATGGCGGCGACCACATCCGCAGGCCACTGCCATGATCTACTCCCTCGGAGAGCGCATTCCCGTCCTCGAAGGCGACAACTTCGTCGCCCCCAATGCCGCCGTGATCGGCTCCGTCACCCTGAAGAAGGGCGCCAGCGTCTGGTGGGGCTGCACGCTGCGCGGCGACAACGATCCCATCACGCTGGGCGAGAACGTGAACATCCAGGACGGGACCGTGATCCACACGGACAAGGGCATCCCCGTCGTCCTGGAGAGGAACGTGAGCGTGGGCCACATGGTGATGCTGCACGGCTGCACGATCGGCGAGAATTCCCTCATCGGCATCGGCGCGATCATCCTCAACCGCGCCGTCATCGGGAAGAACTGCCTCATCGGGGCGGGCGCGCTTGTCCCCGAGGGAAAGCACATCCCCGACGGCTCGCTCGTGCTGGGCGTGCCGGGCAAGGTGGTGCGCCACCTCACGCCCGAGGACATCGCCAACAACGCCTGGATCGCGGAGCACTACGCCGAGCGCTCCGCGGCCTACCGCAAGGGGCTC
>JAHCLE010000339.1 GCA_026125445.1 Burkholderiales bacterium
CACGAGCTCGCCGGCCAGCCCTTCAACCTCGCGAGCCCCAAGCAGCTGGGCGAGATCCTCTTCAACCAGTTGAAGCTCACGCCGGTGAAGAAGACGCCCTCGGGCGCCCCTTCCACGGACGAGGAGGTGCTGGAGAAGCTGGCCCTCGACCACCCGCTGCCCAAGGCGCTGCTGGAGCACCGCGGGCTCTCCAAGCTCAAGAGCACCTACACCGACAAGCTGCCGCGCATGGTGAATGCGAAGACCGGCCGCGTGCACACCAACTACGCGCAGGCCGTGGCGGTGACGGGGCGGCTTTCCTCCACCGATCCCAACCTGCAGAACATCCCGGTGCGCACGGCGGAGGGGCGGCGCATTCGCGAGGCATTCATCGCGCCCCCTGGCTCGAAGATCGTGTCCGCCGACTACTCGCAGATCGAGCTGCGGATCATGGCGCACCTCTCGGGCGACAAGAGCCTCATCGAAGCGTTCGCCGCGGGCGAGGACATCCACCGCCACACGGCATCGGAAGTGTTCGGCGTGAGCGGGGCGGAGGTCACGAGCGAGCAGCGCCGCTACGCCAAGGTGATCAACTTCGGGCTCATTTACGGGATGAGCGCCTTCGGTCTCGCGGGCAACCTCGGCATCGAGCGCGCGGCGGCGCAGAGCTACATGGACAAGTACTTCCAGCGCTATCCCGGCGTGGCGGCCTACATGGAGAGGACGCGGAACGAGGCGCGCGATCGCGGCTACGTCGAGACGGTATTCGGCCGCCGTCTGTGGCTGCCCGACATCACGTCCGCGAACCAGTCACGCCGCCAGGGCGCCGAGCGCCAGGCGATTAACGCGCCGATGCAGGGCACGGCCGCCGACCTCATCAAGCTCGCCATGATCGCAGTGCAGGGCTGGATCGAGTCGGAGAAGCTCGCCACCAAGCTGGTCATGCAGGTGCACGACGAGCTGGTGCTGGAGGTGCCCGAGGGCGAGCTCGAGCGCGTGAAACCCCAGGTCGAGAGGCTCATGACGGGCGTGGCCGAGCTCGCCGTGCCGCTCGTGGTCGAGGCGGGCGTCGGCGAGAACTGGGAAAGGGCGCACTGAAGTATCTGAAGGGTAGCGTCCCCTTCAGATTGCCAGCGCGGTCGTGTCCTTGGTGCCGTGCCCCGCGGCGATGAGCTCGTCCATGCGGGCCGCGATGGCGGGAAGCGCGGCCATCGGCCCGTCGCCGATGGTCTCGAGCATGAGCCCCACGTCCTTGCGCGCCATGGCCAGCTCGAAGCTCGCGGCGAAGTCGCCCCTCGCCATGGCCACGCCGCGCCGGGCCACCATCGCGTTGAGGTCGAGCTTGCGCAGCCGCTCGATGGCTTCCTGCCCGTCGACGCCGCTCGCGCGGGCGAGCGCGAGGACGTCGGCCATGATGGCCACCAGCCCGATGATCGCCGTGTTGCCGAAGAGCTTGTGGACCGCGGCGAGGTCGGGGCGCTCGCCCAGGTACTCCAGGCGCCCGGTCATCTTCGCCAGCTCGCCCTCGACCTGCGCGAAGAGCGCCTTCGGGCCCGCGACCATCATGGAGCCCTGCGCCTGCCGGGCGGCGGCCGGTCCCATGAAGACGGGGCAGTGCAGGTAGTTCACGCCCTCGGAAAGCAGTCGCTTCGCCCGCGCGGCGGTGAGGTCGGGCCCCGTCGTGGTGTGGTCCAGCAGGATGGCGCCGGGGGTGAGGCCGGGTCGCGCGGCCGCGATGACTTCCTCGACGACCGCGTCGTCGCGCAGCACGAGGTGCACTCGCGATGCACCGCGCACGGCTTCGGCAGGGGTGGCGGCGGCCTTGACGTTGAAGCGACCGAGGGCCGCGGCTTTGTCGGGCGTGCGATTCCAGGCGGTGACGATGTCGCCGCG
>JAHCLE010000034.1 GCA_026125445.1 Burkholderiales bacterium
ACATCGGCGTCGAGGTCACCCGCGTCTACGGTGGCGACGATGCCCGCGCGTTCCTCTCGGGCCAGGGCTTCGACGACTCGGTGGCGACCTCGGTCGACGGCAAGTTCGTGAGCGCCTTCGTGCGCGCCCGCAAGCCCTAGTCGAGAAACCTAGAAAGGGGACGGGTCCTGTACCCGTCCCCTTTTTCGGCCGATCCTAGTCCAGGAAGCGCACGCGGCCGGTCTCGAGCTCGTAGATCGCGCCGACGAGCTGCATGCGGGTGCCCCCGGCGACGGCGGCCTTCACTTCGGGCGTCTCGCGAAGCTGCCGCACCGTCCAGCGGACGTTCGCCTCCACGGCCGAGCTGAGCATCGGCCCGGGCGCGAGGCCGGGATCGACGCCGTCGAGCGCCGGCAGGATGTTCTCGAGCAGCACCTCGATGCGGCTCTTGTGCGAGGCGCCCTCGAACCTCGAGGCCAGCGCCGCCTGCACGGCCCCGCAGCCCTCGTGGCCCATCACGACGAAGAGCGGCGTCTTCAGGTGCGAGCCCGCGTACTGCAGCGTCCCGAGGATCGAGTTCCCCAGGACGTTGCCCGCGACGCGGATCACGAAGAGCTCGCCCAGGTGCGCGTCGAAGATCACCTCCGGCGGCACGCGGCTGTCGCTGCAGCCGAGGATGGTCGCGTAGGGCTGCTGGCCCTGCGTGAGGTCGGCCAGGACCTCCTTCTGCACCGTCGGGAAGTGCGCCTCGCCGTTCACGAAGCGCGCGTTGCCTTCCTTGAGGCGCTCGAGTGCCTGTTCGGCGGTCCAGGGATGGGGTTGCTTGTTCGCCATGGTTCGCTCAGTTCGTGGAGGTCGGTGCGGCTTCCTGCTTCGTGAAGCGAAGCGGCGCCAGGTCGTAGCCCTGCTCGCGGGCGCTGGCGAGCGCGTTCTCCAGCAGCGCGGCCGGCAGCTGCGGCGTGCGCGAGAGAATCCAGAGGTACTTGCGACCCGGGTTGCCCACCACGGCCCAGCGGTACTCGGGATCGAGCCCGATCACCCAGTAGTCCGCCCGGAAGGGCCAGAAGAACTGCACCTTGAGGCGGGCGTTGCCGCTTCCGTCCACCGCCCAGGCGCGCGCGGTCGCCTCGTCGAAGCCGTCCTCGGTGCGGCAGCGGTTGCGCACCGAGATGTCGCCGTCGGGCCGCAGCGCGTACTCGGCCGTCGTGTCGCCGACGCACTGGCGCTGGAAGAACATGGGAAAGGCGGCGATCTCGTACCACTTGCCCGCGTAGCGGGCGAGGTCGACCGCGGCGACCGTCCGGACCGGCGGCGCCTCGGCGAGGGCGGAGGATGCTGCGAGGGATAGGGCGAGGAGAAGCGACGGAATGCGGATGTCCATGCCGTCCAATGTACTTCAATCGTGCCTCAGAGGCGGCCGCTCCACGCCCATCCCAGGTAGAGCAGGCCGATCGCGGCGATCCAGCTGCCGGCCACGCGCAACGCGATGCGCGCCCCCGTCGCGTTGAGGCGCAGGCCGGGGAACACGATCAGCGTCGCCACCACGAGGACCGCGCCGACGATTCCCGCGAGCGCCATGCCGTCGTGCCGGCCTGCGGCGAGGGACGCGCCGTTGAGCAGCCCGTGCACCAGCCCCACGGCCGCGGCGAGCGCCGTCACGAGCGCCATCGGCAGGCGCCGGCCCGCGGCCACGAGGATGCCCAGCGCAAGGAGCGTGAGCGATGTCGCGCCCGCGGGAAGGAAGGCCTTCCCGGCCGCGAAGCCCGCAAAGGCGCCGAAGAACCACGCCGAGGGAAGCGTCCCCGCGGCGCGCTGTGCCGTGGCCTCGTCGTGCTGGCTCGCCAGGACCGCCATCGCTACGACCGCGAGCAGGTCGTCGAACGACATGAAGAGATGCAAGGCGCCGTCGGCGACCGGGCCGAGGCCGGTGTCCCGGAGATGGGCATGCGCGCTCGCCGACGCCAGCAGCAGCCACCCGCAGGCCGGGGCAGCCCGCGCGATGCGCCTCAAGCCAGGGCCCGCCAGAGGAAGAAGACGCCTGCCGCGCCGACCATGGCACCGGCTCCGCGAAGGGCGATCCGCCCCTTCTGCCATCGGTGGATGAGGCCGATCGCGATGCCGGTCGCGTGCAGGAGCCCCGTCACGATCACGAAGCCGATGCTGTAGAGAAGCCCGCTCTCGCCGGCCGGGAGCTCCGTGCCGTGGGCGTGGCCGTGGAAGACCGCGAAGAATCCGACCAGCGCGGCCGCGAGCCACAGGGGCGGGCGCGACTGCGTGGCCACCATCGTACCCAGCAGGATCGCGGAAACCGCGATGCCGATCTCCACGCCCGGCAGCGGCACGCCCAACAGCCCGAGGAAGCCGCCGAAGGCCATGACCAGCGGGAAGGTCACCGGCAGCAGCCAGATCGCGGGCGCCCCGAGCTGCGCGCCCCACAGGCCCACGGCGACCATTGCGAGGACGTGGTCGAGGCCGGATATGGGGTGAAGCATGCCGGTTACGAAGCCGGCGGCCTGCCCGGACTGCTCGTGGGCCCAGGCTGGCAGGGCGAGCAGCAGCCCGAGGGCCCACAACACGGCGCCCGCTCTTTCGCGCCCTCGCATCTCGATTGCCATCGCGAACCTCGTAAATCTCGGGGGATGCGCTGAATTGTCGCCGCAATCCCGCGGCGGGCACAACGGCCGGACGGGGGCGCTACAATTCCCGGAAACCCGAAGCGCAACCGAGTCCTTCCCCCCCCATGAGCAAGATGAACGGCGCCGACGCCCTCGTGCGCATGCTGCAGCTGAACGGCGTGAAGCACGTCTTCGGCCTCTGCGGCGACACGAGCCTTCCCTTCTACGACGCGATGGCGAGGCTCGACCACGGCATCGACCACATCCTCACCCGCGACGAGCGAAGCGCCGGGTACATGGCGGACGCCTACGCGCGGGTGACCGGCAGGCCCGGCGTGTGCGAGGGACCCAGCGGCGGAGGAGCCACCTATTTGCTGCCGGGCCTGGTGGAAGCCAACGAGTCCTCGATTCCCGTGCTGGGGATCACCTCGGACGTCTCGGTGGGCTCGCGCGGCAAGTTCCCGCTCACGGAGCTGGACCAGCAGTCCCTGTACCGCCCGCTCACCAAGTGGAACACCACCATCGACCGCGTGGACCAGATTCCCGGCGCGGTGCGAAGCGCCTTCCGCGCCATGACCACCGGGCGCACGGGGGCCACCCACATCTGCCTGCCCTACGACCTGCAGAAGCAGGAGATCGACCCGGCGGAGGTGTGGGCGCAGCCGGGCCACGACCGCTATCCGGCGATGCGCTCGCGCCCGCACCAGGCCGACGTCGAGGCCGCGGCGGAGAAGCTCGTCGCGGCGAAGTGCCCGGTGATCGTCTGCGGCGGCGGTGTGGTCCTCGCCGGGGCCTGCGGAATGCTCGAGGCGCTGGCCACGATGCTGAACGCCCCCGTCTGTACCACCGTGAGCGGCAAGGGCACGCTGCCCGACTCCCACCCGCTCGCCGTGGGCGTCGTGGGCACCAACGGAGGCGTCGCCGCCACCCGCGAGGTGGTGACGCAGGCCGACCTCGTGTTCTTCGTGGGCGCGCGCGCCGGCTCCACCACCACCGAGCACTGGAAGTACCCGGCGCGCGACGTGCCGATCATCCACCTCGACGTCGACGGCATGACGATCGGCACCAACTACCGCACGGACGTGGCGCTGGTGGGCGACGCGCTGCTGGGGCTCGCGGACCTGAACGAGGCCGTGCGGGCGCGCCTCAAGCACCGCCCGGCGGACGCGGCCGACGGGCGCGCTATCGCCGGCAGGGCCCGGGCGAGGAAGCTCGCGGACTTCGCGGCGCTGGCCGCCTCCACGGATACGCCCATCAAGCCGGAGCGCGTGGTGGACTCGCTCAACCGCCACCTGCCCGCCGGCGCGATCCTCGTCGCGGACCCCGGCACGCCCTGTCCCTACTTCTCGGCCTACTTCGATGCGCCGCAGTCGGGGCGCCACTTCATCACCAACCGCGCGCACGGGGCGCTCGGCTTCGCCATGTCCGCCGGCGTCGGCGCCCAGTTCGGCCGGCCCGACGCGATGGTGGTGGCCGCCATGGGCGACGGCAGCTTCAACTTCACCTGCGGGGAGCTCGAGACGATCGTGCGCCGCGGCGTCCCGCTCAAGATGGTCGTCTTCTCCAACACCGTCTACGGCTGGATCAAGGCGAGCCAGAAGACGGGCTACGGCGAGCGCTACTTCTCCGTGGACTTCAACCGCACGGACCACGCGCGCGTGGCCGAGGCCTTCGGGGTGAAGTCCTGGCGCGTCGAGGATCCCGCCGGCCTCGACGCCGCCATCCAGGCCGCGCTCGCGCACGACGGCCCCGCCCTCGTGGACGTGATCTCGCAGCAGCTGCAGGATACCGCCGTCCCCGTGAGCCAGTGGATGGGCTGAAGCCCGCGCGCATCCTTCGCAACCCTTCGACCCAGGAGCACCGACCATGACCGATTTCTCCCGCCGCGAAGCCCTGCGCATGGCGGCCGCGCTCGCCGCCGGCACGCTCGCGCCCTCGGCGTTCGCGCAATCCGACGCCTCCCTCAAGCTCGTCGTCACCTTCCCGCCGGGCGGCTCGACCGACATCACCGCGCGCATCGTCCAGCCGCGGCTCTCGGAGCGCATCGGCAGGCCGGTCGTGGTGGAAAACCGCCCCGGCGCGGCGAGCCAGGTGGGCACGCAGTTCGTGGCCCGGGCCGCGCCCGACGGCAACACGGTGCTCGTGTGCTTCGACACGCACGCGATCAACCCCATCGCCAAGAAGAACCTGCCCTACGACACCTTCAAGGACTTCGTCGGCGTCACGCTCGCCGTGCGCTTCCCGCTCGTGATCGGGGCGCACCCGTCCGTGCCGGGGAAGAACCTGAAGGAGTTCCTCGAGGCGGCGAAGAAGGAGCCGGGCAAGTTCAGCTACGCCTCCACCGGCGTGGGCTCGATGAACCACCTCGTGGCCGAGGACCTCAAGCGCCAGGCCGGCGCCGACATCCTGCACGTGCCCTTCGGCGGCGGCGGGCCCGCGGTGCAGGCCGTGCTGGGCAACACCGTGAGCTTCACGCTGCTCTCCTACGCCGCGCTCAAGGGCGGCATCGCCGGCGGCAAGATCAAGGCGCTCGCGGTCACGGGCACCAAGCGCCTCGCGGACCTGCCCGACGTCCCCACGGTGGCCGAGTCGGGTTTCCCCGGCTTCGAGGCCTACTCGTGGATCGGCATCTTCGCGCCCTCGGCCACGCCGCCGGCCACGGTGAAGAAGCTCACTGAGGACTTCCAGGCCGCGCTCACGCACGCGGAAGTCTCGAAGAAGCTCTCCGACGCCGGATTCGAGGTGATGGCCACCGACGGCCCGGCGCTCGACCGCTTCGCCGTCGGCCAGTACGAGCGCTGGAGCGACTTCGTGAAGAAGACCGGCCTCAAGATGGAGGAGTGATTCCGCACTCGTACCAGGTACGCGTACCTGGTACGGGTACCTGGTACCGGAGGTAGGATGAAGTTCGGACTGGACCACGTCGTGATCGCGGTGGCGGACCTCGCGAAGGCCGTCGAGGACTATCGCGCGCTCGGCTTCACCGTCGTGCCCGGCGGGCGCCACCCGGGGCGCACCTCGCACAACGCGCTCGTCTCCTTCGAGGACGGCTCCTACCTCGAGCTCATCGCGTGGACGGAACCGGGCCCCGCCGAGCGCTGGTACAACGAGCACGCCCGGCACGGCGACGGCCTCATGGATTTCGCGCTCGTTCCCGAGGACGTGCCGCTCGCCGTGCGCGAGGCGAAGGAACGCGGCCTCGAGCTCGACGGGCCGAAGGAGGGCGGGCGGGCGCGGCCCGACGGCCAGCAGGTGAAGTGGCAGGCGGCGCGGCAGAGGACCTTCGACCTGCCCTTTCTCTGCGGGGACGTGACGCCGAGGGCGCTACGCGTCCCCGAGGGCGAGGCGCGCGCGCACGCCAACGGCGTGAGGGGAATCGCCCGCGTGACGGTGGCCGTGCACGACCCGGAAGTCTCGAAGGAGCGCTATGCCGCGCTGCTGGGGCCGAAGGTCGGGCGCGACGGCGCCGAGCAGGAGCGCGACGATCCCTCGCTCGTGCTGCCGGCCTCGGGGTTGCGCGCCGCCATCGTGAAGGTCGGCAGGACGGAAATCCTCCTCCTCTCCCCTTCTCCCGAGGCGAACGATTCCGCGCCGATCGTGAAGACGCTGCGCGCGAGGCTCGCCACGCGCGGCGAAGGGCCGATGGCGCTCGTGCTGCGGGGGGCCGCGAAGTCGGCCTCGCGCCAGCTCGAGCCGGCCGCCACCTGCGGCGTGCCCATCGTGATCCAGCCCTAGGCGGCGCGAGCCAATGCGCCTCGAAGACCTGCGGCTTCGCCTGCGCGAGCTGGGAGCCGGCCCTTCCCACGAACGCGCGGTGCTGCGCGCCTGGATCCACGCGCGGCCCCTGAACCACGGCCCGCGGCCGGCGAACGACTTCCTGCCCCTTCGCCTTCGGGAGGCGCTGCCCGCCCTGGCGCAGGAGCTTGCAAGGCTCGCGGAAGCGCGCCTGGAGGAGGCCGCCAACGACGGATCCGCGCGGTTGCTGGTGGGGCTCGCCGACGGCCAGTCGGTGGAGGCGGTACTCCTGCCGCGCGACGGCGTGTGCGTCTCCACGCAGGCGGGCTGCGCCGTGGGCTGCGTCTTCTGCATGACCGGTCGCCAGGGCCTCGCGCGCCACCTCGGCTCCGCGGAGATCGTGGCGCAGGTGGCCCTCGCCCGCTCGCGCCGCGCCGTGAGGAAGGTGGTGTTCATGGGCATGGGCGAGCCCTCGCACAACCTCGACGAGGTGATGGACGCGATCGGCTTCCTGGGCACCGAGGGCGGCATCGGCCACAAGAACCTCGTCTTCTCGACGGTGGGCGACCGGCGCGTGTTCGAGCGCCTGCCGCGCGGGCCGGTGAAGCCCGCGCTCGCCCTCTCGCTGCACTCGACCGTTGCCGGACGGCGCGCGCAGCTCATGCCGAAAGCCGCGCGCATCGATCCCGAGGAGCTCGTGGAGCGCGCCGAGGCCTACGCGCGGGAGACGGGTTATCCCATCCAGTACCAGTGGACGCTCCTCGAGGGCGTGAACGACGGCGACGAGGAGGTGGAAGGCATCGCGAGGCTTCTGGCCGGAAAGTACGCCGTCATGAACCTCATCGCCTGGAACGCGGTCGAGGGAATGCCCTTCCGGCGCCCGCCCATCGAGCGCGTCCACACGATCACGCGCCGCCTGGGCGAGCTGGGCGTCCTCGCGAAGGTGCGCGACTCCGCCGGGCAGGAAGTCGAGGGCGGCTGCGGGCAGCTGCGGTCGCGCGAGATCGGCCTGCGGCCGGCCGCCGCCTGAGCGCTCCGCCTCCTCAGTCGTCGCAGACGAGCCGGTAGCCCACGCCGGTCTCCGTGACGAAGTGGCGCGGGCGGAGCGGATCGGACTCCAGCTTGTCGCGAAGCTGCTTCATGTAGATGCGCAGGTAGTGCGTGTCGGCCTGGTGGGTGGGACCCCAGACCTCGGTGAGGAGCTGGCGGTGCGTGACCACCATGCCGAGGTGGGCGGCAAGGCACGCGAGCAGCCGGTACTCGATGGGCGTGAGGTGGATGTCCTTCCCGCGCCGGGTGACCTTGCGGGCCTCGAGGTCCACGGTCGCCTCGCCCAGCACGAGGACGACCACGCCCTCCCGCGAGCGGGCGCGGTGCCTGAGCGCGACGCGGATGCGCGCGAGCAACTCGCCGACCCCGAAGGGCTTGGTCACGTAGTCGTCGGCGCCGGCGTCCAGGGCCTCGATCTTCGCGTGCTCGCGCGCGCGCGCCGAGAGGACGACGATCGGCATCGGCGACCACCCGCGGATGCCCCGGATGACCTGCAGGCCGTCGAAGTCGGGAAGGCCCAGGTCCACGATGGCGAGGTCCGGCTTGTGCGAGGCGGCGTCGACGAGGCCGCGGTGCGCGTTGGCGGACTCGACGACCTTGTAGCCCTCCGCGGCGAGCGCCGAGCGCAGGAAGCGACGGATCTCCGCGTCGTCCTCGATCACCAGCAGGGTCGCGCGCGCCTCGGCCATGTCAGGAGGGCTCGCGCTCGGCCGGCGGCGGGGGCTCGGCGGCGGGCAGCGAGAAGCGGAAGCAGATGCCCCCGCCGGGGTTGGGCTCGGCCCACGCCCGGCCGCCGTGCAGCTTCACGATCGCCCGGCAGATGGCGAGGCCGAGGCCGACGCCGCGCCCGGACGCCTCGGCGGCGCCGCGGTGGAACTTCTCGAAGAGCTGCTCGAGCTGCGCCTCGCCGAGCCCCGGTCCGAAATCCTCGACCGACACGACGAGTTCGCTCCCCTCGTGCCGCGCGCGCAGGCGCACGACGGTCCCCGGCGGCGTGTGCCGGGCGGCGTTGTCCAGCAGGTTCGCGATGGCCTGCTCGACGAGCGCCGCGTCCACGCGGACCAGGGGCAGGTCCGGCGGCAGGTCGAGCATCAGGCGGTGCCCGGAAAGCCGGTCCGAAAGCCGGTCGAGGACGCTGGCCGCGATCTCCGCGAGGCTGGCCCAGTCGCGCTCGAGCCGGATCGCGCCCGCCTCGAGGCGCGTCATCTGGAGCACCTTGTCCATGTGCTCCGAGAGGTCGCGCGCCTGGCGGCAGATGCTCGCCGCGAGCGCCTCGCGCTCGCTCGCGGCGAGGCGATCGCCCTGCTCGGCGAGGGTGGAGGAGGCGCCCGTCAGCACCGCGAGCGGCGTGCGCAGGTCGTGGGAGATCGAGGCGAGGAGCGTGCTGCGCAGGCGTTCCGACTCGGCCTCGAGCGCGAGTGCGGCACGCGCCTCGGCCTCGCGCCGGCCCTTCTCCATCAGGTGGGAGATGACCAGCGCCACCGCCAGCATGATCGCGAACGTGAGCAGGTACTGGGCGTCGTTCACCCTGAAGGTCCCGCGGGGCGGCACGAACACCACGTCGAACGCGGCCACGCACAGCGCGGCGCAGGCGATGGCGGCCCCGCGGCTGAAGCGCAGCGCGACCACGACGACCGCGAGGAGGTACACCATCGCGACGTTCACGATGTCGAACCGGGGTTCCATCGCGAGGCCGGCGAGCGTGCAGGCGCCCGCAGCCGCGACGGCCACGACGTAGCCCACCCAGGGGCGCGAAGGAACCATGCGCACACTCTAGCCCTTTGCGGCGTAAAAATGCCGTTAGGAATCGCGCCGGCAACGCTCGCCGGATGACGCGGGCGCCCTAGAATTCGCGGCCCATGAGCACGACATCCCTTCCCGGAAGCGAACCCGTCCTCCCGGGGGACGACGGCGAGCCGGCCGTTCCCGGCTCCCATGCACCACGCCAGTCGACGGCGGCGCTGGCGCTGCTCGCGCTGGGCATCGTCTACGGCGACATCGGCACGAGCCCGCTCTACGCGGTGAAGGAGACCTTCAACCCGGACCACGGGCTCGCTCTCGATGCCGCCAACGTCCTCGGCGGCGTCTCCTGCATCTTCTGGGCGCTGATGGTCGTGGTGTCCCTCAAGTACGTGCTGCTCGTGCTGCGCGCCGACAACCGGGGCGAGGGCGGGATCATGGCGCTGCTCTCGCTCGCCTCCGCCGCGGTGAGCGGACGCTCGCGGCTCAAGGGCGCGCTGCTCGTCACCGGCGTGTTCGGCGCCTCGCTCTTCTACGGCGATGCGGTCCTCACGCCGGCGATCTCCGTGCTCTCCGCCGTGGAAGGCCTGGAGGTCGGCACGGACGCCTTCAAGCCCTACATCGTGCCGATCTCGACCGGCGTGCTCGTCGGGCTCTTCCTGCTGCAACGGCACGGCACCGGCGTCGTGGGGATGCTCTTCGGGCCCGTGTGCGCCGTGTGGTTCCTCGCGCTCGGCGCCGCGGGCGTGTGGAACATCCAGCGCAACCCCGAGATCCTCGCGGCGCTCGACCCGCTGCACGCCCTGCGCTTCGCCACTTCGAACGGGCTCGCCTCGTTCGTGGTCCTGGGATCCGTGCTCCTCGCCATCACGGGAGCCGAGGCCCTGTACGCCGACATGGGCCACTTCGGCCGCCGGGCCATCCGCGTGGCCTGGTTCGGGCTCGTGGCGCCCGCGCTGGTGCTCAACTACTTCGGCCAGGGAGCGCTGCTGCTCGCCAACCCGAAGGCGATCGAGAACCCGTTCTACCTCGCGTTTCCGTCCTGGGCGCTCTATCCCATGGTCGCCCTGGCCACGGCGGCCACGGTGATCGCCTCGCAGGCGACGATCTCGGGGGCGTACTCGATGACGCGCCAGGCGATCCAGCTGGGGTACCTGCCCCGCATGGAGGTCCAGCACACGTCCTCGCGGGCCATGGGACAGATCTACGTGCCGCTGGTCAACTGGACGCTGCTCGCGGCGGTGGCCGCGGCCGTGGTGGGCTTCGGCTCGTCCACGCGCCTTGCCTCGGCCTACGGCGTGGCGGTGATGGGCACGATGCTCGTCACGACCTTCCTCACCTTCTTCGTGGTGCGCTTCGCGTGGGGCTACCCTCTGTGGCTGTGCCTCGCCGCGACCGGCGGCTTCCTCGTGGTGGACGCCACCTTCTTCGCGGCGGCCATGCACAAGGTGTTCGAGGGCGGCTGGTTCCCGCTTCTCCTCGGCGCAGGGTCCTTCGCGCTCATGGGCACGTGGCGGCAGGGGCGCCTCGCCCTGCTGCGGCAGCTTCGCGCCTCGTCCATCCCGCTGGCGCCCTTCCTCGAGTCCCTCTTCGCCTCTCCGCCGCAGAGGGTCCCGGGCACGGCCGTGTTCCTCACCTCCACGGCCGACGCCACGCCGCACGCGCTCCTCCACAGCCTCAAGCACTACAAGGCGCTGCACGAGCGCAACGTGTTCATGACGGTCGAGTTCCACGACGTCCCGTGGGTGCCGTTCTCCGACCGCGTGCGGTGCGAGCGCCTGGGTCACGACTGCTGGCGCGTGGCCGTGCGCTACGGCTTCATGAACCGGCCCGACGTCGTGACCGCGCTCGAGCTGTGCGGTCCGATGGGGCTGCAGGTGGATCCCCTGGAGGCCTCGTTCTTCCTGTCGCGCGAGAAGATCCTGCCCTCGCCGGCGGCGAGGGGCCGGCTGCAGCGATGGCGCAACCTGCTGTTCGCGGCGCTCGCCCGCAACGCCGGCAGCGTGACCGACTTCTTCAACATCCCGGTCAACCGCGTCGTGGAGCTGGGGACGCGCGTGGAGCTCTGAGGGCGCATCCCGAGGGCTCCCGCCTTCCGGGGACGATCATCGCGGCGTAGCATTGTCCTTGCAGCCGGACAGGCTGCTCCACGCACGGGAGACCAAGAACATGAAGCGCATGGCTGCGTACGCGGTGGGCCTTTCCCTGGCCCTCCTCGGGCCGGCGGCATGGTCCGCGCCCGCCCTCGAGCAGATCGGCGAATTCGCCGTGAAGGAAGCCAACCAGGGCGTGGGCGTCGACGCGGAGCACTTCTACGCCGTCGACAACCAGGTGATCGCCAAGTACGACAAGAAGACCGGCAAGCTGGTGAAGAAGTGGCAGGGCGACAGGAAGGGCCCGATCCTGCACCTCGACAGCGCGATGCTCATGGACGGCAGGATCTTCGCCGCCCATTCCAACTGGCCGGACTGGCCCATGACGAGCTCGCTGGAGATCTTCGACGCGGCCACGATGGAGCACGTCGGCTCGCACAGCTTCGGCATCCAGTACGGCTCGCTCACCTGGGTCGACTGGCACGACGGCCACTGGTGGATGACGTTCGCGAACTACGACCGGCTCATGGCCCCGGGCAAGACGCCCTACGGCCACAAGGCCAACACGCTCATGGTGAAGTTCACGAAGGACCTGCGGCCGCTGCAGTCGTGGACGCTGCCGAAGGCGCTCCTCGACCGCTTCGAGGACATGAGCAATTCCGGCGGCTCGTGGGGCCCCGACGGCTACCTCTACCTCACGGGCCACGACCCCGCCGAGCTCTACCGCGTGCGCCTGCCTAAGGCCGGCTCCGTGCTGGAGGTGGTCGACATCATCCCGATGAACATCCGCGGCCAGGGCATCGCGTGGGACCGCTCCCAGCCCGGGGTCATCTACGGAATCATCCGTGCCACGAAGACGGAACTCGAGTCGGGCGGCAGCCACAAGGTGACCGTCTTCCGCCTGGCCGAAAAGCCCTGAGTCGCAGCCACTCACCGGAGGAAGGCAAATGAAAGCCCTCAAGCAGCTTTTCTGTACCGCGTGCCTGTCGCTCGCCGCGCTGGCAGGCGCCCCCGCATCGGCGCAGGGCACGGTGAACGTCTACTCGATCTGGCCGGAGAACTGGGCGCGGCCCATGTTCCAGGAGTTCGAGAAGGCCACCGGCATCAAGGTGAACTTCGTGCGCTTCTCCTCGGGCGAGGCCCTGGCCCGCGTGATCGCGGAGAAGGGCAACCCGCGCGTCGACGTCCTCTTCGGCGGCCCGGTGGAGACGCACGCCGCCGGCATCAAGGAGGGCATCTTCGAGTCCTACAAGCCGCCGTCCTTCGACCGGCTGCCGGCGCGCTTCAAGCATCCAGACGGGCAGTGGGTGGCCATCGCCGACGACCCGCTCGTGTTCATGACGAACGCGAAGTTCCTGAAGGAGAACAACCTCAAGGCGCCCGCCTCGTGGAACGACCTCCTGCACCCGGCCTACAAGAACATGCTGCAGATGGCGGATGCGCGCACCTCGGGGACGGCGGTCACGCGGATCTTCTCCGTGCTGGAGGTCAACGGCCGCGACGAGAACAAGGCCTTCGAATACATGAAGAAGCTTCGCCCCAACGTCCAGCTCTACACCAAGAGCGGCGGCGGCGGGACGCTTCCCGTGGGCCTCGGGCAGGCCGGCGGCGGCATCTTCTTCATCGTGGATGCGCTCGACACCAAGGCCAAGGGCTACGACGTCGTGATCAGCTTCCCGAAGGAAGGCATCGGCACCGCGGCGGAGGCCATCGCGCTCATCAAGGGCGCGAAGAACCCCGAGCTCGGCAAGAAGCTCATCGACTGGGCGAGCTCGCCGGCCATGCAGAACACGCTCGCCACGCACAAGATCAACTTCCTGCCGGCGCATCCGGACGTGGCGGTGGAGCCGAGCCTCGCCGCGGTGCTCAAGGACGCGAAGATCTTCCCGATAGACGCCGACTACGCGGGCGCCAACCGCAAGCGCATGGTGGAGCGCTGGATCGCCGAGGTCCTGAACCCGTAGGCGCCGCCCCATGGCGAGCGTGAGCGCGGCCGAGGGCCCGGCCCGCGGCCTCGCGTGGGTCCGGCAGGACCCCGCGCTGTCGGCCGCGGTGCTGGCGCTGTGGCTCCTGCTGGGCCTCTTCGTCGTCTTCCCCCTCGCGATGCTCGCCGCGAGGGTGTTCTGGGACGGCGGCCATTTCTCCCTCGCCGGCATCGGGACGATCCTCACCGACCGGCACCAGGTCCAGGCCTTCTGGAACAGCCTCCTGCTCGCCACCCTCGTCGGCCTCCTGGGCACGGTGTTCGGCTTCGTCTTCGCCTTCACGGTCGCGCGCGGGGGATTGCCGCGCTGGGTGGTGACGGCGATCGATGGCGCGGTGCTGCTGCCCCTCATCTCGCCGCCCTTCACCACCGCCATCGCGTTCGTCTTCTCCTTCGGCCCGCGCGGGCTCATCACCTACGAGCTGCTGGGCATCAAGGGCTTCACGATCTACGGCATGGGGAGCACGCTCTTCTCCGAGGCGCTCACCTACTTCCCCATCGCCTACCTCGCGCTGCGGCCGATCCTGGCGGCCATCGACTCCAACATCGAGGGCATGGCGATGAGCCTGGGCGCCTCGCGCTGGCGGGTCTTCCGCACCGTGACGCTGCCGCTTTGCATCCCGGGCCTCGCGAACTCCTTCCTGCTGCTCTTCGCGGCCTCGCTCGCCGACTTCGCCACCCCGCTCATCCTCGCCGGCAACGCCTTCCCGGTGCTGCCCACGCAGGCCTTCCTGCAGATCACCGGCATGTTCGACCTTCGCGGCGGCGCGGTGCTCTCGCTGGTGCTGCTGGTGCCGGCGATGGTGGTCTTCGTCCTGCAGCGCTACTGGGTGAGCCAGCGTTTCTACGTCACGGTCACGGGCAAGGGCGCGGGCCAGTCGCCGTTCGAGAGCGTGGCGCCGTGGATGCGCTGGGCGCTGGTGGGCGCGTGCCTGGCGGTCACGCTGGTCATCGTCTACCTGTATGCGCTGCTCCTCTACGCCTCGCTCGTGATGGCCTTCGGCGCCAACCACGCGCTCACGCTTCGCCACTACGGGGTGATCTTCACCGAGGGGCTGAAGGCCATCAAGGACACGCTCGTGATCGCCGGCTTCAGCATGCCGCTGGGCGGGCTCTACGGCGTGCTGCTGGGCTACCTCGTCGCGCGAAAGACCTTCCCGGGGCGGCGCACGATGGAAGTGGTCTCCATGATCAACTACGCGCTGCCGGGCACGATCGTGGGCATCGCCTACCTCATCGCCTTCAACGACCCGCCCATCGAGCTCGCCGGCACGGCGCTCGTGATCATCGCCTGCTACGTCTTCCGCTACGGGCCCACGGGGATCCGCACCACGATCGCGCTCCTGCAGCAGATCGACCGCAGCCTCGAGGAGGCCTCCCAGAGCCTGGGCGCGGCGAGCGGCACGACGTTTCGCAGGATCACGCTGCCCCTCATCCTGCCCGCCTTCTTCGCGGGCCTGGGCGTGGTGTTCATCCGCTCGATGACGGCGATCAGCGCCACGATCTTCCTCGTGTCGATCAGCTGGACGCTCATCACGGTGAAGATCCTGGAGAACATGACGGAGCTCTCGCTGGGGCCGGCGGCCGCCTTCTCGGTGCTGGTGATCGCCATCGTCTTCGTGGTGATCGCGGCCATCAGCTGGGCGCTGCGCTTCTTCCGGGCGCCGGGCGCGGAGCCGGTGACGAGCCTGCTGGGCGGATAAGGGGGAATCGATGGAGGCGGTGGGAGTCCGGGTCGAGGGCGTTTCGAAGCGCTTCACGCACAAGGTGAAGGGGGAGGTGTACGCCGCCCGCGACGTGACGCTCGACGTGGGCCCGGGCGAGTTCGTGACGATGCTGGGGCCCTCGGGCTGCGGCAAGACCACCACGCTTCGCATGATCGCGGGGTTCGAGCGCCCGGACACGGGACGCGTGCTCATCGGCGGCCGCGACGTCACCCACGAGCTCGCCAACCAGAGGAACATCGGCTTCGTCTTCCAGAACTACGCGCTCTTTCCCCACCTCACGATCGGCGAGAACGTGGCCTACGGGCTGCGGGTGCGCAACCTTGCGCAGGCCGAGATCGCCTCGCGCGTGGCCGAGGTGCTCTCGCTCGTGGGGCTGGCGGGCTACGAGCACCAGTTCTCCAACCAGCTCTCGGGCGGCGAGCAGCAGCGCGTGGCGCTCGCCCGCGCCATCGTCATCCGGCCGCAGGTGCTGCTCTTCGACGAGCCCCTCTCGAACCTCGACGCCAAGCTGCGCGTGCAGATGCGCCAGGAGATCCGCGACCTGCAGCGGCGACTGGCGATCACGACGGTCTACGTCACGCACGACCAGGAGGAGGCGATGGCCGTCTCCGACCGCATCGCCGTCATGAACCAGGGCTCCATCGTGCAGGAGGGAAGCGCCGACGACCTCTACTACCGGCCGGCCTCGGCTTTCGTGGCGCAGTTCATCGGCCGCGTCAACCTGCTGCCCGGGCGCGTCGAGGCGGTGGCGGGCGCGGGGGGCGAGGTGACGGTGATGGGCCACCGCATGGCGGTGGCGGCGCTGCCGGCGGGCGCGCGGGCCGGCGACTCGGTGAGGCTCGTGTTGCGACCCGAGGCCATCGCGGTGCGGTCGGCGCGCGACGGGGATTCGCGGACGCGCGGCCGCATCGCGGGGCGGATGTTCCTCGGCGAGAAGGTGGAGTACGTCGTTCGCTGCGGCGAGACGGCGCTCCAGGTGGTGAGCTACGACGCGCGGCCCGGGGACCTGCTGGCGGAGGGCGCGGAGGTCACGCTCGACTTCAAGGGGCCCGACGTGCCGGTGCTGCCGGAGGCGAAGCCGTGAGCGCGACGCGCAGGGCGATGCTGGCCATGCTCGCCGCCGGGGCCCTCGCGGCGCTTTCGCCCGCCGCGGCCGCCCGCGAGGTGCACGGCGAGAGCGACGTCTTTTCCATCGACGGCGTCGCGATCGCGTGGGGCATCCTGCGCGCCGCCAACCCCGACGAGGCGACGGTGGTGATGCGCATCGCGCGCGACGCATCGCGCTTTCCCGCACTGGGTGTCGTGGCGATCGACCCCTTCGGCGGGCAATCGCAGGTCGTGCGCGCGCCGGCGGCGGCACCGGGCACGCTCGACGTCGCCTCGCGCCGCGCACGCTTCGCCGATTTCGCGCGCACCGAGGTTCGCCTGTACGCGGCCGCGCAACCGGGTCCCGGGGATGCCCCGGCGCTCGTGGTGTTCTACCAGGGCGTGCCCGACACCGCGCCCGAGTTCGAATCGGAGGCGAAGCTGCGCGCCTGGCTCGACGAGCGCATCGCGCGCCTTCGCAAACCTCGCGAGGGAGGCGGCAAATGAAGCGCGGCGAGATGGCGCGGCTGCTTGACCATTCCGTGCTCAAGCCCGAGGCGACGCAGGACGACGTGCGCGCCGGCATCGAAATCGTCCGCGGCTGGCCCGGCGGCTACTACTGCGTGCAGCCCTGCTGGGTGTCGCTCGCGGCGGGGGAACTCGCGGGCACGCCGGTGGGCGTGATCTCCGTCGTCGGCTTCCCGCACGGCTGCGACCGCGGCGAGGTGAAGGCGCGCGCGGCCGCGATGGCCGTCGCGGAAGGCGCCGCCGAGATCGACATGGTCCTCAACTTCGGCCTGCTGCGAAGCGGCCGGGCGGCGGAGGCCGGACGGGACGCGGGCGCCGTGGTTCGCGCGGTGGCGGGCACGCCCGTCAAGGTGATCCTGGAGACCGCGGTGCTCACGCCGGAGGAGATCGCGCTCGCGTGCCGCCTGTGCGTCGACGCGGGCGCGGCCTTCGTGAAGACCTCGACGGGATTCCACCCTGCGGGCGGCGCCACGGTGGAGGCCGTGCGGCTCATGCGCGAGACGGTGGGTCCCTCGGTCGGGGTGAAGGCTTCGGGCGGCATCCGCAGCCTGGCCGACGCGATGCGCATGATCGAGGCGGGAGCGAACCGCATCGGCACCTCGGCCAGCGCCGCCATCCTGGCCGCGCTCGAGGAATAGGAGGAGCCATGTACGCGGTCGTCGGAGCGAGCGGCAACACGGGCGGCGCCACGGCGCGGGCGCTGCTGTCAGTGGGTGCGGCGGTGCGTGCCGTCGTGCGCGATGCCGCGCGGGCGGAGGCGCTGAAGACGAAGGGCGCCGAGGTGGCCGTCGCGGACCTCGACGACGTCGACTCGCTGGCGCGGGCGTTCGAAGGCGCGCGCGCGGCCTATGTGCTCAACCCGCCGGCGTACACGGACCCGGACCTCTTCGCGCGGGCCCGCACCCTCGCCGGCAATGTCGCCGAGGCGGTCCGCCGATCGGGCCTGCCTCGGCTCGTGGTGCTCTCGTCGATGGGCGCGCACCTCGGGGCGGGCAGCGGCAACATCGGCACCAACCGGATCTTCGAGCGTGCGCTGGCCGTCCCGGGCTGCGCCACCGTCTTCCTGCGTCCCGCGTACTTCATGGAGAACTGGGCGTGGGTGGCGCCCGTGGCCGCGCAGGCGGGCGTACTGCCGAGCTTCCTGCTGCCCACCGACCGGGCGATCCCCATGGTGGCCGCGGCCGACATCGGGTCGCTCGCCGCGCGCGCGCTCCAGGACGCCTCGCTTTCCGGCGTGATCCAGCTCGAGGGACCCCGTCCGTGCTCGGCCGACGACGCGGCGGGCGCCTTCGCCGCCGCACTCGGCCGGCCGGTCGCGGCCGCTCCCGTGCCCGAGGAGGAGTGGGGGCCCAACCTGGAGAAGTCCGGCTTCACGCCGCGCACGATCGCGGCCTGGGTCGAGATGTTCCGGGGTTTCAACTCCGGGGCGATCGGGTTCGAGGCGCGCGGCACGCCGCCCGTGCGCGGCACCGTGTCCCTCGGCGAGGCGGTCCGGGGGATCGTGGCGAGGCGCTAGCGCCGGCCGGGCCGCCACGCTCGCCATCGTGGGCCGTCCGCAGTATGCTGCGGACCCACTCATCCCGGGACCTGGAGGAAACATGGCCGCCGCCGCCGATGCCTCTCCCCGCAATGCCGAGCGCCGCTTCTACGGCCTCGCCGCCCTCATCGCCGCGCTCCTCGTCTTCGCCGGGTTCGCGCGTACCTGGTACCTCGGCAAGGCCTTCGACGCGCCCGAGCTCCCCGGCCTCGTGCACCTGCACGGCGTGGTGATGACGGGGTGGATCGTCCTCTTCGGCGTGCAGGCGAGCCTCGTGGCCGCGCGGCGGGTGGACCTGCACCGCCGGCTGGGGATGGCCGGCGCGTTCTTCGCCGCGCTCGTGGTGGTCATGGGCATCGCCACCGCGATCGAGGGCGCCCGGCGCGGGATCTCGCCGGGCCCGCCGCCGCTGGTCTTCCTCGCGATCCCGCTGGGCGTGATCCTCGTCTTCGGCGCGCTGGTGGCCGCGGCGATCGCCAACCGCCGCCGCCCGGACTGGCACAAGCGGCTCATGCTGCTCGCGACGATCTCCATGCTCACGCCCGCGATCGCGCGCCTGCCGATCGACGCGCTGCACGCGGGCGGGATCGTCGCGTTCATGGGGGTCACGGACCTCCTCGCGATCGCGTGCATCGCGTGGGACACCCGGAGGAACCGCAGGCTGCACCCCGCCTTCCTGCGCGGGGCGATCTTCCTGGTGGCCTCGCAGCCGGCGATGCTCGTTCTCGCGCAGTCGGCCGCCTGGCAGCCGGTGGCGCGCTGGCTCGTGGGGTGATGCCGCGCCCTAGTTGAGCTTGATGTTGGCGGCCTTGATGATGGGCCACCACTTCTCGATCTCGGCCTTCTGGTGCGCGCCCAGCGCCTCCGGGCTCTGGCGCTCGAGGGGCACGATCTCCATGCCCAGGTCGGCGAGGCGCTTGCGCGTGTCGGCGTCGGCGAGCGCGTCCTTCACGGCGTGGTTGAGCTTCGCGATGACTTCCCTCGGCGTGCCCTTGGGCGCCGAATCCGTACCAGATGCTGATGTGCAGCCCCGGCAGGCCCGCCTCGTCCACGGTGGGCACGTCGGGCGCGGCGGCCGAGCGCTCCTTCGCGGTGATGGCGTAGCCCTTGATGCCCGGCCCTCACCTGCGGGATGGAGTTGGAGAGCTGGTCCACGATCATGTCGATCTGGCCGCCCATGAGGTCCTGCATCGGCCCCGTGCCCTTGTAGGGGATGAACTGCAGCTTCGCGCCGATCTCGTTGGCGAAGTAGATGCCGGCGATGTGGGTCGAGGAGCCCGCGCCCGCGGTGCCCACGTTCACCTTCGCCTGGTTGGCCTTCACCCAGTCGACGAACTCCTTGAGGTTCTTCGCCTCCACGCCGGGCTTCGAGACGACGATCATCGGGTTGCCGCCGATCATCGCCACCGGCTCCAGGTCGTTCAGCAGGTCGTAGTTGAGCTGGTAGACGGCGCCGTTCACCACGTGCGTGCTCCAGTGCCCGATGGAGAGCGTGTAGCCGTCGGGCGCGGCGCGCGCCACGCGTCCCACGCCGAGGCTTCCGCCGGCGCCGGTGGTGCTCTCCACCACGATCGCCTGGCCGAGCGACTTGCGCATGGGCTCGGCGAGGATTCGCGCGACGGTATCCACGGGGCCGCCGGCCGCGAAGGGCACGACCATCGTGACGGGACGCGACGGGAACGACTGCGCGAGGACGGCGGACGACAGGAGCGAGAGCGAGGCGAGGCAGGCCAGCTTGAAGAGGCTCTTCACGGCGCGACTCCGGGCGGTGGCGGAAGGCGCCATTTGACCTCGCGTCGGCGAAAATCCGCAATGACCGGTGACAGCCGCATCGGGCGTCCCCGCGCTACTTCGCGCCGCCCTTCGCCCGGATGGCCACGACGTAGCGGTCGTTGGAGTGGATGAGCCGGCGCACGAGGAGCTTCACGATCGCGCGCCCGAAGGCGGCCTGCAGCTTCCCCGAGGCGTGGCTGAGCGCCTCGGCCGAAAAGGTGGTCACCTCCGTGGGCGTCACCGTTCGCACGCTCGCCGAGCGCGGCCGGTCGGATCGATGAAGGCGATCTCGCCGCAGGCCTCCCCCGTGGCGATGCGCCCCAGCCGCACGCCCTTGTGCACGACCTCGAGGTCGCCGGACTCCACCACGTAGAGCGTCGTGTCGTCGGAACCCTCGGCGATCACCTCCGTGCCCTTGTCGAGCGAGCGCGGCGTGCCGATGCGCACGGCCTCCCAGACCTGCGTCTCGGAGAAGCCCGCGAAGAACGGGATGCGGCGGAGCGCCTCGAAGCGCGCGCTCTCGCTCACCGTCGCCGACTGCGCGATGAGCTCGGGGAACGCCCTGGCCAGCGCCTCGCGGAACTCGTGCCAGGTGGCGAAGCGGCGGGCGCGGTCGCGCTGGATGGCGCGCTCCACGGCGGCCACGAGCGCCTCCGGCAGGTCCTTGCGGCGCGAGAGCGGCACCGACTTGCCCTGCAGCTTCTCGTGGATCACCTCGGCCTGCGTCTCCGAGAGGTGCGGGTAGGCGCCCGAGAGCAGGTTGTAGGCCATGACGCCCGTGGCGTAGATGTCGAACTGCACGCCGGGCTCCACGCCCTCGAAGTGCTCCGGGGGCATGTAGGGAAGCGTGCCCACGCCGATCACCTGCGTGTGTTCCCCGCCCAGCAGGTAGGCGGCGCCGAAGTCGCTGATCTTGGGCGTGCCGTCGGCGGCGAGCAGCACGTTGGCGGGCTTCACGTCGCGGTGCAGGAGCCCCTGCGTGTTGGCGTACTCGAGCGCGTGGCACACCTTGAACACGACGTCGGCCACGCGCGAGGGCGGCAGGAGCGTCCCGGCGGTGGTGTACGAGGAGAGCGTGCCGCCGGCCAGGTATTCCATCACGAGGAAGCTGTGGCCGTCCTCGTTGCCCGCCTCGTAGATCTCGAGGATGTACGGGTGCCGCAGGCGCCCCGCCAGGCGCATCTCGTTGAGCCAGAGGTGCTCGAGCTGCTTGCGGTCCTCGCCGGCGCCGTGCGTGGTGCGGACGATCTTCAGCGCCACCTGCCGCTCGCGGAATCGGTCGCGGGCGAGGTAGACCTCCGCCATGCCGCCGTGGCCGAGGCGGCGTTCGAACTCGAATCGTTGGCCCAGTGCGCCGGCGAAGACGCCGGGGACGTCGTTCGCCATGTCGTTCTTACCCCCCTTATCCCGCCAACATAGACCCGTAGGAGTGCGCGCGCAACACCGACGCCCGGACGCCGCGCTGTGACGGATTTCACATCTTCGGCGGGGGCCCGGGCCTAGACTCGATCATTGTCCCGGACTCCGGACGGGGGGCGAAGATGAGGAAGATCGCGATCGTGGCATCGCTCTTCGCGGCGGCATCGGCCGGCTCCGCGCAGGCGGCGGACGTCACGCCGGGCCTCTGGGAGATCACGCTGGAGGCGAGCGTGTCGGGCGACGCCGGATTCGCCACCGGCCCCTTGAGCCTGCGGCAGTGCCTCACGGCCGCCGACGCGCGCGATCCCTCGCGCGTGATCCGCCCGCTCGCCACGCCCGGCGCCGACGGCTGCCGGTACACCGAGAGCAGCTACTCCGGCAGCACCTTCCGCTTCGCGCTCGACTGCTCCGGCGCCTACGGCATCCGTTCGCGCGGATCCGTGAGCTTCGGGCCCACGAGCTTCGACGGCACGATGTCGGCGACGGTGAACCTCACCGGGCAGGCGGTCGATTTCGAGAACAGGATCTCGGGACGCCGCGTCGGGGACTGCTGAGCCGCGGTTTCAGATCTCCGGCTCGGCCAGGGGATCGCCGGTGCGGCGGCCCGCGTCGGCGCGCTCGAGGTTCGCGCGCGCCAGCCCGTATCCCGGATCGAGTGCCAGGGCGCGCTCGAAGGCCCGGGACGCGTCGTCCCACCGCCGCTCGCCGAGGTAGGCGACCCCCAGGTTGTTGAACGCGCGCGGCCGGGCGCCGGGCTGGCGCGCCGTCGCCTCCCAGAGCGCCACTTCGCTCGCGTAGTCCGCGCTTCGCATCGCCGTCGCGGTGGCGAGCACGATCGCGAGCGCGCGGCGGTGGCCGCCGCGGGAACGGGGCGAAGGCGCACCGCGATCTCGCAGGCGAGCGCGAACCCGGCGCCCCAGAGCGCCGGATAGAAATGGCGCTCGGCCACGCCGTCGTGGCGGATCGGCACGAGGTAGAGCGGAACGAGCGTGGCGACCACCCAGGCGCCGCCGAGGATCCACCAGGGGCGCGAGTGCCGCCCGCGCCACGCGAGGGCGAGCGCCGGCGCGATCGCGAGCGCGGCGAGGATGCGGTGCGATGCGCCGATCCGCTCCGGAGCGAAAGCGGGATCGATGTTCGGCGGCGCGAGGAGGGCGAGGCGCGTGGCGAAGTGCTCGAGCGCGAAGAGGAGCGACGGGCTCCCGAGGCGGTCCTGCGCGATGAGGGCGGAGAGCTCGAGGAGCGGCGCGTAGCGCCGATGCAGGATCATTGCGGCCGCGGCTGCCGCGGCCAGGAGCCACAGTCCCGCCGTGCGCCGCAACGCGAGCCGCATGCGCGCCGCGGTGAAAGGCGTGCCCGGCGAATCGCCGCGACTCCATTCCAGCAGCGCGGCGAGAAGGGGAAGCGCGATCGTCGTCTCGCGCGCCAGGAGCGCGGCGGCGAAGGCGGCTAGCGCCGCACCCTGCCAGGCGTGGCGGCGCGCACGGTCCATTTCCCCGCGGCCCGCCTGCAGCTGCGCGACGAGGGCCGCGAGCGCGAGGAGCGTGCCGAGCGCCACGGAGCGCCCGGAGATGTAGGCCACCGACTCGGTGGCCAGCGGATGCAGCGCGAAGAGCGCCGTGCAGCCCAGCGCCGCGTGGCGCGCCGAATCCCCGGGCATCCGGAACGAATCGGCCATGGCGAGCGCCAGCCGCCAGGCCAGCGCCACGGCCGCCAGGTGCACGAGCAGGTTTCCCAGGTGATGCCCGAGGGTCGGGTGCCCGAGCCAGCCGCCCAGCTGGTGCGTGGCGACGAAGCTCGCCTTCAGGAGCGGCCGGATGCGTTGCGCGAGGGTTTCCCACCACGCCGCCCAGTCCTGCGCGGCGCGATCGGTGGCCACCACCGCGTAGTCGTCGAACTGGAACGGCCCGAGGAGGCTCGCGAGGTAGGCGGCCGCCGTGAGGGCGAGTAGCGCCGCGGGCGCCCTTACCTCAGCGTGCATTGCGACGGCGTGGGCCGGGGGCGCGACGGGCAGGGGTCGGCGGTGAGGTCGTACATCTTGTAGGTGTGCGTCTCCTTGCCGCTCGCGTCGCGCTCGGTCCCGCGGTTCCACGCCGACTCGCCGAGCTGGTCCTTGTCGCCGATCTCGGCACGGAAGGCCGCGTCGACGCAGTCGTTCTGCAGATCCTTCCACTTCGCCGCGATCAGCTGCATCTCCTTCACGTAGGAGGCCGCCTCCTCGAGCGCGAATTCGCGCGAGGTCATCATGAACTTGCTGTCGCCGACGAAGATGAGGCCCAGCCTGCCCGCGACGTCCAGATCCGACAGGTGGGTGACGTGGCCGTCCCGCCGGAGCTGGTTGCGCGACTGGCAGGCGGCGCGGTGATGGCCTTCGTGGGACTCGACGACCTGCTTGAGGCACGCGGTGCCTTCCCTTGTGACCTCGATCCTGCAGTCGTCCTTGAAGAGAGATTCGGTGGGGAGGTTCTCGTGCGTGAGGGCCGTCGCCTTCACCACGCCGCGGTCGCTTGCCGCGTTGATCGCCTCCTGCACGCACTTCTGGTTGATCATCAGCTTGTCGGCATTGGAGAACATCCGCGTCTTGCCCGTCGTCCGGCTCTCCGACTCGAGGAAGTAGGCGATGCGCTCGTATTCCGCCTTGGCGGCGCGCGCCGAGCACCAGCGGTCGCGCAACTCGCGCACGTCGTCGCACTTGCAGTCGGTCAGGCCCTGCGCGGCGGCGAGGCTGGCGGCGAGGGTGGCGGCGAGCGCGAGGGTCGATCGCAGCAGGCGGCTCATTGGGATGTCTCCACGGTGGCGACCCCCGAAGGCATCGCGTTGGGGTCGCCGAGGTCCACGACCTCGGCCTTTCCGTCCTTGACCAGCACCATGTGCCGGGACGGTCTGCCGCGCGTCCACTCCCCGACGAGCACGCTGCCGTCAGGGTTGCGGCGCGTGCCGATTCCGTCGAGCTTCAGTCCCGGCTGGAACGTGCCCGTGAAGCGCGTCCCGTCGGCCGCCACGAACACGCCGGGGCCGTGCGAGCGGCCGTCGATGAAGCTGCCCTCGTAGCGACGGCCGTCCTTCCAGGCGAGCGTGCCCGTGCCGATCTGGCGGCCGCCGACGAACTCGCCCTCGGCGACGCGCCCGTCCGGGAACGTGATCTTGCCCTTGCTGAGCAGGCCCTTCGCGAAGGTGCCCTCGCTGCGCACGCAGTTGCTGCGCACCGCCACGCCCGTGCCGCTTTGCGGCGGCTGCACCACATCGCAGGCGCCGGTTTTCGCCCTGGCCACGGGTTGCGGCGTCGCGGCGACCGGGGCGGGGCGATGGGTGTACTGGTAGACGCCCGCGCCGATGGCGGCGAGCGCCAGCGGCACGCCCACGACGACGCTCCAGAACTTGGCCATCGTGGCGCCGGGAAGCGAGCGCGTCTCGGCGAGGGAGGCCTCCACGCCAGCCTCGGAGTCCGCGCGGCCGCGGTCGATTTCCGCCACGCGCGCGACCGGTTCGGCAAGGACGGGATCGCGTGCGCCGGCGTCGTAGAGCGCCGCGCCGAGCTCGCGGAAGGTGCCGTCGCGGTCCTTCTGCACCGCGCCCGACTGCTGCGTGGCGCCCTGCAGCTCCGAGCGCACGCGCGAGAGGTCGGCATCGATGCGGCCGATGGCCGCCTTCTGCTCGGCGTCGATCGCGGCGATCTCGGCCGCGTGCTTGCGGCTCTCGGCGTCGAGGCGGCTTTCCTCGGCGGCGTGGCCGGACAGCTGCTCCCGCGATTGCGCGAGCTTCGTCCCCAGCTCGCCCTGCTCGGAGGCGAGCTTCGCGCGCTCGGCCTGGGCGGCGGCGGCCTTCGGCTGCGCTTCCGGGCCTGTGGCGGCCGAAAGGCTCGCGATGTCGCGCTCCAGCCCCGCGAGCTTGCCGGCGATCGCGGCGAGCCGCGATTCGGCCTGCTTGATGGCCTGCTCACAGGCGGCGCGGCGCGATCTCGCCTCGTTCAGTGCCGCGTCGACCGGCTTCTTCGTCGCTTCCACGGCCTTGCGACGCGCGCCGAAGGCCTCGAGCTCCTCGCGGCGCTTGGCCTCCAGTCCCGACTTCTCGGCCTCCAGGCGGCTCGTCGCCTGCGAGAGCTCGCCCGCGCGCGCGTCCAGCCCGGCGAGGCGATCGCGAACGGAAGCGTGCGCGGCGAGGTCGACCTTGCCATCCCACGCCGCGCGGCCGAGGGCCGCGAGGGCCACGAGCCGGTCGGCGTCGTGCTGCCGGATGGCGCGGCGCAGCTTCCCGCGCGCGAGCTTGCGTCCCAGCTCGCGAAAGCCCTCGGAGAGGAAGTTGCCGCCTCCCGGCCCGGTCCCGCCTGGTGCTTGAGTCACGATGCGTTTCCCTTTCCGCGCGAGCGCAACCGGCAGGGCCGGCGGTCAGGCGGATCGTATCCCCCTACCCCTCGGCATGGGAAGGCGCGCCGTGGCGGTCCACTCGTGCCACGACTTGGTGCGAGGCGCACCGCCGGGGTGCGCGATGCATGCGCCAAGGACGGGCAATCCCCCCGTCCGGCGATGGCCCGGCACTTGCTTAGGGAGGTAATCCGCGCGACGCAGCCAAACGCCGCGCCTCGCCTCGATCCCAAACCGGAGACACGCCATGAGCACGACACGTCGTTCCTTTCTCACCGCCGGCGCCGCCGCAGGCGCCCTCGGCTTCCCGATGATCGCCAGGGCGCAGGCGCCCATCACGTGGAAGATGACGAGCGCCTATCCCAAGGGCTCGCCCTTCTACATGGACGGCCCGGGCAGCGCCACCGATCTTGCGAAGCGCATCGACGCGATGAGCGGCGGGCGCCTCAAGATCCAGGTGTACGGCGCGGGCGAGCTGATACCCGCGCTCGAGGGCTTCGACGCGGTGCGCGCGGGCACGGTCGAGATGAACCACGCCAACAGCTACTTCTGGACCGGCAAGACCTTCGCCGCGCAGTACTTCACCGCCGTGCCCTTCGGCCTCAATTTCCAGGGCATCAACGGCTGGTTCTACGACGGCGACGGCATCAAGCTCTGGCACGAGGTGTATGCGCCCTTCGGCATGGTCGCCTTCCCCTGCGGCAACACGGGGGTGCAGATGACCGGCTGGTTCAAGAAGGAGATCAAGTCGGTCGCCGACTTCAAGGGCCTGAAGATGCGCATCCCCGGCCTCGCGGGCAAGGTGTACGCGACCCTCGGCGTGGACGTGAAGCTGCTCCCGGGAGGCGAGATCTTCCCGGCGCTCGAGCGTGGCGTGATCGACGCGGCCGAGTTCGTGGGTCCCTACCAGGACCGGCGCCTCGGGCTGCACAAGGCCGCGAAGAACTACTACACGACGGGCTGGCACGAGCCGGCGACCGTCTCGGAGCTCCTCATCAACAAGGCCGCCTGGGAGAAGCTGCCGAAGGACCTGCAGGCCGTCGTCGAAAACGCCGCTGCCGCGTGCAACGTGATCTCCGAGGGCTGGTGCCAGAAGACGAACGCCGAGGCGATGGAGGACCTGGTCAAGAACCAGGGCGTCATCGCGCGCCCGCTGCCCGACGACGTGGTGAAGGCGCTGCGCGAGGCGACCGCCAAGGTGCTCGCCGAGGCCGTCGCCAAGGACCCGGTGACGAAAAAGGTCCACGAGTCCTACATGGCCTACAAGGCCAAGTTCGACGCCTGGTCGAAGTTCAGCGAGACGCCCTACCACACGAAGATCCAGGCCTAGGCCGTGAAGGAGGCGATCGAGCGCGCGGTCGACCTGGTCGGCCGCGCGACAAGCTGGCTCGCGCTCGTGATCGTCGTGCTGATGGCGGTCAACGTGGTGCTGCGCTACACACTGAGCTACGGCTCGGTGTGGGCACAGGAGCTGGAGTGGCACCTGCTCGTGCCGCTCATCATGTTCGGCATCCCCTTCGCGCTCCTGAAGGGCGACCACGTGCGGGTGGACGTGCTCTTCGAGAAGTTTTCGCGCCGCAACCAGGTGCTCGTGGACATCGCCTCGCAGGTGCTCGGGATCGCGATCGCCGCGCTCTTCTTCTGGCTGTGCCTCGCGTACGTGCAGCAGTCCTTCGCGATCAACGAGACCTCGTCGGACCCCGGGGGGCTCGCCTACCGCTGGGCGCTGAAGGCCCTGCTTCCGGCCGGGTTCCTGCTGCTTGCGCTGCAGTCCTTCGCGACGCTGCTCGGCGACCTCGCGAAGCTGCGCGCGCCCGGCCGGGAGGGCGGCGAATGAGCGGCCACGAGCTCCTCGCGATCGGGATGCTGGTCGCGTTCTTCGCGCTCCTCATGGTCGGGGTGCCCGTGGCGCTGACGCTTGCCACCGTCGGCTTCGCCTTCGGCGCGATGGGTTTCGGCACCACGCTCTTCAACCTGCTGCCCTCGCGCGTGTACGGGGTGGTGGCCAACTACCAGTGGCTCGCGATCCCGCTCTTCGTGTTCATGGGCGTGATGCTGGAGAAGTCGCGCCTCGCGGACGACCTGCTGGACGTGGTGGGCCACCTCGCGGGCGGGCTTCGCGGCGGCATGGCGCTGGGCATCATCGGCGTGGGCGTGCTCATGGGCGCGACGACGGGCATCGTGGGCGCCACCGTCATCACGCTGGGCCTCATCACGCTGCCCACGCTGCTGAAGCGCGGCTACGACCCGGGGCTCGCGTGCGGGGCGATCTGCGCCTCGGGAACGCTGGGGCAGATCATCCCGCCCTCGCTCATCCTGATCCTGCTCGCGGACATCCTGCAGCTTTCCGTCGGCACGCTCTTCGCCGCCGCCGTGATCCCGGGGCTGCTGCTCGCGGCGATCTACTGCACGTACATCGTGATCCTGGGCATGGTGAAGCCGGAGCTCGTGCCGCCGCTCCCGAAGGAGGAGCGCGATGCCCTGGCGAGGCGGGATCTCTGGATCCGCTTCCTGAAGGTGGTGGTGCCGCCGGTGCTGCTCGTGCTGGCCGTGCTGGGCTCCATCATCGCGGGCGTGGCCGCGCCTACGGAAGCCGCCTCCATGGGCGCTCTCGGCTCCATCCTCGTGACGGGGTTCGCCGGGCGACTTTCCTGGAGGGTCCTGCGCGACGTGGTCCAGTCGGTGACCAACATCACCGCCATGATGATGTTCATCCTGATCTGCGCCCAGGTGTTCTCGCTCGCTTTCCGGGGACTGCACGGCGAGGACCTCATCACGCGCATGTTCGAGTGGCTGCCGGGCGGGGTGAACGCGGACATCTGGTTCCTGATGCTGCTCATCTTCGTGCTCGGGTTCTTCCTCGAGTGGATCGAGATCAGCTACATCGCGGTGCCGCTGTTCCTTCCGGTGTTCGTGAGCCAGGGCGTGGACCTCGTGTGGCTGGCCACA
>JAHCLE010000340.1 GCA_026125445.1 Burkholderiales bacterium
CGCGCAGCTCGCGCGCGGGGTGATCTGCGCGAGCGCCGGCAACCACGCCCAGGGGGTGGCGCTCGGCGCGCAGAAGCTGGGGACCTCGGCCACCATCGTGATGCCGGTGACCACGCCCCGCATCAAGGTTTCCGCGGTGGCCGCGCGCGGGGCCAAGGTGGTCCTGCACGGCGACTCCTACCACGAGGCGGCGCAGCACGCGAAGGCGCTCGCGCGCAAGGCAGGGCTCGCCTTCGTGCACCCCTACGACGACCCGCTGGTCATCGCGGGGCAGGGGACGATCGGCATGGAGATCCTGCGCCAGCACCAGCGCCCCATCGACGCGATCTTCGTGCCCGTGGGCGGCGGCGGGCTCATCGCCGGCATCGCCGCGTACGTGAAGCGCCTGTCGCCGGCCACGCGCATCATCGGCGTGGAGCCGGTCGACTCCAACGCCATGGCGGCCTCCCTCAAGGCGGGGCGGCGCGTGACGCTCCCGCACGTGAACATCTTCGCCGACGGCGTGGCGGTGCGGCAGGTCGGGCGCGAGACCTTCCGCATCTGCCGCGAGCTGGTCGACGAGATGGTGCTCGTCGACACCGACGAGATCTGCGCGGCAATCAAGGACATCTACGAGGACACCCGCACGGTCGTGGAGCCCTCCGGGGCGCTGGCGCTCGCGGGGGCCAAGCGCTGGCTGGCGCGCCGCCGCCTCAAGGGCCGCACGGTCGTGGCGATCGCCTGCGGCGCCAACATGAACTTCGACCGGCTGCGCTTCGTGGCCGAGCGCGCCGAGCTGGGCGAGCACCGCGAGGCGGTCCTCGCGGTGACCATCCCCGAGAAGCCGGGCAGCTTCCGCGCCCTGTGCGAGCTGCTGGGGCGGCGCAACGTCACCGAGTTCAACTACCGCATCGCGGATGCCGCCGAGGCCCACGTCTTCATCGGCGTCACCGTCTCCGGCCGCGAGGAGACCGACCGGCTCATCGGCCAGCTGCAGCGCGCGGGGCTGAAGGCCGTGGACTTCTCGGACAACGAGATGGCCAAGCTGCACGTGCGCCACCTGGTGGGCGGGCACGCGCCGGACCGGGCCGGGGAGATGGTCTACCGCTTCGAGTTCCCGGAACGGCCGGGCGCGCTCATGAACTTCCTCAAGCGCATGGGCTCCGGGTGGAACATCTCGCTCTTCCACTACCGCAACCACGGCGCCGACGTCGGGCGCGTGCTGGTGGGCCTGCAGGTCCCGGACAGGGACCGGGTCGCGTTCCGGCGCTTCCTGAAGGACCTGGGCTACGACTACGCGGACGAGACCCGCAACCCCGCCTACCGCCTCTTCCTGAAGTGAGGGCGCCCGGCCGCTACGACCGCGGCCAGTTCTTGATGTACTGCTTCAGGAGGCGGTTCTCGAACGCGACGTCCTTCACCGCGCTGCGGGCGATGTCGTGGAACGAGACGATCCCCACCAGGCGGCCGTCCTTCACCACCGGGGCGTGGCTCACGTGCCGCTCGGTCATCATGGCGCGCAGGCCGTCGGCGGAATCCTCGGGGTGGACCGCGGCCGGGGAGGGGTTCATGACCTCGCGCACGGGGGCGTCCAGCAGCTTCGGGCCCAGGGTGTCGAGCCCCCGGAGGATCTCGCGCAGCGTGAGGATGCCCACGAGGGCCTCGCCTTCCTGCACGACCACCGAGCCGATGTCCTGGCGGACCATCGTGGCCACCGCCTCGCGCACCGTCGCCAGCGGGGAGACGCCGTGGGTGCGCCCGCCCTGGACGGCCTTGTCGTCGAGGATTTCCTGGACCGTCAGGGGCATCGGGGGGCTCGCGGGGGTGGGGGGAGGCCTGCCGTTCGTCCCGAGGCCCCGGATGGGCGCCTGCGGGCGGGGAAAA
>JAHCLE010000341.1 GCA_026125445.1 Burkholderiales bacterium
GACGCGAACGAGTGGAAGTGCTACCGCTACCGCACCTTCGAGGTGGTGGTGCCCATCCGCAACATGCTCTGGTTCCCCCTGAACGCCTGATGCGCGCGACCCATCCCAGGATTCCGGCCATGACGAAATTCCCGACTCGCCGAAACCGCCTGCCTGCCGCGCGGCCGCGCCGCGCCCAGGGAGGCCTGGTGCTCTTCATCGCCCTCATCGTCCTCGTGGCGATGTCGCTCGCGGGGGTGGCCCTCATGCGCTCCGTGGACACGGGCACCGTGGTCGCCGGCAACATGGCCTTCAAGCAGTCCGCCATCATGGTCGCCGACCGCGGGACGCAGGAGGCCGTGAAGTGGCTCGGCGACAACAGTGCCGGCACCACGCTGCAGATGACGAACCCCTCGAAGGGCTACTTCTCCTCGCGCCCGGTGAGCGAAAAGGCTGACACCTGGTTCGATCCCGCGAGCTGGGCGGAGTCCGTGGCCGTGAACGGCGGCGCGCCGGACGCCGCGGGCAACGTCACGCGCTACGTGATCCACCGCATGTGCACGCTGCCGGACGTCCCCTACAACTCGAGCGGCCCGGACAACGAGTGCGCCCTGTACTTCGCACTGAGCGCGGGCGCCGCAGGCGGCAGCATGGCCGTGGGCGCGCCGCAGTTCATCGGAACCCCGCAGCTCTATTACCGGGTCACCACCCGCGTCGAAGGCCCGCGCGACACGGTGACCGTCATCCAGACGAGCGTGCTCGTCAGCATCTGACGTCCGCCCCCCCATCCAGGAGCGAATCGCCATGGCAACCCTTTCAAGAACCCGCAGGTTCCTCGTCGCGCTGCTCGCGGTCTCCGCGGTCGGGCTCTCCGGCCTGCGCCAGGCGGGCGCCGAGCTCGCCGACCTCGCGAAGGTCCCGCTCGCCAACTCGCCCTCCGACGCGGTGCTCCCCAACCTCATGTACATCCTGGACGACTCCGGGTCCATGGCGTGGAACTACATGCCGGACAACGTCTTCCGGACGAGCAGCGGCGACACCTTGAACAACTGCAAGCGCTGCACGAGCTCCTCGTGCTCCGGCCCAGGCGGCACGGGGTCGAACGGCTGGCAGTGCGGCAACGACCAGAACGACCCGGACAACTCGTCCAACAACGCCCCGACGACCTACGGCGAGGCGCCCTTCTACGCCTACGGCTTCAACAAGATCTGGTACAACCCCAACATCACCTACACGCCCGGGATCGACTTCCAGGGCGTGAGCCTGGGCGATGCCAACCCCAACAACGCGAGCGACGACGCCTACCTCGGCGGCGGCAACACCAACCTGGTGGGCGGCTTCAACGAGGTGATCTACTGCAACACCTCCAGCCCCACCGGCGCGGACCTCACGAACACGGCCAAGTGCCGCAAGAACGGACTGCACAACGTGAACCCGTTCGCGGGGACGACGAGCTACTTCCTCTATTGGGGGTCGAGCGGCGCCAACGTCGGCTTCCCGACGACGGCCTACTACAACAAGGTCCTCATCAAGACGTCCAACGCCCACTACTACAACATCGCGCCGCACGAGTACTGCAGCGACGCGAACCTCGTGAACTGCGTGCTGGCCACGGCCGCGGGCGCCTCGCCGGGCTCCCCCAACACGATCCCGGCGCCCGTCCGCTACTGCAAGAGCGCCACCGACGCGGGCTCGGCGGCCGTCGTCTCCGGCAACTCGTCCGGCACGCCGCGCTGCCAGAAGAAGTACGACCGGTCGAAGTACCCCTATCCGCGCTACGGGCGATTCACGCGCGTGGACATCACTCCCGCGACGGCGACCTACCCGAAGGGGGCCAACTCGGTGCGCACGGACTGCGCGGCGGCCGCCTCCTGCACCTAC
>JAHCLE010000342.1 GCA_026125445.1 Burkholderiales bacterium
GGAGTGGTAGAGCGTCGAGGAGAGGTACAGGAAGACGAGCGTGGTCCCGTAGATCGAGAAGCTCACGATCTTCCACGGGTCGGCCTTCAGCGCGCCGACCACGATGAGCGCCACCGCTCCGGCGAGCGCGAGGAGCGCCCCGGAGAGGTGGGTGATGCCGTTGAATCTTTCGCCGCGGTACATCGGGGGGGCCTCGGGAAGGCCGGGTCGCGGTGCCTCAGGCGGGCGGGGTCTCGGAATCGGGTGCGGGGGCGGCCTCGGCGGACTCGCCCGCCTTTGCCTGCTTGTTCGCCAGCTTCTTCTGCAGCTTCTCTTCCTTCTTGCGCTTCTGATCGAGCTCGCGCTTGCGCTTTTCGAATGCGTAGTTGGGTTTGGCCAAGATCGTGCGCTCCTTCCAGGGGGTAAGGTGGGGCCATTGTCCCACGCCCCGCGCCGGCGCGCTTGCGCCGCCTCAACCGGCCGTCAGGCCGCCGTTTCGGCCGCCAGGATGGCCTCGAACCCCTCGCGGTAGGTGGGGTAGAGGAAGCGGAAGCCCTCGCCGCGCAGCCGGGCGCTGGAGATGCGCTTGTTGCCGCCGCGCTGCAGCACCTGCGCGTTGTCCTCCCCCAGGGGCGGGGAGGGCAGCCCCAGCCGGGCCGCGATCCAGTCGAGGATCTCGCCCATCGGCGTGGGGGCCTCGTCGCTGCCGAGGTAGAGCGGCTGCACCGAGGGCCGGCCGACCAGGTGGACGATCGCGCGCGCGCAATCGTCGCGGTGGATGCGGTTCGTCACGGCCGCGCGCGACTTCGCGGACACCGGGGAGCCCGAGCGCACCATCCGGATGAGGCGGTCGCGCCCGGGCCCGTAGATGCCCGAGAAACGGATGGCCGTGGCCTCGAAGGGAGCGCCAGCGAGGAGCGCCTCGCCTTCCAGGAGCGCCCGGCCCGAGAACCCTTTCGGGGCCGCGGGCGAGGTCTCGTCGACGACGCTGCCGTCGTCCTGCCCGAAGACGCCCGTGGAGGACACGAAGACCAGCCGGCGCGCGCGGCCCTTCGCGGCCGCCGCGATCACGTTCGCGAGCCCGTGCACGTAGGCGTCGCGGTAGGTCTCCTCCGTGAAGGCGTCCGCCGACACGCAGTAGACGACGCATTCGGCCCCGGCCAGCGCGGCGGGATAGGTGGCGGGGCGCAGCACGTCCATCGCGTGGGAGCCGGCCTCGACGCTCGCCTTGCGCCGCCCGATGTCGGCCAGGTGGCCCGCCTCGCGCAACAGGCGCGCGGCCACCGAGCCCACGTATCCCGCGCCGGCGATGAAGACGCGCGCCATCAGGAGAGGACGAGCGCGACGGCGAAGCCGTCGTAACCCTTGCTGCCCACGGTCTGGATGGCCGTGGCGGAAATGCGCGGCTCCGCGGCCATCAGCTGGTTCAGGCGCCGCACGCCGCGCACGGCGGCGTCCTCGCTCGCGGGATCGGCGACGGCGCCCTTGCGCACGACGTTGTCCACCACGATGACGGTGCCGGGCCGCGACATCTTGAGCGCCCAGGTGAAGTAGTCCGGGTTCGAGGGCTTGTCGGCGTCGATGAACACGAAGTCGAACGGGCCCTCGGCCTCGCGGTAGAGCTCGTCCAGGCTGTCGAGCGCCCGGCCCACGCGCACCCGCACGATGTTCGCGAACCCGGCGCGCGCGAGGTTCTCGCGGGCCACGGCGGCGTGCTTCGGGTCGATTTCCAGGGTGATCAGGCGCCCGCCGGGCGGAAGCGCGCGGGCGAGCCAGATGGCGCTGTAGCCGCCCAGGGTGCCGATCTCCAGGATGTTGCGCGCGCCGTGGATGCGCGCGAGGAGCTGCAGGAACTTGCCCTGCGGCGG
>JAHCLE010000343.1 GCA_026125445.1 Burkholderiales bacterium
GGCAGCAGGTGGTAGGCGAGGCCCATGAAGGCGAGCGTCACGCCGACGATGCAGCCGTGGTAGTGGGCCGGGATCTTCACGTTCGGGCCGCTGATCGCGAAGCCGATGAGCCCGCCGGCCGCGAAGAGCCCGATCGAGGCCGCCAGCGCCCCGAAGACCGGGCGGCTCGCGCCATCGAGCTTCGGCAGCCGCCGCATCGAGAAGGCGAGCGCGAGGAGGATGGGCGGGATCGCCAGGCCGCCACCGAAGCGCATGAGCCAGGTCTGCAGCTTGTGGTGCTCCACCGAGGCGACGGGGTGGGCCAGGTAGATCACCGGCGTCACGAAGACCGAGGCGAGCGCGATCGTGAGGACGACGAGGGTCACGCGCGCCGAGAGCGCCGGGCGCAGGCCCAGGGCGCCCGCGAGCCAGAGCCAGGCCACGAGCATGAGCAGCGTCCAGGTGAACTGCAGCACGTGCCCGCCGCCCCAGAAGAGCAGCTCGAAGTAGGCCTTGCGCTCGAGGAGCGGCGAGACCTCCATCCACGACCAGCCGAAGGCGGCGAGCGCCATCGCGGTGGCCACCGCCGATCCCACGATCCCCCAGCGAAGCGCATCGCCGCCGTCGAGCGGCGTGCCGGAGGCGCGCGTGGCGAGGAAGGTGCGCACGATGGCGAGCGCGACGCCGGCCGCGAGCGCGAGCAGTCCTCCGAGGAAGACCGCGTTGTCGATCACCGGGATGTAGTTGGCCAGCACGGGGATCGCGTTTCCCGCGAGCGGCGCGACCATGAGCGCGGCCGTGCCCGCGGCGCACAGGGCGAGCGCGGCCTTCCCCAGGCCGAGGGCGCGCGTGTCGCCCGCCAGGCTCCAGAGCACGCCGGCGAAGGCGAGGAACCAGACGAGCACCGAGAGGTCCACGTGCGCCACCAGCGCGACCTGGAAGAAGTTCGCCACCGGGAAGAGGTCCTTCAGGCCCGGGGTGCGCGCCAGCACGAGGAGCAGCGAGAAGATGCCGGAGCCCACGAGGGCCGCGATGCCGAGCGCGAGCCAGCCGGCCGCGAGCCGCGCGGAGGCGTCGCGCGCGACCGGCAGCTCGTAGCGCGTGCCGGCGGCCGCGTGGCGCGCGAGAACCGGGGTTTCCTGCGGGGCGGGGAAGCCGCGGACGTCGACGGGAGGAAGGCTAGCCATGGCGGATCTCCTGGCGCTTGGGGAGTGAGGGGTGGTCGGCCGCGCGCGGGCCGAGGCGCGAAAGGGCGGCGCGGAAGTCGTCGAGTTCGCGGCGCAGGGCCGCGTGGTCCGAGCGCCCGGCGTGGGCCAGGCGCACGCGTTCGCGCGGCACGCTCGGGCGCAGGGCGGGCTTGCGCTCGCCCGCGACCCTCGCCGCGACGATCGCATCGCCGGTGCGGAACTCGCAGTCGCCCTCGCGGCAGGCCGCCACGAGCACGCCGTCGGCGCCGGCGCGAAGCGCGTACTCGACGAACGACGGCGGGGCCATCGCCGCGCAGAGGAACTCGATGGCGGCCGTGGAGCGGCTCTCCAGCGCGTCCGTCGACGCGCCCCAGCGGCAGCCGAAGACCACGATCCTCGGGCCGCCCTCGAGCGCGGCCGTGCGCGCCTCGAGGCGGGCGCGGAGCTCGCCGATGGCCGCGGAAGGCATGTCGATGCCGGTGGCGAGGACCTCGTCCCTGCGGAACGGAGTCGAGGAGGGGCACGCGCCGGTGCACACGCCGCAGCCGGCGCAGAGCAGGGGATCGACCTCGGCCTGGCGCGGATGGTGGCGCGAGTCGGTGCGCGGCACCATCACCACGGCATCGTAGGGGCAGTCGGCGAAGCAGCGCGCGCAGCCGTTGCAATTGTCGAGGTT
>JAHCLE010000344.1 GCA_026125445.1 Burkholderiales bacterium
GGGTGGCACGTTGATGCGGCGCACGTCGCCGTGCACGCGGATCATGGGCGGCAATCCCGCGGACAGGTGCAGGTCCGATGCCTTGTTCTTCACGGAGAATGCGAGGAGCTCGGCAATGTCCATTGTGTTCTCGCGGCAGTGGATGGAAGGGGCGCGGGGAAGGACCGGCTTTCAGCCAGAGTAAAATGCGCCTGTATACCGGGTCGATTATGTCTCCAATCGCGGAAAACCTGCAAGAAGTCGGAAGGCGCATTTCCGAGGCGTTACAAGGGGATAGCCGCGCGGTCACGCTCGTGGCGGTCTCCAAGACGCACCCGCCGGAAATGGTTCGGGAGGCTTTCGCCGCCGGCCAGCGCGACTTCGGGGAGAACTACGTGCAGGAGGCGGTGGCCAAGATCGCCGCGCTCGTCGACCTGCCGGCCACCTGGCACTTCATCGGCACGCTGCAGGGCAACAAGGCGCGCGACGTGGCCGAGCGCTTCGACTGGGTGCACGCCGTGGACCGCGCGCGCATCGCCGAGCTCCTGTCGCGCCACCGCCCCGCCGGGCGCCGCCCGCTCAACGTGTGCATCGAGGTGAACATCAGCGGGGAGGCCACGAAGGCGGGGGTGAAGCCGGGCGAGGCCCTGGCGCTCGCCCGCCTCGTTTCCACCCTGCCGGGGCTGCGCTTCCGCGGGCTCATGGGCATGGCGAGCCCCTCGGGCGACGAGGCGAGGCAGCGCGCGGAGTTCGCGGTGCTGCGCCGCGAGCTGGAGGCCATCCGCGCCGCCGGCATCGAGGGCGACACGCTTTCCATGGGCATGAGCCAGGACTGGCGTGCCGCCCTCGCCGAGGGCGCCACGATGCTTCGCATCGGCACCGCGATCTTCGGCGAGCGCGAGGCGCACGCGTGGAGGCAGAGCGCATGAAGGTGACCTTCCTGGGCGGCGGCAACATGGGCGCGGCCATCGTCGGCGGCCTGGTGGCCCGCGGCTTTCCCGCGGCCGACATCACGGTGATCGAGCCGGGCGCGGCCGCGCGCACGTCCCTCGCCGCGCGCTTCGGCGTGGCGGTGCGCGAGGCCGCCGGGCCTGGCTTGCCATTGGCCGATGCCCTCGTGCTCGCGGTGAAGCCCCAGCAGATGCGCCAGGCCGTGGCCCCGCTAGTCCCGCTGCCTTCCTCCACCCTCGTGGTCACCATCGCGGCGGGCATCCGCATCGCCGACCTCTCGCGCTGGCTGGGAGGGCACGCGGCGATCGTGCGGGCCATGCCCAACACGCCCGCCCTGGTGCACGCCGGGATGGCCGGCCTCTTCGCGCCCCCCGCCGTGGACGCCGCGGGCCGCAGCCGCGCCGAGACGCTCCTGGGCGCGGTGGGCGAGACCGTATGGCTTCCCCGGGAGGAGGACCTGGACGCGGTCACGGCGGTTTCGGGCAGCGGGCCGGCCTACGTCTTCTACTTCATCGAGGCCCTGGAGCGCGCCGGCGTCGAGATGGGGCTCGCGCCGCAGGCGGCCCGGGCGCTCGCGCTGGGCACCTTCGCCGGCGCGGCGAAGCTCGCGCGCGAGCGCGGCGAGGACCCCGCGGTGCTTCGCGCGCAGGTCACCTCGAAGGGCGGCACCACCGAGCGCGCCCTCGGCGAGATGGAATCGGCCGCGCTCAAGGAGCGCTTCGTCGCGGCGGTGAAGGCCGCGCGCGAGCGCTCGCGCGAGCTGGGCGACGAGTTCGGAAAGGACTGAAGCCCATGCTCGCCCAGGCCATCGCCTTCGTCGTCGAGACGGTCTTCAACATCTTCATCCTCACGGCGCTGGTGCGCTTCTGGATGCAGG
>JAHCLE010000345.1 GCA_026125445.1 Burkholderiales bacterium
GCTCACCAGGATCGTCAAGCACGAGGGCGAGGAGGCGAAGGTCGCCGTGAGGAACGTCCGCCGCGACGCGAACACCCACCTCAAGGAGATCCTCAGGAAGCACGACGTCTCGGAGGACGAGGAGAAGCGCGTCCAGGACGAGGTGCAGAAGCTCACCGACAAGGCGGTCGCGGACATCGACAGGATGATCGCCGAGAAGGAGAAGGAGCTGATGGCCGTCTGACGGCCATCCTCCCGCCGCGACCCGAGCGCCGCATGGGCACCCCCACCAGCAGCACGATCGCGATCCCCGAGACGGGCGACGTGCCGCGCCACGTCGCCATCATCATGGACGGCAACGGGCGCTGGGCGAAGAAGCGCTTCCTGCCGCGCGTGGCCGGGCACCGCCGCGGCGTGGAGGCCGTGCGCGAGGTCGTGAAGGCCTGCATGGAGCGCGGCGTCGAGTGCCTCACGCTCTTCGCCTTCTCCAGCGAGAACTGGCGCCGGCCCACCGAGGAGGTGAACTTCCTCATGCAGCTCTTCCTCAAGGCCCTCGAGCAGGAGGTGGAGAAGCTGCACGCGAACGGCATCCGCTTCCGCGTGATCGGCGACCTCTCCGCGTTCGACCCGGTGATCGTCGAGCACGTGCGCCGGGGCGAGGCGCTCACGGCCGGAAACACGCGCCTCACGCTCACCGTGGCGGCCAACTACGGCGGGCGCTGGGACATCCTGCAGGCGGCCAACCGCTGCCTCGCCGAGCGCCCGGGCGAGCCGATCACCGAGGAGCTGCTGTCGGCCCGCCTCAGCCTCGCGGACTGTCCCGAGCCCGACCTCTTCATCCGCACCGGCGGCGAGGAGCGCGTCTCCAATTTCCTGCTGTGGCAGCTCGCCTACACCGAGCTCTACTTCACGCCCGCGCTCTGGCCGGACTTCGGCGCCGCCGCGCTCGACGAGGCCATCGCCTCGTACCGCGCCCGCGAGCGGCGCTTCGGGCGCACGAGCGAGCAACTGGCCGCCACCCTGCCGCAACCGAAGGTCGGCTAGACGCCGCCGGCGCCGGCCCATGCTCAAGACGCGCGTCCTCACGGCGATCGCCCTGTTGCCCGTCGTGCTGGGGATGCTCTTCCTGGCCGGGACGGCGGCATGGGTGGCCTTCGCCGCCGCCATCGCCCTCGTGTCGTGCTGGGAATGGTCGCGCCTGTGCGGCTTCTCCCCCGGCGCGCGCGCGCTCTTCCTCGCCGCCTCGGGCGCCATCGCCTGCGCGCTGGCCGCCGCCCGCCTCGCGGGCCCTCCCGCCCTCTTCGCCAACGTCGCGCAGGCCGCCTTCGTCGCCGCCGCCTACTTCTGGATCTTCGCCGTTCCGGCGTGGCTCGGGCTTCGCCTGCGCCCGGAGCCGTGGGCCTGCGGCCTGGCCGGCTGGTTCGTGCTGTGGCCCCTGTGGGCCGCGCTCGTGGTGCTGCGCGAGGCGGGCCCCTGGGTGCTGCTCGCCTGCGCCGCCCTGGTGTGGGTCGCCGACATCGCCGCCTACTTCGCGGGCCACCGCTTCGGCCGGCGCAAGCTCGCGCCCGCCATCAGCCCGGGAAAGACCTGGGAGGGCGTGATCGGCGCGATCCTGGGGGTGCTCGCCTACGGCGTGGCGCTCGACATCCTCGCGCACGTCCGTCCCGGGCCGCTCTCGCCGCACTTCGAGGCCGTGGCGGGCCTGCCGGCGCTCGCCGCGATGGTGGGGCTCGCCGCCCTGTCCATCCTGGGCGACCTCTTCGAGTCGTGGATGAAGCGAGGCGCGGGGCGCAAGGACTCGAGCTCGCTGCTGCCGGGCCAT
>JAHCLE010000346.1 GCA_026125445.1 Burkholderiales bacterium
AGCGTCATCAGGGTGAGGATCTCGCGCTTGTCGACGTAGAGCGTGAGGGGGTGCTCGCCCGCGATGGGCGTGGGGCGGTGGGCGCCGGTCTCGTCGTGCGCGTCCACGGTGAAGGTGGCCGGGCGCGCGGCCTGCGTGAGGCGGGGGCGGTGGCGGGTCATCTCGACGATCCGGCGCGTTCCTCGGCCACGTCAGCCCCCGATGAAGGACATCTCGACCTTGCGCTGCCGCGCCGTCTCCTCGGTGCGGACCTCCGAGTAGCGGTCCTCGCGGCGCTGCCAGATGGCCGCCACCGCGCGCGCGAGATCGTCGTCGGTTCCGCCGCCGCGCAGGATCGAGCGCAGGTCGTAGCCGCGGTCGGCGAAGAGGCAGGTGTAGACCGAGCCGTCGGTCGACAGGCGCGCGCGGTTGCACGACGAGCAGAACGCCTGCGTCACGCTCGAGATGATGCCGAACTCGCCCTGGCCGTCCTTGTAGCGCCAGCGCTTGGCGACCTCGCCGAAGTGGTTGGGGTTGGCCGGCTCGCAGGGGAAGGCCTGCGCGATTCGCCGCACGACCTCGGCGCTGGGAACCACGTCGTCCATGCGCCAGCCGTTGGTGGCGCCCACGTCCATGAACTCGATGAAGCGCACGATGTGTCCCGTGCCGCGGAAATGGCGCGCCATGTCGACCACCTGGTGATCGTTGGTGCCGCGCTTGACCACCATGTTCACCTTCACCGGCGCGAGCCCCGCGGCGGCCGCGGCGTCGATTGCCTCCAGCACCCCCGCCACGGGGAAGTCCGCGTCGTTCATGGCACGGAAGGTGGCGTCGTCCAGGGAGTCGAGCGACACCGTGACGCGGCGCAGTCCCGCCGCGTACAGGGCGCGCGCCTTCTGCCGCAGCGCCGAGCCGTTGGTGGTGAGCGTGAGGTCGACCTCGGGCAGGGCCTCGTGGAGCATCGCCACCAGGTCCTCGATCCCGCGCCGCAGCAGCGGCTCGCCGCCGGTGAGCCGGATCTTGGAGATGCCGTAGCCGTGGAAGACGCGCGCCACGCGCACGATCTCCTCGAAGCGGAGGAGCTCGGCGTGCGGCAGGAAGGGGTAGTCCGTGCCGAAGACCTCGCGCGGCATGCAGTACGTGCAGCGGAAGTTGCACCGGTCCGTCACCGAGATGCGCAGGTCGCGAAGGCCGCGGCCGCGCGCGTCCACGAGCGGGCCGGCGCCCGGCTCGCGGGAGAGCGGCGGGATCTCGAGGCCTTGCCTCGCGGGGGCGACGGGGATGACGGTCTTCGACATCCGGAGGGGAGTCCCTTGGGGGGCACCGAGGATAGCACGCACGGTGCGCCCAGAGCCCGCACGCGCGCTGGGGTCGGACCGATTCGGCTATAGTCGCGGCATGAGCGATAGACCCACCCGGCGCGTTGCCGTCGTCCTCGAGCGGACCCCGGTCGAGAGCCGCTGGGCCACGCACCAGTGGCAGGCGGCGAGCGTGATCCCGGACGTGGGGGGGGAGCCGCGCGTGCTCCTGGAGCGCGAGGGCGTCCTGCAGAAGGTCTTCCCGGGCTTCGAGGTGGTGCTCTATCGCGACGAGGCGGAGGGCTACTACCTCAACATGTCGAGCGACGCGCCCTGTGCCTTCGTCTCGGTCCGCGAGGACGAGGAGGGGGGCGACCCGTATCCCTTCCAGGTGACCGTCTCCTACAACGAGGCCGCGCGCCGGATGGACGGCGGCGAGCGCGTGGACAAGGCCGCGATCGACCTCGAGTTCGCGGCCTGGATCGGCGCCTGGGTGGAGGAGAACTACCGGCCCGAGG
>JAHCLE010000347.1 GCA_026125445.1 Burkholderiales bacterium
TGCAGTTGCGCCGGGCGTGTCAACGAAGCGTCCGGCCCGGCACGGCGCGGGCTTGGCGCTAGAATCGCGGCGTGACTCCCAGCCGCCCCGTGACCCGGCCCGAAAGCCCGCGATCCCATCCGCCCGAGGCGGAGGCCCTGCGGCGCGCGCTCGACAAGGCCCGGCTCCTGAGCGTCTCGATCGACGTCGCGGAGGCCCTGCGCCAGGTCTCGGATGCCCTGCGCCTGGCGCGGCGCCTCGGCGACAAGGCCGCCCAGGCACAGGCCTGCGCCATCGCCGCCGTCTGCCACTACTATCGCGGCGACTACGTGGCGGCCGTCGCCGCCGGCCTCGACGCGTGCGGGTTCGGCAGCGACGGCGGGCCCGAGATCCGGTCGCAGGCCACCCTGAGCATCGCGTACTCGTTCCTTTCCGTGGGGGACTTGCGGCGCGCGGAACAGGCGGCGGCACGCGCCACGCTGCTCGCGGCCCAGGCCCGCGACGCGCGCGGCGAGGCGCAGGCGCGCGCCTTTCTCGGCTGCGTGCTCGGCGATGCCGACCGGTACGGGGAGGCGATCGCGACGCTGCGCCAGGCGCGGGCCGCTTTCCGCCGCCAGGACGACGCCGAGCGCGTTTCCGCCACGGCGGTGAACATCGGCCACGTCCTGAACCGGCAGGCACGGAAACTCGATCTGCGCGGGGACCACCCCGGCGCCAAGCAGTGCTGGCGGAACGCCCGGCGCTACTACCTGCAGGCGCTCGAATCGGGCCGGCCGCGCGTGGGCGCGGCGATGGCGCAGGCCTCGCTCGCCGACTGCGAGATGCGGCTGGGCAATCTCGCCGAGGCGCGAGCGATTCTGCAGCGGGCGCGCGGGATCCTGAGGCCCGAGGATGCCCCCCGGATCGCCGCCCGCGTCACCTGGCTCGCGGGGGAAGTGGAGCGCCGGATGGGCCACGCCGAGGCGGCCGCGAAGCTCCTGGGCGCCGCGCTGGGAGGCGCCGACACGATCGAGGCGGACGAGCTCGCCGCGCAATGCCGCGAGTCGCTCGCCGCGCTCGCGGCCCATCGCGGCGACCGCGCCCAGGCGAAGCGCTGGGCCATGGCCGCGAGGCTCGAGCGCGAGAGGCGCCGCGGTGCCCAGGCGCTGTTCCGCCGCGAGATGCGCCCGATGTGGGACCGGCACCTTCGCCTGGATCCCGACTGAGCCCCCCCGCCCCCTGAATCCGGAAGACCCGATGCCCACCCTTCGATGCATCGCGTGCGCTCTGGCCGCGACCCTCCAGGCCCTCCCGGCCCAGGCGATCCTCATCCGCGCCGACCGCGACGACGAGGAGTACGTCGAGCTCGCGACGCGCTACCCCGCCGCCGTGAGCCTGGGGCCGGCGGGTGGCGTCGGCGTCCTCGTCTGGCCGCGATGGATCCTCACGGCGGCGCATCGCGCCAATGCCCTGCGCGCAGGCGCGAAGCTCGCCATCGCCGGGGCGAGCGTCGAGATCCAGGAGATCTTCGTGCACCCCGACTGGAAGGGCGGCGCCGGGCCGGACATCGCGCTCGTCTACCTGCGCACCGCCGTCCTGGGCGTGGACGCCGTGCCGCCCTACCGCCTGCAGGACGAGGTCGGGCAGACGGCCCGGGTGGTGGGCACGGGCGGCGCCGGCAGGATCGGCGCTCCCGCGGCCAAGGCCGACGGCCGCGCGCGGGCCGCGATCAATACCGTGGACCGCGCGACCGAGGGAACGCTCGTCATGCGGCTGAAGGGCCCGGAGGACGCGTCCGACCTGCAGGGCGCCCTCGCCGCCGGCGACACCGGCGCC
>JAHCLE010000348.1 GCA_026125445.1 Burkholderiales bacterium
GATCTACGTGCTGCTGGGCGTGCTCTACGAGAGCTACATCCACCCGCTCACGATCCTGGCGGGGCTGCCCTCGGCGGCCGTCGGGGCGCTGGTGACCCTCTGGATCTTCGGCATGGACCTGTCGATCATCGCGATGATCGGCATCCTCATGCTCATCGGCATCGTGAAGAAGAACGCCATCATGATGATCGACTTCGCCCTCGACGCGCAGCGCAGCGGCGGCATGACGCCGGCGCAGGCGATCCGCGAGGCCTGCATCCTGCGCTTCCGGCCGATCATGATGACGACCCTGGCGGCCCTCATGGGGGCGCTGCCCATCGCGATGGGGCTGGGCGCCGGCGCGGAGCTGCGCCAGCCGCTGGGCCTCGCGGTGGTCGGCGGATTGCTGCTCTCCCAGGCGGTGACGCTCTACATCACGCCGGTGATCTACCTCGCCCTCGACCGCTTCTCCGGGCGCGGGCCGGTCACCGCGGCCTTCGACCCGCGCACCGGGGCGGCGACCGAGCGGCGTTGACGGCCGTCAGGAACCCGGGCCGCGCCGATGGTATAGATAGGCCTGTCCCCACGATCCGTCCGAGGCTGCGATGTCCTCCACCCGTCCCGTGATTTCCCGCGCCAGGGCCCGCCCGGCCGCCGTCAAGGGCGCGCCGCGCCGCAAGGCGCGGAAGGCCCCCCTCGACGCGGTCCGCGCCGCCGAGCAGGGCGACACAGCGCCGCTGCTCGAGCCCGCTGCCATCGAGGACTACGCCACCGAGCAGGCGGGCGCGGCCGCCGACGAGGTGACCGCGGGCGCGATCCGCGACCTCCTGGAAGGCGTGAACCCAGGGGACGCTGCGCGCATCCTGCGTTCCGTCCTCGAACAGCAGCAGGGGCTGGACAAGCTCGTGCGCCGGCAGGCCGACCGCGAGCTCGCGGACAACTGGCAGGATGGCGGCTACCCGTACAAGAACCTGCTCTCGCGCAAGAGCTACGAGCGGCAGAAGTACCGCCTGCAGGTGGAGCTGCTGAAGCTGCAGGCCTGGGTCAAGGAGACGGGCCAGCGCGTGGTGGTCATCTTCGAGGGGCGCGACGCGGCCGGCAAGGGCGGCACGATCAAGCGCTTCATGGAGCACCTGAACCCCCGCGGCGCGCGCGTGGTCGCCCTCGAGAAGCCCACGATCGAGGAGCGCGGCCAGTGGTACTTCCAGCGCTACGTCGAGCACCTGCCCACCGCGGGCGAGATCGTCCTCTTCGACCGCAGCTGGTACAACCGCGCGGGCGTGGAGCGCGTGATGAGCTTCTGCACGGAATCGGAGTACCAGGAGTTCATGCGCCAGGCGCCGGAGTTCGAGCGCATGCTCGTGCGCCAGGGCATCCACCTCTTCAAGTTCTGGTTCTCGGTGAGCCGGCGCGAGCAGCGCCGCCGCTTCAAGGAGCGCGAGGTGCACCCGCTCAAGCAGTGGAAGCTCTCCCCCATCGACAAGGCCTCGCTCGACAAGTGGGACGACTACACCGCGGCCAAGGAGGCGATGTTCTTCCACACGGACACCACCGACGCGCCCTGGATCGTGATCAAGAGCGACTGCAAGAAGCGCGCGCGCCTCTCGGCCATGCGCTACCTGCTGCACCGGCTCGGCTACACCAACAAGAATCCGGACATCATCGGCGCGCTCGACCCCCTCATCGTCGGCCGCGCGCAGGTCGTCTTCGAGCGCGGGGAGCACGTGATCACCGCGCCGCAGGCCTGACCGGGCGTCCGCGAGGACACCCCGCCCATGCCCGTCGACGGCCCCGTCCCGGCGCAG
>JAHCLE010000349.1 GCA_026125445.1 Burkholderiales bacterium
CTCATGGCCGACGACCAGGCCTTCCTGCTTCCGGTGGTGATCGACGGCACTTCCGACGCGAGCGCCCGGGTGCCGGCCAGGTTCCGCGAGGTGCAGTGGACGCGGCTGCCGGGCGGCGAGTCGGCGGAAACGTTCGCCGAGCGCGCCCGCCTGCTCGCCGGCGGCGATCCCGCGGCCGCGCCGGCCCCGGTTCCGGCCGCGCCCCGCCCGCAGGCCGCCGATTCCCGTTCCATCGCGGTTCTCCCCTTCGTGAACCTGAGCCACGACGAGGAGAACGAGTACTTCGCCGACGGCCTGGCCGAGGAGCTGCTCAACGTCATGGCCAAGATCCGCGGCCTGCGCGTGGCCGCCCGCACCTCGTCCTTCAGCTTCAAGGGTAAGGACGCCGACATCCAGGCCATCGCCGCGAAGCTCAACGTCGCGACGGTGCTCGAGGGCAGCGTGCGCAAGGCAGGCAAGCGCGTGCGGGTGACCGCGCAGCTCATCAACGCGGCCGACGGCTACCACCTCTGGTCGGAGACCTACGACCGGCAGCTCGACGACATCTTCGCCGTGCAGGACGACATCGCGCAGGCCGTGGTGAAGGAGCTGCAGGCGAGCCTGATGGGGACCTCCGGCGGGGCCAGCGCGGCCGTGACGGCCGCCACGAAGGGCCGCACCGTCGAAGCCGAGGCGCTCCAGCTGCGCCTGCAGGGGCGCCACCTGTACCAGCGCGGCAACCGGGGGGATCGCGAGATGGCCATCGCGTACTTCCGGCGCGCGCTCGCCATCGATGGCGAGTACGCCGCCGCCTGGGCCGACCTCTCCCTGGCGCTCTTCTGGCGGGCGGCGATGGGCGGCGTGCACCAGGCCGCCGACGACTACCTGAAGGGCTTCGCCGAAGCCCGGCAGGCGGCCGAGCGTGCGCTGGCCCTCGAGCCGGACCTGGCCGAGGCCCACATCGCCATGGCATTCATCCACGGGTCGGTCTCCTGGGACCGGGCAGCCAGCGAGCGCGCCTTCCGCAGGGCGCTCGAGCTGGCGCCCGGCGACGCCGAGGTCTCGCGCTCGGTCGCCCTGAACCGGCTGGTCTGCGGCGATTTCGAGGAAGCGCTGCGCCTTTCGCAGAAGGCCGTCGATCTCGATCCGCTGAACAACGCGGGCTACCTGATGCGCGCGCGTACCCTCCTCTACATGGGCCGCACGCGCGAGGCCGAGGCGGCCTTCGCGAAGGCGCTCGAGCTCAATCCGCAGTCGACCGCGGCGCGTGGCTGGATCGCCTGGATCCAGCTCACGCAGGGCCGGCTGGACGAGGCGGCGGCGATGGCGGAATCCATCGCCGAGGAGGACTACCACGACCTCCTGCAGGTCTACGTGCGCTGGAGCCAGGGCCGGCACGAGGAGGCGAGGCGGCTACTCGCGACCCTCGTCGAGAAGTACGCGAACGTCTTCGCCTACCAGTTCGCCCAGGCCAATGCCCACATCGGCGATCTCGACGCCGCCTTCGAGTGGCTGGAGCGCGGTCGCGAGCAGCACGACCCCGGGCTGCACCACGCCTTCGTCGACCCGACCCTCGCGGCGATGCGCAACGACCCGCGCTGGCCACCGCTGATGGCCAGGATCGGCTTCGCGACATGAGCGACGCCCACGAGGTCGACTTCACGGAGGCGGTGCCGCTGGCGGCGATCACCCCGGAGGAAGAGGAACGCGCCCGCCGGGCGGCGGTGGCCGGCACCCCGCTGCTCGTGAAGGTGGGCTACTTCCTGAGCCTCGACCGGCGCCGCGGCGAGCGGCGCACGCCCG